>CAIOTK010000480.1 GCA_903861185.1 uncultured Opitutia bacterium | reverse complement strand
CTGCGCAAGAACCAGCTGGCCGTCTTCGGCCTCGCCTGCCTCGCCGTGGTGTCCGTCCTCTGCCTGATCGGACCCTGGCTGCTGCCTTACGGCTACGAGGAACAGAAGCTGGAACTGGGGGCTTCGGCCCCTAGCGCGATGCATTGGCTGGGCACGGATACCCTCGGCCGCGACCTGCTGGTGCGCCTGCTGTACGGCGGCCGGATCTCCTTGGGCGTGGGCCTCGCGGCCACCTTTGTCGCCCTCACCATCGGCGTGGTCTACGGGGCAGTAGCGGGATTCTTCGGGGGTAAGCTCGACGCGGTGCTGATGCGCATCGTCGACATTATGTATTCCCTGCCCTTCCCGATCTTCGTCATTCTACTGATGGTGTTCTTTGGGAAGAATATCATTCTGCTCTTTGTGGCGATCGGGGCGGTCGAATGGCTGACCATGGCCCGCATCGTGCGCAGCCAAGTGATGGCGGTGAAGCGGATGGAGTTCATCGAAGCGGCGCGCGCGCTGGGCTTCGGCAAGCGGCGGATCATCTTCCGCCATATCCTGCCCAATATCCTCGGTCCGATCATCGTCTATACCACCCTGACTATTCCCGCCGTGATGCTGCTGGAGGCGTTCCTGAGCTTCCTCGGCCTCGGCGTTCAGCCCCCGATGAGCTCTTGGGGCGTGCTAATTAAGGACGGCGCCGAAAAGATGGAGGAGTTCTCTTGGCTGCTGGTGTTCCCCGCCGCCCTGTTCTCGCTCACCCTTTTCTCCCTCAACTTCCTCGGCGACGGCCTGCGCGACGCCCTCGATGTGCGTTCCTCCAAGGACTGACCCCGCTCGGCCGAGGCGCGTGCCGCCTCCCCCCGCCGCGTGAACCGCTTCCGCCCCTACTTCCGCTACCTCGCTGCCGTCCGCGGCCCGATCGCCGCCGCCATCGGCTGCGGGCTGCTGTACGGGGCCGCCAGCGGCGCCGGCCTGCCCCTGCTGGTGAAGCACGTCTTCCCCCGCATCTTCCAGCCCGGGCCCGAGCCCCTGCCGTTCCTGCAGGTCGCCCTCGTCGCGGCCTACATCCCGGCTATCTTCGCCCTCCGCGCCCTCAGCGGCTACCTGAACGGCTACTTCACCCAACTGGCGGGCGTCCGGGTGCTGGAGGCCCTGCGGCTTGATTACTTCCGCCAATTGCAGGCGCTGCCGCTGTCGTTCGTCCAGGGCAAGCGCACCGGCGACCTAATGTCGCGGGGCCTGTCCGACACCCAGCAGCTCCAGTTCAGCCTCACCCTCCTCGCGAACGACGGCATCAAGCAGCCGGCGACCCTCGTCAGCGCCCTCGCCGCGGTGGCCTACTTAGCCGTGACCTCGGACGGCGTCTGGCTGGCGCTGATCTGCCTCGCGGCGGTGCCGTTGACCGTCTTCCCGGTCCGCTACGTGGGCAAAAAGGTGATCCGGCGGGCCGCGCAGGTCCAGGCCCAGCTCGGCGGCGTGAGCGGCCAGTTCGCGGAAAACCTGGCCGCCGCCCGCGAGGTGCGCGCCTTCGGTCTGGAGGAGCGCGAGTCGAACCGGTTCGCCGCTGCCTGCCGCGAGCTGGTCACCTCGCAGATGAAGATCGTGAAGTACGCCCAGGCGCTGACCCCGGCGATCGAGGTGATCTCCGCGGTGGGCATCGCCGTGACGCTGCTCTACGCGTACCAAGGGGGGCTGCAGCTCGAGACCTTTATCGCCCTCATCACGGCCCTCTACAGCAGCTACGAGCCGGTCAAGAAGCTGGGCGCCCTCAACAACGAGCTGAAGCGCGGCACCGCCGCCCTCGACCGGCTGGAACTGATCCTCCGGGAGCCGATCCACCTCGCCGACCCGGCTCAACCGGTGACCGTGGAACGCCTCCGTGGCGACCTCGCGTTCCGAGGGGTGCGGTTCGCTTACCCGGGCCATCCGCCCGCGCTGCAGGACGTGACCGTCTCCCTGCCCGCAGGGACCATCTGTGCCCTCGTGGGCCCGAGCGGGGCGGGCAAGTCGACCTTTGCCCAGTTGGTCCCGCGGTTCCACGATGTGGATGCGGGCACGATCACCGTGGACGGCCACGATGTCCGGCAGCTCCGGCTGCAGGATCTGCGGCGGAACATCGCGTTGGTGCCGCAGGATCCGGTGCTATTCCACGACACCATTCGGGCGAACCTGCTGGTGGGGCGCGCCGGAGCAACGGCGGCGGAGGTGGAGCAGGCGGCGCGGGATGCGTTCGCGCACGACTTCATTCTGCAATTGCCGCAGGGGTACGATACTGTCGTGGGCGAGCGGGGGGCGACCTTGTCGGGTGGGCAGCGGCAGCGGCTGGCCTTGGCGCGGGCGTTTTTACGGGACGCGCCGATCTTGATCTTGGACGAGGCGACGAGCGCGTTGGACAGCGAGAGTGAGGCCTTCATTCAGGCGGCGTTGCGGAAGCTGATGGTCGGTCGGACGGTGCTGATCATCGCGCACCGGTTCTCGACCCTGCGGGATGCGACGCGGATCTTGGTG
>CAIOTK010000479.1 GCA_903861185.1 uncultured Opitutia bacterium | reverse complement strand
CGGCGAAGGTGGGAGGAAGCGCTGGACGGCGGAGCGGGTGGGATTGGTAGGGCGGTGGGGATGTGGGAAGAGGCGGATTGCTTTTCGTCTGCGCTGACCGGGGCGACCCACCTTCGCTGAGCCTTCGGCGGGCAGGCGCGCCCCGGCTACACCGAGCCGATGGCTGCGCGGTATGGGGTTTGGAGCCCTCGCCTGAGATCCCTCGCTGGCAGGCGTCCGTGGCGTCTAGGGACGCCGTTATCGGCCCGGTCTGCGGTTTGCGCTCTTTGAGCGTTTGGTGGCTATCGTCAGGCGGCGGCGCGGGCCTTGCGCAGGCGGGGCCGCTGGAGCAGGACGTCGGCGGGAATCCGGAGGCCGGCGTGGAGGGAGCGGATCATCTGCAGGCTCAGCGGCCGGCGCCGGCTGAGCACCTCGGAGACCTTGCTGCGGCTCGGGATGTGCCGGAGCAGGTCGGTGCGGGTGAGCCCCAGCTGCTCCATCCGGAATTCGATGGCCGCGATGGGGTCCGGGGCACTGACCGGGAAGTGCTCCTCCTCGTACTTCTCGATCAGGATGCTCCAAACCTCGAGTTCAGTTTCGGCCGGGGAGCCCGGGGCGGCGTCCATCAGGGATTCGACGCGGGCGAGGGCGGCGGCGTGGGCGGCGGCGGACTTGATGGCTTTGGGCGGCATTTTCAGAGGGTGGTCGGGTCGATGCGGTCGTACTCGGCGTGGGTGCCGACGAAGCGGATGAAGACGATCCCGGTGTTGTAGTGGATGCGGACGACGAGGCGGTAGTGGTTGCCCTTAATGTTGAACACGACGCGATGGTGGGGGAGCACGTCGGCGGAGGAGTAGTGGCGTTTGATGTCCTGGAAGCTGCGCCAGCGGGCGACCTTGGCCTCGTGGAACCAAGCGCGGAGGGCCGGTTCGGCCGCGCGGTGCCCACGCCAGAAGTCGCAGAGCGCTTTGCGGGAGATGATGCGCATCCGATGGCAGGGGTCAGCTTGTTCCCATTATGGGAACAGGGTCAAGCCTCGGCCGGGGAGTTGGGCAGGGCGGAACCGTGATGAATCGCGTCAAGGGAGCGGGTGGCTGGACCAAAGGGCAGCGGGTTGGGCGCTGTGCGCGAGCGCGTTACGACCCGGAATAGGGGGTGATGGCTCGCAAGAGGCGCAAAGGGGTCGCGGGCGCGGACGAGCTTTGCGTGGCGTCTATAGACGCCACGGGGGCGGGTTGGGGCTCGTGTCTGTGGCTCGATGTAGCCGGGGCATTTTGCCCCGGTCCGGCAGGCTGCGGGGATGTGGGAAGAGGCGGATTGCTTTTCGTCTGCGCTGACCGGGGCGACCCACCTTCGCTGAGCCTTCGGCGGGCAGGCGCGCCCCGGCTACACCGAGCCGATGGCTGCGCGGTATTGGGTTTGGAGCCCTCGCCTTAGATCCCTCGCTGGCAGGCGTCCGTGGCGTCTAGGGACGCCATTGGGAGCCCCGTCTGCGGTTTGCGCTCTTTGAGCGTTTGGTGGCTATCGTCAGGCGGGTCGATTGACGGGTTCAGCGGTAGACTTCCCGACAATGACCGACCTCGTGCAGGTAGAGGAGGTTGCGTCCTGCATCGAAGGTGTAGAAGACGCGATAATCGGCTACCCGGAGCCGGCATTCAGGGCGT
>CAIOTK010000478.1 GCA_903861185.1 uncultured Opitutia bacterium | reverse complement strand
GGGTCAGGCCGTGAGTCGCTAGTCTGCGGCGGGGGTGCGGGTGAGCGTCCGGCCAGTAGGCGCCTGCATTCGGCACAGGCCCGTAGAATCGGCCTAGGACTAGCGATTCACGGCCTGACCCCGTATTGGCGCGGCGCTTCAGGGGCGCTGCAGGTTGGCCCAGCGGGTGCCGCAAAAGAACTGCCACCCCGTCTTCCCTTGCGGATCACGGGCCACGACCTCCCAGAGGACGCGCGCGGGCGTCGTATGGGTGTACTCGCGCCCCCGACTCCAACTGGCCCCCCCGGCGCGGTTCAGGGCGCCATAGAAGACGAGCACATTACCGGTTCCCGGCGTCTGCTCGGCGTTGCCCATCGCCTCGCTCAGGACGGTGTCGGGCCCGGGGCCCTGCGCCGACGCCCACACTTGCCGCACAGTGCGACGCTCGGGATCCAGCTGGTACTCGACGGCCCGGCTGAAGGTCTCCGCGCGCGGCTTCGGCGGGGTGAACGGCATCGTGCCGTAGTTGCCGTTGTCGAAAACGATCAGCGTGCCCCGAGAGGTTGGGAACGGGGAGTGCTGGTGCTGGAACCATTGCAGGTCTCCCTCCGCTCGGAACAGGAGCGGACGGTACTTCTCCGCCCAGCCATCCGGCTTCCCCAGGATCCATTTTACCTGACCGGAAACGCGATCGATCTTCACGATGGCCGCCAAGTAGCGGAAACTGACCAGCAGCGAGTCGTCGCTCGGGTCGTAGACGAGGTTGTTGGCGTGGGACCAGTCCAGGGTGCCGGGAAAGCCCCGACGCTCCCAGTACCCACTGAAGGTTTCGTACCCGATGCGGTACGGATCGAGGTGGTCGAAGGCGTTCCATTTGCGGACGACCCGGCCCTCACGGTTGAACTCGATGACCTCGTCGCCCATCACCTGCTGGGTCTGGCGGGGCGCGCGGGCGTCGGTCTCGCTGGTGTAATAGTTGGGCAATGCCCGTCGGTCGGTGCCGAGCACGACGAGATTGCCGCCCGGCAGCAGGTCGATCTCGTGGTGGAACGTCATCGTGGGCACGCTGATGCCCGGGCCCGCACCCTTGGGTCGCCCGGCGGCGTGCCAGCGCGCAACCTCGTTGCCGAGCAGGTCGATCTCGAGGATCTCGTACTCGAGCGTGCAGAGGAACAGGTTGCCGTTGGGCCCGCGCTCGAAGTCGCTGATCCGTGCACTGGCCTCATAGTACCAGACGGGCACGCCTTCAGCATCGATGGCCACAATCATACCCCAGCCAGTGTTGAACGGATCGGTCGGCCGCCCCGGACCCTGGCGGCGCACGCTGAGCAGCGTGTAGCCGGGCTCCACTGGGGCCGAGGAATCCCGCGTGACGGTGAGCGGGGGAAAAGCGTCCGCTGCCGCGGGCAGCGGCGGCGCCTGGAACAAGAGCGTGGCGGGCGCCGCGGTTTCACGACCAGCGCGGTCACGCAGGACGACACGGATCTCGTGGCGGCGGCCGGGGCGGAAGCCGACCAGCGCCAGCCCCCGCTGCGGTGCCGAGGCCTCGTCGAAGGTAAGCTCCCACGTGCGGCCGGCGTCGTCCGCGATGCGCACCTGCGTCGCGGTCGGGACATCCGTCGCGAAGGTCAGCACCGCCGCCAACGGCGCGCGCGGGTTGGGGTTCGGCGTCACCGCCGGGGGTTGGGTGAACTTCGCTTGTGCGGCGAGGGACGCGGCGGCGGCAAGGAACAGGGCGACGAGGGGCAGCAGGGGTGGGCGCACGAGCTGGGAGGCAACAGGAGCGGAAAATTCGGGTCAACTTTCAGGAGCTATGTCCTTGAAGTTCAGCCCAAGGCGGCGCGGCCGAGCCAAGGTCCGCCCACGGGCCGGGCTTCCCTTCCGGCGGGTCACGACCTATGCCCAGCTGCCACCGCCGTGTCCCAACCTGCCCTGCAGCCCCGCCTCCCCGCCGCCCCGCGTGCGATCGCCAAGGGCAGCTCGCTCGCCGCGCTCCTCGACGCCGAGGCCATCGACTGCCTCGCGCATAACCTGGCGCTCGCGTACCCGCGGTTCGATCGCGCCGGCTTTGGCCGCACCGCCCGCGCGGGGCTCGCCCCGCTCGCGATCCTCCAGCGCGGACGCCATCTCGCCCGCGCGCTGCGCGCCCACCTGCCGGCGCGCTACGAGGACGCCCTCGAGGTGCTCCTCCGTTCGCTCACTCCGCCGCACACCCGGACGGAGGGGTTGGGCCTCGGGGTGTTTTTCTATCTGCCGCACGTCAGCTTCGTTGCCGCCTACGGCCTCGATCCGGCGGGCAACGGCGGCCGCGATCCGTTCGAGGCCTCGATGCGCGCCCAATACGAGCTCACGCGGCGGTTCACCGCCGAGTTTTCCCTCCGAGTGTTCCTGCAGCAGGAGCAATCGCGCACGCTCGCCCGCCTGCTGCAGTGGACGCGGGATCCCGATCCCCACGTGCGCCGCCTGTGCTCGGAGGGATCGCGTCCGCGGCTCCCCTGGGCGCCGCGCATCCCCGCCTTCGTCCGCGATCCACGGCCCACCCTGCCGCTCCTGGAGGCCCTGAAGGACGATCCCGACCTTTACGTGCGCCGGAGTGTGGCGAATCACTTGGGGGACATCGCCAAGGACCATCCCGAACTGGCGTTCGAGATTTGCGCGCGTTGGGTCGCCGGGGCGTCGGAGGAACGCAAATGGCTCATCCGGCACGCGGTGCGCCATCCGGCGAAGCACGGGGTGAAGGCGGCGCTCCGCTTGCGGCGGCTGGCCGCGCCGGCCCGGATGGCGTAGATCCGGCCGGTGACTAGCGATTCACGGCCTGACCCCGTAGGGCCAACAGACCCTGTAGGGCCAACAATTCCGTTGGCCCTCGCTCCAACCCGTGACCCTGGGAGCGGGAGGAGCGGTCCAGGGAAGGGAGCTGAGGAGCTTTAAAATAATTCAAATCAGCGATTTGTAGTAAATGACTATCAAAGTGACCATTTGACTATTAACGCTCAAACTGCCAACTTCCAACAATGAGCACGACGCAGATTTCCGTTTCGGCCTTCAAGGCGCAGTGCACCGCTCTGCTCCGCGAACTCGATTCCCATCCGCAGCGCATCGAAGTCACTAACCGGGGGCGCGTCATCGCCGTGGTGTCCCCGCCGGCCCTGGAGCGCACCGCTCGCCCCGCCGACTGGCTCGGTTCCCTGCGTGGCTCCGTGCTGCGCTACGAGGCGCCTTTCTCCCCGGCCGCCGATCCCGCCGAATGGGGCGCCGCGCGTGACTGAGCCGCCCCAATGCGCTACCTGCTGGACACCCACACCCTGATCTGGGCGCTCGAAGCCCCCGAGCGGCTCCCGGCGCAGGTTCAGGCCATTCTGGGCGACCCGGCCAACCTGCCTTTCGGGGTCGCCTCCATCACCCCTTGGGAGATCGCCCTGCTCAGCACCCGCGGCCGCCTCCAACTCGGGCGCCCGGTCTCCGACTGGCTCGCCGCTGCCCTCCATCCCGACTTCGTCTCCCTCCTACCGCTGCTGCCTGCCATCGCGGTGGACAGCTGCACCCTGCCGGGCAGCTTCCACGCCGACCCCGCTGACCGGATGATCGTCGCCACGGCCCGCCACCACGGGCTGACCCTGCTCACCGCCGACGCCGCCATCCGGGCCTACCCGCACCTGCGGACCCTCTGGGATTAGCCGCGCCGGACGCGCCAAAGACGTTCGGGGCCCCAAACGAGTAGCGCTGCCGATTAGTTGGCCGTAGAGCCACGGCGGCCCGTCATCCCTGCCAGTTCCGCGCCAGCTCCGGTCCAAGTTCCCGATCCTCTGCCAAGCTTTACCCTTCGGTGCTCCTTGAGTCATCCTTCGGTCATCCTTCGGTTATCCTTCGGTCTCTTAGAGGAGACTGATTGCCGTTCCCTAGGTAAAACCGAACCCTAACCGAAGGATAACCGAAGGGTTCAGGTAGGATCCCGCTAGGATCAAGGCGGGATCAAGGGACGAGTGCAGCGACAAGCAGGAATGCGTTAACCCAGCGCATCCAAGCGAGTTAAGGGGATTTGACGCCGCGGAAAAGGCGAGCTCCGCGTACCCTGCGGGTCAGTTCGGTCCGACAACTCGTCCTGCTCTTCGGTGGTTTAGGCGGCTAGCTGTCCCTTAACCTTATTTAGGTTAGGTGCTTGTGCGATTCAGGCCTTCGCGATCGCGGCCGCGGGCAAGTGCACGCGCAGGCACGCTCCTCCCTCGGGGGCGGCGGTGGCCCGGACGGTACCCCCGTGGGCCTCGACAATCGCCTTCACCATACTCAGGCCCAACCCGAGCCCGCGCTGGGAACGGCTGGCATCCGAACGGTACAGGCGGCGGAACACCGCTTCCCGCTCCGCCTCGGGGATGCCGGGACCATCGTCCCGGACCTCCAACGCCGCGCCCTCTGGCGCGGGCCGCACTGTTAGGACCACATTGCCGCCCTCGGGGGTGTACTTGAGGGCGTTATCGAGGAGGTTGTTCACGGCCTGGCCGAGACGCACCGCGTCCACCCGCGCCGGCACCGGTACGGCCTGCTCGATCCGTACGCGGATGCGCCGTTCCTCGGCCACCTCCCGGTAAAGATCGACGGCGCGATACACCAATTCGCCGAGGTCGATAGTTTCCCGGTGCAGCCGCAAGACGCCGGCCTCGGCGGCGGAAACGTCCAGCAGCACCTCCAGCAGGTGGAGCAACCGGTCGGTCTCCTCAATGCAGCTGGCGAGCGCCGCACGGGCCTCCGCGGGATCGCCGCCGTCCTGCAGGGCCAGTTCCGCCGCGCCGCGGAGCCGGGTCAGGGGCGTGCGGAGATCGTGGGCGAGGTTATCGAGCATCTCACTCAGCCCGCGGACGTGGACCGCGTTGCGCTCAAGGAGGGTGTTCAACTGCCGCACGAGCTCGGCCAATTCGCCGCGGCCTGCGCCACCCGGCACGCGGGCGGCGAGGTCGCCGGTCGCGAGGATCCGGCCGGCGGTCTCCGCCACGGCGCGGAGCGGATCCGTCGCGCGCCACGCGACGAGGGTGCCGAGCAAAAACGAAAGGCAGAGGGCGCCGCCGCCGGCGAGCGCGAACGCGCGGCGCAACGGGGCGAACAGCACCGTCTGGCTCTCAATGAGGATGCCCGCCTGCAGGAAGTTGCGGTCGGGCAGCGTCACGCCGGCGATGGCGTAGTCGCGCAGGGCATCCTGCGGGATGCGCACGGTGTAGGTCGGGCGGGTGACGATCAGGCCCGGGAAGGGGAGCCGTTCCACCTGCGTTTCGACCCAGTCGGGCGGCACCGAGACTAGGACGAGGGAATTATCCGGGCGCAGGACTCGGACGAAGAAGGCGCGCCCGCCGCCGGCGGCGTCCCGGTCGAGGCGCGCGCGGAGCAGGGCGGGACCGCCGCGGGCGTAGAGTTCGGCGAGCTCGGTGGCGCGGCGCTCCACGGTGGCCTGCTCCCGGTTGTTGAGCGCCTCCGTAAGGGTCCAGTACAGGAAGCCGAAGAGCAGGGCGGAGCCCACCGCGAACACGCCCGCGTAGAGCAGGGCGAGCCGCAGGGCCAGCGAACGCCGGAAACGTTGGAGGGGGCCGGTCGCCACGGTTCAGCCCTTGCTGGGACGCAGCACGTAACCCACGCCGCGCACCGTCTCGATGCGCCGGTGGTCGGGGTCGATCTTCGCCCGCAGCCGCGACATCACGACGTCCACGACGTTCGTCTGCGGGTCGAAGCTGTAGTCCCACACGTGCTCCAGGATCATCGTCTTACTCACGGGCCGCCCCGCGTGGCGCAGCAGGAACGCGAGCAGGGCGAACTCCCGCGGCTGCAGCTCGACGGGCGCGCCGGCGCAGGTCACCGCGCGCGATACGAGGTCCAAGCTCACGTCGCCCGCACTGAGGCGGGTCGCCTCCGGCGCGGCGGTGGCGCGGCGGATCAGTGCCTGCACGCGCGCGAGGAGTTCGGAGAACGCGAAGGGCTTCGTCAGGTAGTCGTCGCCCCCAGCCTGCAGGCCCCGCACGCGGTCCTCGACGGAGCCCTTGGCGCTGAGGAACAGCACGGGTAACTCGCGGCGGGCGGCCCGGGCGCGCTTGACGAGGCTGATGCCGTCCAGCCGCGGCAGCATTACATCGACGATCGCGGCGTCGTAGGCCGTGGAATCCAGCAGGGCCAGCGCGGTATCGCCATCGGGGGCGTGGTCCACCGCGTAGCCCGCCTGCTTCAGGCCGCGGGTCACGAAGGACGCGATCTTGGCATCATCCTCGACGACGAGCACGCGCATAAGGACAGGTTTCGCGGGAGGGGCGGGGGAGGCAAGTGCGGGCGCGGGGACGGAAAACGCCCCGGCCGCGCAGGGCCGGGTCGTCGTCGCGTATCACCCCTGAACCACCAAAGGGAACGGGCTCACTGGGCGGCCTCGCGCTCATCCACTACCACGTAGCGGCTGTTGCCCCGGGAATAGAGGCGGAGCAGCGTCCGCGCGTCGCTCCCGGCAACGATCACCGACGCGGCGTCCTCCGCTGAGCGGACGGGTTGGCGGTTGATCTCTAGGACGAGGTCGCCCGGGCGAATGCCGGCCTTGGCGGCGGCGGAGTCGGGGGCGACCCCGGTCACCAGAGCCCCTTCAACGCGGGCGGGGACATTGAGCCGGCGGCGCTGCTCGGGGGCGAGGTCCCCGAAGGTGACGCCCGCCAGTGCGCCCGCGTCGGCGCTCGCCTCGGGTGCCCCGTCGGGACCGGCGGCGGCGAGGAGGGCGGGGCGCTCGGCGGCGGTGGCCCGCAGCGTCTTCTGCTCCCCATCGCGCAAGATGCCGAGTTCGAGCTTGGTGCCGGGGCCGATGGCTCCGATGCGGAAGGTCAGACGGTGGGCGTCCTCGACCTGCTCCCCGTTCACCGAGACGATCACATCCCCGGTGCGGAGGCCGGCCTTGGCCGCGGGGCTCTGCGGGCGGACCTCGGCGACCAGCGCGCCGCGCCGATCCTCCAGCTTCAGCGTCTCGGCGAGGGCGGGCGTCAGGTCCTGGGCGGAGACCCCGAGGTAGCCGCGCACCACCTTGCCGTGGGCGACGAGACCGTTGACCACCTGGCTGACCAAGTTGGCGGGGACGGCGAGGCCGACGCCCTGAAACCCACCGGTGCGACTGAGGATTGCGGTGTTAATGCCGATGAGGCGGCCCTCGATGTCGACCAGGGCCCCGCCGGAATTGCCCGGGTTGATGGCGGCGTCGGTCTGCACGAAGTCCTCGTATTCGAGACCGAGGCCGGCGCGGCGGCCCAACGCGCTGACGATGCCGGTGGTGACCGTCTCGCCGATGCCGAAGGGGTTTCCGATCGCCAGCACGCGATCGCCGACCTCGACGCGGTCGCTGTCCGCGACGGTGGCGGCGGGCAGGTCGCTGGCTTCCACCTTGAGCACGGCGATGTCCGTCTGCGGATCGCGGCCGACGACGCGGGCCTTGAAGTCACGGCCGTCGTCCATCTGCACCGAGACCTCATCGGCGCCCTGAATGACGTGGTTGTTGGTCACGATGTAGCCGTCCGAGGAGAGGATCACGCCGGAGCCGAGGCCGGCCTGCGGGGGCTGCTCGAGGCGGGGCGCGCCCGGGCCGAAGAAGGGGCGCATCAGCGGGTGATCGAAGCCGGGTGGGAGTGCGGTGGCGGTGGCGGTGCGGCGGGCCTTGGTCGCGGTGGTGATCTTGACCACGCTGGGGGCGACGCGCTTGACCACGGGGGAGAAGCTCGCGGCTTCTCCGCCGGTGCGGTTTATCGGACGTTCGTCACGCCGGAGTTCGACGCGGTCTTGGGGGGCGGCGGCGAGCAAAGATTGCGCGCCGGCGGCCGCTGCGCCCGCGAGGGCGAGGAGGCACGCGGTCCGGAGGACCGGCCGGCGGTTGAAAGCGAGGGAGTGGTGAGGATTCATCGTGGTGAACAGTGCGGCCACGATGCCACAGCTCCCTTGCGGGCTCCTTGCGGGAACCTTACAAAGTTGAAGGCTGCGGGCGGGCGCGCGGGTCTAGCCGGCGGACTGCGCGCGCAAAAAAAAAGACCGCGGCCGGGGGGCCGCGGTCGGAAGGTTGAGGCGGGCCAGAGGCCGCGCGTCAGCGGAGCTTGGCGAAGGTCGCTTGGAGCAGCGCGAGGTCGGTGGCGCCCTTGGTCTTCTCGCGGGTTTTCGCGATGAGCTCGGCCTCGAGGGCATTCTTGGTGCGGCGGGTCTTGTTCTCGTAGAACACGCCGAACTTACCGGGCCAAGCTTGGCCGGCCAGTTGGAAGGCGGCCAGCTCGTCGCTCACATCGTGGCGGGCGGCGTCCTCGGGCGAGCCGTCGTTTTTCTTCTCGTCGATGAGCACCCAATGGCCGCCCTTGCGGGGGATGGCGGCGTCGAAGGCGCCCTCGAAGAACTCCACGCACTCCGAGAGGATTTCGACCACCGAGAAGCCATCGTGGCGGGCGGCGCGCAGCATCATCTCGGTCATATGGTTGACCTGGGTGGCGTGGCTGCGGGCAACGAAGGTGGCGCCGCTATTGAGGAGCGTGCGCATCGGGTTGATCGGCTGGTCGAGGGCGCCCCAAGGGTCGGTCTTGGACTTGAAGCCGATGGGCGAGGTCGGGGAGGTCTGCTTCTTGGTCAGGCCGTAGACCGAGTTGTCCATAATCACGTAGGTGATCCGGACGTTCTTGCGGGCGGTGTGGGTGAGGTGGTTGCCGCCGATGGAGAAGCCGTCGCCATCGCCCCCGAAGACGAAGACGTGGAGGTCATCGCCCCCGAGGCTGATGCCGGCGGCGAAGGGGAGGGCGCGGCCGTGGATAAAGTGGCCGCCGTGGGTGTTGACGAAGTAGGGGAAGCGCGACGAGCAGCCGATGCCGGCGAAGGTTACGATCTTCTCGTGCGGGTACTGGAGTTTCTCGAGGACCCGATAGAAGGAGGCGAGAACGGCGAAGTCGCCGCACCCGGGGCACCACGTGGGATGGTCAGCGGTGAGGACCTTCTTGGTGAGGGGGGCTCCGGCCGGGGGCGGAGGAGTGGCGACAGCGGTGGACATGGATCGGAAAGGCAGGGTGGAAGGTTTCAGCGGGAGGCCAGCGGGCTGGGCCGGGCTTGGCTGACCAGGCCCTCGAGGGTGGCGTTGCCGAGATGGCGGGCGACACCGGCGACGAGTTCGCTGACCTTGAAGGTGAGGCCGTCGGTCTTGCAGGTGCTGACGATCGACGGCAGCGCGTAGCGGGCCCGGAGGAGGGTGGCGAACTGGCCGAAGCCGTACACGCCTTCGTCGTTCAACTCGGCTACGACCACCTTGCGGTAGCGGGCGAGGACCTCCTCGAGGCCGTGGGGCAGCGGGTGGACGTGGCGGATGTGGAGGTGGGCGGCGGAGACGCCGGCGGCCCGGATACGCTCGAGCGCCTCGCGGGCGGGGCCGTAGTTCGAGCCCCAGGTGACGATGAGGGCTTCGCCGGAGGCATCGCCGCTCAGTTCCGGCGCGGGGAGGGTGGCGGCGAGCGCCTTAATCTTCTCGCGGCGCTTGGCGTTCATCTGCGCGTGCAGCTTGGGGCTGCCCGTGGGGTGGCCGAACTCGTCGTGCTCGAGGCCCGTGACCACCGGGTACTTCCCGGAGGCGATGCGGGTGCCGGCCGGCGCGTGGCGGGTCTGGCGGTCGAGCGGGTACGGCTTGAAGTCGGCAGGCCGCTCCGTGCGGTCCGGCCCCGGGGGGACCATCAGCGCCTTCAGGTCGGGCTCGTCGAAGGCCTCGATGCGGGAGGAGAGCGCCTGGTCAGTGAGCAGGAGCACGGGGGTCGAGTAGGCGCGGGCGATACGGACGGCCTCGATCGCGAGGTAGAAGCAGTCCTCGACGTTCTTCGGGGCCAGGACGACGCGCGGAGTGTCGCCGTGGCTGCCGTAGATCGCCTGCATCAGGTCGGACTGCTCGACGTTGGTGGGCATCCCGGTGGAGGGACCGCCGCGCTGCACGTTAACGACCACGATCGGCATCTCGGCCATCGTGGCCCAGCTGAGGGCCTCCATCTTGAGCGAGAGGCCGGGGCCGGCGCTGCCGGTGATGGCGACGTTACCGGTGTAGGAGAAGCCGAGCGCGGTGGAGATGGAGGCGATCTCATCCTCGCACTGCACGAAGACGCCGCCGTACTTCGGCAACTCGGTGCGGAGGGTCTCCATAATGCTCGACCACGGGGTGATCGGGTAACCGGCACCGTGGCGGACGCCCGCGGCGAGGAACCCGTAGGCGATGGCCGAGTTGCCATCGAGGGTGACCTGCGGGCGGCCCGAGACGGCGGTGGCGCGGTCGATGGCCTCGAAGCGGTAAAAGAGGTCGCGCAG
This sequence comes from uncultured Opitutia bacterium, assembly GCA_903861185.1. Lineage (GTDB taxonomy): Bacteria > Verrucomicrobiota > Verrucomicrobiia > Opitutales > Opitutaceae > ER46. Next base: position 4,949 of record CAIOTK010000478.1, on the reverse strand, counting down.
GTTGTTCTGTGGCCAAGCGTAGCCCGCGTCGAAGGCGAGTAGCGCGTTGCGCACGATGTCCTCGTTCTTACCGCCAAAACGCTCGCGGATCAGCTGGGTGAGCTTCGCCACCTCGAGGTCGAAGATGCGCGCAATCAGCCCGAGCACGTAGATGTTCTTGCCCTTGTCCTTCGCGGTGCCGCCGACCGCCTCGATGGTGCCGGTGGTGATCGGGCAGGCGACGTTGGTGAACCGATTGTCGCCCTCGACGGGCTTCACGTGATCCGCATCGTAGAGCAGCACGCCACCCGGCCGCAGGGAGCCGATGTGCGCGTCGTAGCTGTGCTGGTAAAACGCGACCAGCATATCCGCCCGGTCGCCGGCCGAGAGGATGTCCCCGGTGCCCATCCGCACCTGGAAGATCGAGGGTCCCCCGGAGATCGTCGAGGGGATGGTCATATACGTCATCACGTCCTGGTCGCTGCGGCCAGCGAGGCGGGCGAGAAAGCCGCCGATCGCCTGAATCCCATCTTGGGAATTGCCGGCGAGGCGGATGACGACGTCCTTGATGGAGCGGGGGGCAGCGGAGGCGCTGGCGCCGCCCGAGGCTTCGGGAGTATTCGGACTGACCATGAGGCGGCGACGGTGGTCGCGCCGAAATGCTGAGTCAACGGAGCGCCCCTGCCCCTCCGGGGGATTAGGCCGTTTTCGCGGCTGCTACTCGGGCCAGTAGCCGAAGTTATAGCAAGGGCGCCGGGCGGAAGAGCACGCAGACGCAGCAGGGGACGGCGGCGGCGGGGCCGGTGGGCGTCAGGGTGCCGTGCGCGGGATCGACGGCGAAGACGGTGACGGCGGGCGAATCCTGATGGCCGCACACGAGCCAACGGCCGTCCGGGGAGAGGTCGAAGTTGCGTGGCGTGCGGCCCCCGCTGGGGAGGTTTTGCACCCACGTCAGGCTCCCGGTGGCAGGATCCGCGCGGAACACGGTGAGGCTGTCGTGGCCGCGGTTAGAGGTGTAGACGAAGGGGGCGGCGGGATGGACCCGGATTTCCGCGGCGGTGCTGGGGGTGGGGCAGTCCGTGGGCAGGGCGGCGACGGTGCCCAACGGCTGGAGGTGCCCATCGCTCGCCCGGTAGGCGTAGGTGGAGACGGTGCTGTCCAGCTCGTTCAGGACGTGCAGGTAACGGCCGTCGCGGCTGAATCGGCTGTGGCGGGGCCCGGCGCCGGGGTGCGTCGCGGTGACGGCGACCGGGTCCGGAAGGAGTGCGTTGCCGGCGGGCGTGAGGGCGTAGGTGAAAATCTGGTCGAGGCCGAGGTCGGCCACGACCGCGTGGCGCCCGTCCGGCGAGAAGAGCACCGAGTGGGGATGCGGGCGGTCCTGGCGGGTGGGGTGCACGCTCCGGCCGATGTGCGGCACGCGTTGCTCGGGGCCGAGGGTTCCGTCGGGGGAGAGGGGATAAGCCGCGAGGTAGCCGCCGTGATAATGGGCGGCGAGCGCGAGCCGGCCGGAGGGGGCGATCGCGAGGTGACTGGGGCCGGCGGCGGCTCCCGGGGCGGGGGGTAAGCCGAGGGGGTGAAGTTCGCCGGGCACCGGGCCGTGGTGGAAGACGAGGAGCTGGCTGGGGGACGGGTGGGTGGCGAGCAGGCGAGTGCCGTCTGGGGTCCACGCGAGCCAACCTGGGTCGGGGGTGGCGGCGGCGAGCTCAACGGGCCCAAGGGCACCGGTCGCGGCGTCGAGGCGCAGCCGGTAGAGCCCCTGACTGGCGCCGGAGCGGGTGTAGGTGCCGAGAAAGAGGAGCCAGTGTTTCACGAGACGGGAGCGGGGCGAGAGGCGGCGGGCCGGTCGGGGGCGAGGGCCTCCTTGAAGTGGCGGCGGCAGAGGGCCACGTAGCGGTCGTTGCCGCCGATCTCGACCTGCGCGCCCTCGCGAACCGCCCGGCCGGCCGGGTCCACGCGAAGGTTCATCGTCGCTTTGCGGCCGCAGTGGCAGATTGCCTTGAGCTCGGTGAGGTCGTCGGCGACGCCGAGGAGAGCCGCGCTGCCCGGGAAGAGCCGCCCTTGGAAGTCGGTGCGCAGGCCGTAGCAGAGCACCGGCACGCCGAGGTGGTCCGCGACGTCGGTGAGTTGCCAGACCTGCGCTGGGGAGAGGAACTGGGCCTCGTCCACCAGCACACAGGCGACGGGGCTGGCTGCGTGCTCCGCGCGGATGACGGCGAGCAGGTCATCGCCCGGCTGGATCGGCCGGGCATCCGCGTGGAGGCCGATGCGGGAGTGGATCCGCCCGGCGCCTGCTCGGTCGTCGATGGCCGGCACGAGCAGCAGCGGCCGCAGGCCCCGTTCCCGGTAATTATGCCCGGCCTGCAGTAGCACCGTGCTCTTCCCGGCGTTCATCGCCGCGTAATAAAAGTAGACCTTCGCCATCGGGGATCAGGGCAGGGGCGTGGCGAAGGGGCGGGTGCGGGTCACAGGGTCTTCAGGTACGCGACGATATCGGCCACGTCCTGCGCGGAGAGCCCCAGTTGTTCGGCGCTGAGCATCAGGGACCGGCCGAGCGGCTTGCGCGGGGAGCCCTTGATGCGGGCGGCGGGCACGAGCTGGGTCAACCCGCCCATCGACTGGATCACGACCGGGTCGCCCGTGGTGAGCAGGCGGCCGTGGATCTGGGTGCCATCGGTGAGGTCCACCGCGACTCCGTCGTAGCCGTGGGCGATTTCCGCGGACGGCTCGAGAATGGCCTGGATCACGACCTCGGTGGACTGACCGCGCGCGAAACCGTCGAGCCCGGGACCGTACTCGTGGCCTTGGCCGCCGATCCGATGGCAGAGCAGGCAGGACTGGGCGGAACGGGCGCCACGGGTGGCGTCGCCGGCCAGTCGGGCGACCTCCGCGGCGGGCGGGAGGGTCGTCGGAGCGGGCTCGGGCACGATACTCGGGGAGAGCGAGACCTGCTCGGGATCGTAGAGGCCGCGGGCCTTGAGGGCGGCGTTAATGCCGGCCTCGGGCCACCGCGAATCCTTGTAGTTCAGCAGCCACCACAGGGCGTGGTCCCGGACCATCCCGGTGGAGCGCGCGGCGACGTCGACCAGGGCCAGCGCGGCCTCTTTGGCGGGGTTAAAGCCGAGGGCGGTAACCGCCGCGAGGCGGTCGGGCTGCGGCAGCGTCTCCGCGACCGCGCGGGTGGCGAAAGCCTTTTCGGCACCCGGAGGGCCGAGGCGCCAGAGCAGGTTGGCGTACTTCGCGGGCCAGCGGGCGGGATCGCGGTCCGGGGCCTGGGGGGCGAGCGCGGCGGCGATGGCGGCTTCCTTGCCAGTGCAGCCCGTGCCCCACGCCTCGAGGTAGGCGCGGTCCCGGCCGTCGTAGCCGCGGGCGAGGGTGAGGAGCAGGTCCTGGGCGTCCGCGACCGGCACGTCGCGGAGCGCGATGGCCACCTCGCGGCGCACGGCGGGCGAGGGATCCTCGGCGAGGCCGCGCGCGTGGACGAGGACGCGGTGGTTCACCCGGCGCAGGGCGCGGAAGGCAGCGATCCGTTGCATCGGGTCCGCGTGCCGCAGCTGACCTTCGACGCGGGCGAGGCCGGGCTCACCGAGGTGGGCGAGCAGGAACACGGCGCGGCCCTGAATGTACGGGTTCGGATCCTCGAGCAGTTTGGCCACGGCGCCCACAGCCTGCGGTCCGGCGGCGCGGAGGCGCTGGAAACCCAGCGCGCGGACGTGGACGGCGGAGTTGCGGAGGGCCGCGATCTGGCCGGCAGTGGTCGTGAGGTCGAGGCGCGGAACGCTCAGCCGGCGGCCCTTGGGGGCGATTCGGTAGATTGCGCCGGCGAAACTGGCGTCGAGGGCGGCGTGGCCGCCGCTGCGAGGATCGAACCAGTCGGCCACGTACACCGCGCCGTCGGGCCCGATGGCCACGTCGGAGGGGCGGAACCAAGTCTTGAGGTCGTCCGCGCGCAGGCGGCCGCGCTGGCCGTCGATGCCGGCGAGTTCCCCGGTGGGGTTGGAAGTGAGGAAGGCGAAGCGCTCGAGGCGATACCCGGCGCCGTCCGCGGCGGGATGGTAGCCGAAGACCACGTTGCGCGAGGTCTCGCAGCTGAGGAGGGTGCCGCGCCAGCGGGCGCCGAGCTCATCGCCCTCGTGGAAGACGATACCGGTGGGCGCGCCGTTGCCGTAGACATCCCCCGCCGGAACCACGCCGGGGTCGTCCTGCCGCCATTCGGCGACCGCGGTGGGCTGGCCGGGGCGGCGGTCGGCGCCCCAGGCGCGCTTGCCGTCGCGGGAGGCGAAGCCGAAGTTCCCGTACTCCTGCAGGAAGGCGGTGCGGGCGGCCGGCGGGTCATCGTTGTCGTTGTGGAAGACATCGCCGAGGGAGGTCACGGCCTGCTCGTAGGAATTGCGGTAGTTAAAGCCGATCGGCTCCACTTGGGTGCCGTCGGGATTCATCCGGAATGTAGCGCCCCCGATGTACACGTGGCCGTCGTCGCTCTTCTCGCCTGCGAACTCGGGTGGGCGGCGGGTGGTGATCGGGATCCCTCCGCCGCTGCGGCCGCCGTCGTAGGGGCTGCCGATGCGGAAGGTGCGGCCGGAGCGGTCCGTGAAGTACGAGCCGCAGTTGCCGTGGTTGAAGTACCACTTCCCGTCCGGGCCCATCGTGACCGAGTGCAGCGAGTGGTCGTGGTTGCGGCCGTCGAAGCCGGTGAGCAGCACCTCTCGCTTGTCCACCGCGGGGTCGAACTTGGCGTCCCGGTTGACGTCGGTGTAGACGATCAGGTCGGGCGTGCAGGAGACGATGATCTGGTTGTCGATGACCGCGATGCCCATCGGGGCGAGGAGCTCGGGCTCCTGGACGAACACGCTGGTACGATCGGCGACGCCGTCCCCATCGGTATCCTCCAAGACGAGGATGCGGTCGCCGGCGGGGTCCTTACCGGCGTGGCGGCGGTAGTTGTAGGCCTCCGCGACCCAGATGCGGCCCTG
>CAIOTK010000477.1 GCA_903861185.1 uncultured Opitutia bacterium | reverse complement strand
CACACCAGGCAGCCGCCGGCGAGACCGCCGCAGGCCTCGTGCCACTGGACCCGCTTGTGGAAGACGAAGTCGTCCACCCACACGACCCCCAGCATGGAGCGGTCTGAAGCTCCCCGTAGTTCGCCGGTATTCGCGCCGCGCCGGCGGGGAAGGCCCGGAGTTCGTTGAGGGGGTTGTGGACGAAGCTGGCCGCGTGGGAACGGCTGCGGTCGCGGGCTGAGGCGTTGACCTCCTCCAGCCGAAACTTGAGTACCGCGATCTGCTCAGCCTGCGAGGCCAGGGTGACGCCCGCCGGGGGCTCGGCGACCGACCGCGGGACAGCGGGGGCGTAGGCGGCGGCGCAAGGGTCGCCCGGGCCTGGTCGGGGGCGCGACGAGGTGCCGCCGTCGGGGTCGGCCACAAGGGGGAACGGGGCGCGGGGGCGAGTCGAGGGGCTGGGGGAGAGGGGGGCCGAGCTGGGGCTCCGCGCCGACCGCTTCCGGACAAGTGAGCGCAGCTCCGAAGAGGCGAGCTCGCTGGCCTCCAGGCGCTGGAGGAGAACACGCTCGCGCTCTTGATGCTGAACGCGAGACTTGGAGATGAGATCTCGGGCGTGTGCCTGGTGCTGGACGCGAGACAGGCGGATCGCGACGGCTGCCTCCGCGCGCAGGGCGCGCTCGGCTCGGGCTTGGTCGAGGCGGGCCTCAGCCACCGCCTGCCAGCTGGAGTCCAGGCGGGCTCGATTTGCTTCAGCAACGGCCGCGCGGGTAGAGTCCCGGTCCGCCCGGGCAACCTCCTCTCGAGCAGCGGAGTCGGCGTTCTGGGCGAGGCGGCTGCGCTCTGCGTCTTCGGCGGCGAGGGTGGCGGTACTGACGAGGGGCAGGGCCGGGTATCGACGAGCGTGGACTCTCCGACGTCGGCAAGCTGCACGCGAGGTACCAGCGCCCGCAGGCGGAGCACCGGGCAGGAGTGAAGAGCCGGAGCCGGCGGGCATGCAACCCTCCGGGGGTTGAGTTCCAGAGCCCGAGCGCGAGGGAACGTGCGTGCGGGGCTGAGCGGAGAGGGCCAGTACCGCGGGGTGGAAAGCGGGAACTTGGCGCGGCCCAGCCAGGAGCTCCACGAGAAGGAAGCAGCCGACAGATGTGCGGGATGCGGAATTTTGGCGACGAAACAGTGAGGAGCAATGCGAACCCGAAGGCAAGTACAAGGCAAAGCCCCCGAGGGGACGATGCACAGGTATATGCGCAGCGGAAAGCTCCCGGACCGAGAACTAGGAAATATCTCACGCCCAAAAATCAACCGACGACCAGGGAATATCTTCCGGCGAATAAAAGCCTGGTGCAGGACTGAAAAACAGCGGCGAGGAGGAACACGAGCAAAAATGGTGAAGCACGCCCCATTTGCAGTTTCCTAAAAATGTGTCCCGGCTGACGCGATAAACGCAGGGTTTACACGCGGCCCTTCTGGGGGAGCGGGAAAACTGAAAGTGCACGGAACAAGCACGGACCAGGCGCTACCTGTTCGGACCAGTCGGGGGTCAGGCATACCGGGCCCCTTGAGTCGTGAGGTGCTCCTCCCGGCGGCCTGGCGAGATCGTGGGCCCGTGGCCCGGTCGTGCGAGTCCGAGTCCTGTCGCTAGGTGCCTAGGCCTCCGGCCCGGCGCGTCAGTACCCCGGGGCCAGGT
>CAIOTK010000476.1 GCA_903861185.1 uncultured Opitutia bacterium | reverse complement strand
GCGCCTCGGCCCGCGTCACCTTGGCCGCCGATCCGGAGGTCACCCAAACCTCGGCGCCAGCGGCGACCGCGAATTGGAGGGCGCTGGCGGCCACGCCGCCGCCGATCCCCGTCACGAGCACCCGCTCCCCGGCCCGCAGCCTGGCCCGGCTGAAGAGGGCGCGGTAGGCAGTGAGGCCGGCAAGCGGCAGCGCCGCCGCCTCCTCCCACGAGAGGTGCGCGGGCCGCGCCGCCAATTGCGCCGCCGGCACCGCGATCTGCCCAGCCAGCGTTCCCGCACGCGGGAGGCCTAAGATCTGGAATTGGGCGCCCTGCGCCCGCTCGTCGTCGCCCCAGAAGAAGGCGGGGTTGAGGATCACCTCGCGGCCGAGCCATACCGGGTCCGCGCCCGGAGCCACGGCTACCACGACTCCGGCGCCATCTGAGCCGGGGATACACGGCCACTTCAACCCGGCATACTGGCCGGTTTTGATCCAGACGTCCCGGTGGTTGAGCGCGGCCGCCCGCAGTTCGACGACCACCTCGCCGGCCTCCGGCACCGGATCCGCCACCTCGCCGACCACCAGTTGGCCGGGACCCTGGAATTGCACCGCGATCATCCCCGAACGTGGCGCGCGGGTGGCCCGCGGCGCAAGCCCTCTCTCGTCCACGTTTGCCGTTGCGCCGGGCGCACGCGCCCGCGTCATTGCCGCGGCCTGCTCCTCGCCTTCCACAAACCCTACGGGGTGCTCTCGCAGTTCACCCCCGAGCCCGGCTCCCGCTGGGGCACGCTCGCCGCCTTCGGCCTTCCGCGCGCGGTCTACCCGCTCGGCCGGCTCGATGCCGACTCCGAGGGCCTGCTATTGCTCTCCGACGAACCCGGGCTGAACCAACGCCTGCTGGACCCGACGCGCGGCCACCGCCGCGAATACTGGGTACAGGTCGAGGGTGAGCCCGAAGACGCCGCGCTCAAGCGCCTCGCCGCGGGGGAGCTGCAGCTCGACGGTATCCCCGTGCGACCCGCCCGCGCTTGGCGGCTGGATCCTGCGCCTAAACTGCCCCCGCGGGACCCGCCGATCCGCCAGCGCCGGAACATTCCCGACCGCTGGCTCGCGCTCGAGCTGACGGAGGGTCGCAACCGCCAGGTGCGACGAATGACAGCCGCCGTCGGCCATCCCACCCTGCGCTTGGTGCGGGCGCGGATCGGTGACTTCGCGCTCGAACCGCTGGCACCGGGCGCGTGGTGCGAGCTCGGCCCCGCGGAGCGCAGCCGCGTGTTCTCCGCGAGCCTCTGACGACCCGCCGGACGCGTACCGGGGCTTCTCAGTTAATCGATATCAGTAAATGCGGCGTCGCCGGCTGCGTTGGGGCAGCGCCTGCTCGGGCGTTGGCACTCAACCCTTCCACCCGATGAAAAAGCCCCTCCCTGCCCCGCGCCTCGCCCTCGCGGCCGCGCTGCTCCTGTTCCCCCTCGCCCGCGCCCAGCGGGCTCCCGCGCCCACCGCACCAGCTGACGAAGTCGTCGAGCTCTCGCCGTTTGTCATCTCTTCGAGCGCCCTGATCGACGGCAACCGCATCGCGGAAGCCACCGCCGGCACGCTCGTGGCGCGCCCGATCGACAAGCTGCCGATGGGCATCCAAGTGGTGAGCGCCGAGATGATGAAGGAGCTCAACATCTTCAACGCGGACGGGCTCGGGCAGATCGTTCCCGGCCTCGCGAACCAGAATCAGACCACCTCCGAGGGCACCGGTAACAACACCCAGTACGCGTCACGCGGGTTCACCGTGCTCCCGCGCCGCAACGGTTTCGCCCCCGGCGGCCGCCTTTACGATATGACGGGCATCGACCGCGTCGAGGTCATCCGCGGGCCCAACTCGCTGCTCTACGGGCAGAGTGACGCCGGCGGCATCATCAACTACATCACCAAGCGGCCCCGCCTGCGGAACACCACCGACGCCAAGGGCAGCATCGGAGGCGCCTTCGGCAACTACGCGTTCTACCGCGCTCAGGCCGACGTCGACGTCACGCTCGTACCCAAGACCCTCGGGTTCCGCCTGCCCGCCTCGTTCACGAGCAACGAGCGCGAGTTCAATTTCTTCCGCAACAAGGCCATCGCCTACAACCCCTCGGTGCTCTACCGCCCGCTGAGCAACACCGAGGTCTCGTTCGAATGGGAATACCTCGATGTGCGGACCAACTTCGGCGCCTTCCAGCCGATCGTCTGGCGCCCGCCAGGGTCCACGGTCGAGTACGTCGACAAGGACAGCCGCGGCCTCGGCCGCGCCGCGCGCGGCGGCTTTTTCGGTCCCTTCGCCAAGGCGGAGAACAAGCAGACCAACTGGACCGCCGACCTCACCTCGCGCCTCACGGATCACCTCACCTTCCGGGCCGTCTACTCGAAGAACGCCCGTGACCGCAACGAGATCGTACCGACCGGCGGCGACCCGTTCCGCGCGGTACCGGTCGCCTACTTCGGCGCCAACACCCGCGACGGCAACCGTATCACTGGCTACAAGGGCGATCTGCTCGGCGAGTGGACCCTCGGCGGGCTAAAGACGCGCACGGTCGCCGGCTACGAATACAACAAGAACATCTTCTTC
>CAIOTK010000475.1 GCA_903861185.1 uncultured Opitutia bacterium | reverse complement strand
GGTGGTCTTCACCCGTACATAAATATGGGTGTACGGGCCGACGTCAAGGGAATGGCTGGCGGTGAAACCAAGTCGGGCGCGGAATTGCCGGATCTCGGCCTGCAGCGCGGCGACATCCAGTCTCCGGGCGGAGCCTCAGCCCGAGTGAGGTTGAATGGAGTCCTGCACCGCGCTTGAGGCGCTAGGAAACCCTCGCCCAGCGGAGGACCGACCGTGGGCTGGACCGCCCGCGGCTTGGTGTAGCTGGGGCGCGTCGCCCCGGTCAGCACCGACAAACGGCCTCTTTCTGCCTCTCCCCCAGAGGGGAATCGCTTCGCGGACGGGCACCCTGGACCTGTCGAACCGGGGCGACGCGCCCCGGCTACACCAAGCCAGTTTGCCGGCGTTATCCGGAACCCATCGGCGGCCTTGCCTTGCGTCATTTGGCGGATAGGATCCGCCACGTGCCTGCCCTTTCGCTGCTCCAGTTTCCCTACCACGACAACCTCCGGGTGGCCGAGCTGGTGCGGCGCGGCGTGCCCGCCCGGGCCCTCACGGGACTGGCGGACGCCCTGCACCTTTCCCTAGGGGGCCTCACGGCCGCGGTGCAGATCCCACGGCGCACCTTGGAGCGCCGCCTAGCCGATAATGCGGTGCTGAAGGTCGCCGAATCCGAGCGGGCGGTGCGGATCGCCCGGCTCCTGGCCCGCGCGACCGACGTGTTCGAAGACCGCGACGAGGCCGCCGCTTGGTTTTCGGAACCCCTGAACGAACTGGGGGGCAAGACCCCCCTGGAGTGTTGCGCGCTCGAAGCCGGAGCCCGTGAGGTCGAGGAGACGCTCGGGCGGATCGAGCACGGCGTGTTCCTGTGATCCGGGTCTGGCGCATCTGTAAGGCAAGCTGGGCGGGGACCGCCTTCTCCGGGCGGGGAGCGGCGGAGAACCCGGGCCGCTGGAATCCTTATGGCCGGCGGGCGGTCTATTGCGCGGAGTCGCGCGCCCTCGCGGCGTTGGAAATCCTGGCCCATACCCAGAACAAACGCCGGCTGCGGCACGCCGCCTTCGTGGTGATCCCGGTCGACATCCCGGAGGCCCTCATCGCCCGACCGACCCGGTATCCCGCGGGCTGGAGTGACTTGCCGGTTCCACCCGCCGCCCGCGCATTCGGCGCGCGCCAGCTCGAGGAGCCCGACTTTCCGGTGTTCCGGGTGCCCAGTGCGGTGGTGCGCGGGGAGTTCTGCTTCGTGCTCAATCCGGACCACCCGCACTTCGGAGCCCTCGTGATCGGTCGCCCGATTCCCTTCCAGTTTGACGAACGGGTGCTCCATTCGGGCGCCTGAGCCCAGCGCCGGCCGCGAAACAACGCTTTACCGTCTGACCCCTGCCTTGGCGGCAGCCGACCGTGGGCTGGACCGGTAGCGGCTTCGTGTAGCTGGGGCGCGTCGCCCCGGTCAGCACCGACGAACGGTCTCTTTCTGCCTCTCCCCCAGAGGGGAATCGCTTCGCGGACGGGCACCCTTGACCCGCCGACCGGGGCGACGCGCCCCGGCTACACCAAGCCACTGGCAGCCGAAGCTGCGCCCCGCTCGGCCCGCAGGTGCGCTAGCAGGCGCTCCGTGCCAGCCGCCATCGACAGGCGGGGCTCGTAACCCAAATCACGCCGCGCCGCACCGGGATCGAACCAATGGTCCTTCGCCAACTCCGCCGCCACAAAGCGCGTCACCGGCGGCTCCCCCGCCAGTCCGAACGCCCGCCACCACGCCTCCGCCACCGCCCCGGCCGCCCACGCCACGCCCAGCGGCACCCGGCGGGTCACCGGTGGCAGCTCCAGGCCCCGCAACAGTCCATTAATCCAATCCCACAGGACCACCGGCTCCGCGTTGGTGATGAAGTACGCCCGGCCCCCCGGATCCCGGCCCGCCGCGGTCGCGCCGCGGCCCGCGGCCAAGGCCGCCTCCGCCAAGAGGTGTGCGTCCACCGCGTTATCCACGTGCACCATATCCACCCGGTTGCGGCCGGAGCCGACGATCCGCAGCCGCCCCGCGCGGGCCCGCTGGAGCACCCGCGGCACCAGATGCGGGTCTCCCTCGCCCCAGATCAGATGCGGCCGCAAAGCCACGGTCCGCAGCGCAGCGCCGTGCGCGGCCAACACCATCCGCTCCGCGGCAGCCTTGGTCAGGGGATAGGGACTCGGACACGCCGTGGTCAGCGGCAGGGACTCATCCGCGCCGGCCAGATCGCGCCCATTGTAGACCACACTCGGGCTGCTGGTATGAACGACCCGCGCTACCCCCTGCGCTCGGCAGGCGGCCAGCAACGCCTGCGTACCCGCAACGTTGGTGCGATCAAACTCGGCTTTCGGTCCCCAGACGCCCACCCGCGCCGCCACGTGGAACACCGTCTCCACTCGCGCGCACGCGGCCGCCAAGGCCGGCGCATCGTGCAACGAAGCCGTGTGCACGGGCACC
>CAIOTK010000474.1 GCA_903861185.1 uncultured Opitutia bacterium | reverse complement strand
TCGTACCCGTCGAGGACGGCCTCGCCGAGCTGGCGGCCGAAGGGTAGACGCCGACCGCCGCCGCGCTTGCCTCTCCCGGCGTTTCCCCGCGGGATCGGTATGCCCCATGCGACCCCGCCTGATCGTCCTGCTGCTGGCGTGCGCTACGTTGCACGCCGCGCCCGCCCCCGCGCGCCCCAACGTGCTGCTGATCCTCGCCGACGACCTCGGCGCCTCCGACCTGCCGTCCTACGGCAACACCTACCACGAGACGCCGCACCTCGACCGGCTGGCGCGCGAGGGCCTGCGTTTCACCCAATTCTACGCCGGACCGGTCTGCTCCCCCACCCGCGCCAACCTCCAGTCCGGCCAAGACCAGGCCCGGTTCGGAATCACGCAGCACATCCCCGGTCACCGCCGCCCCTACGCGCGGTTGCGCGACCCGCAGGTACCCGCGCAGCTGCCGCTGGAAGTCGTCACCTTCGCCGAGGCGCTCCGCGGCGCCGGCTACGCAACCGGGTACTTTGGCAAATGGCACCTCGGCGGCACCGGCTTCGGCCCCCGCGAACAGGGTTGGGACACCGCGGAGGAGTTTCAGGGACACACCCGGGGCGAGGGCCGCGCCGCCGCGCACCTCGCTGACCGCGCCATCGAGTTCCTCGCCCAGCCCCGCTCCGGCCCCTTCCTGCTGCAACTCTCCTTCTATGCGGTCCACATTCCGCTGACGACCACGCCAGAACTCCTCGCCAAGTACCAGGCCAAGCCACCGCGGCCGCCGTATCCGAGCCGCCCAGAGTACGCGGGACTGCTCGAGGAGCTCGACACCGCCGTCGGACGGGTCCTCGCGGAACTCGACCGACAGGGACTGGCCGGGAACACCGTGGTCTGGTTTCTCTCCGATAACGGCGGCCTCGAGCACGAACAAAGCGGGCGGATCGTCACCTCCAACGATCCCCTCCGCGGCGAGAAGGGCACGCTCTACGAGGGCGGCGTGCGCATTCCCGCTTTGGTCCGCTGGCCCGGTCGCATCCCCGCGGGGGCCGTTTCCGCCACGCCCGCGATCACCTACGATCTTCATCCGACGCTGCTCGCCCTAGGCGGCGCCGCGGCACCCGCTCGTCAACCGCGCGACGGTGAGGACCTTGGCCCGGTGCTGGCTCGACCGGACACCCCGCGGAAAAATGAAACCCTTTACTGGCACCTGCCGCATTACCACCACAGTACGCCAGCCAGCGCACTCCGCCGCGGTCCGTGGAAACTGATCGAGTTCCTTGAGGACGGACGACTGGAACTATTCTCCCTCGCGGAGGATCCCGGTGAGCAGGTCAACCTCGCGGCCCGCGAGCCGGCGCGCGCGGCGGCGCTGCGGGCGGACCTCGAGGCCTGGCGTCGCCACGTTGGAGCGCGAATGCCCGAGCCCAATCCGGAGCACGACCCCGCCCGCGCCACCGAGATGGCCGGGCGCGCCACCCGCGAGCGCCGGACCCGCCCCTAAACTTTTCCCCTATGCGCCTGACTTCCCTCCTGCTCCTCTTGCTGGCCGCCGCTCTCCCCGCATCGGGCGCGGGCGCGCCGCGGCCGAACTTCCTGATTATCATCGCCGATGACCTGCACTGGCGCGACCTTGGCGTTACCGGCAGCCCGGACGTGAAGACGCCCCACCTTGACCGGCTCGCCGCGGAAGGGATGAACCTGCGCGCCTTCTTTACCCCCGCGCCAACCTGCTCACCTCTCCGGCACGCCCTGTACACGGGCCTGTTCCCCATCCGCAGTGGCGCCTACCCCAACCACACGATGGTGGATCCGACGACGCGGAGTGTCTTCACGCACCTAAATGGGGCCGGCTACCGCACCGCCCTGCTGGGCAAGACTCACGTGTCTCCCGAGAGCTCCTTTCCCTTCGAGCATCTCGGCAAGAGCGCGGACGACGCCGAGGCCTGCGGCCGCTTCTTCCGGCGCGATCCCGCCCAGCCATGGCTGCTCGTGCTCGCCTCGAACGACCCGCACGGCCCCTACACCCGCGGCCCGCGCGAACAGTACGATCCCGCCCGAATCACCGTGCCCCCTTACCTGCACGACAACGCCGTCACGCGGCGGCACCTCGCCGGGTATTTCGCGGAGATCACTGCACTCGACGCTCAGGTCGGCGCGTGTCTCGCGGCCCTCGACGCCGCGGGTCAACGCGAGCAGACCCTCGTCCTGTTCCTCAGCGAGCAGGGCAGCGGCTTCCCCTACGGCGGCAAGTGGTCGCTCTACGATAACGGCATCCGCGCCGCCGCCTTTGCCCGCTGGCCCGGCCGCATCCGTCCAGGCAGCGCGAGCGACGCTCTCCTGCAGTACGTGGACGTCGCGCCAACGCTGCTCGCCGCCGCCGGCCTCGATCCAGCGGCGATCGACACCGGCTGCCCGGACGCACGGGGCTTCCGCGGCTTCGACGGCCGCAGCTTCCTCGATGTCCTCCTCGGGCGCTCGGACCGCCTACGCGACGTGGTCTTCGCGCAGCACACCACCGTCGGCATCAATGGTTACCGTCAACCCTACCCGATCCGCGCCGCCCGGGACGCGCGCTTCAAGTACATCCGCAACCTCGCCCCCGAAAACCTCTACCACATCGGCGGCATCCACGAGGGAGAGGTGATCGACTCCTGGCGCGAGGACGCCCGGAACAACCCGGCGCTCGCCGCGCGTATCGCGTGGCTCCACCGCCGGCCCGCGGAGGAACTCTACGACCTGCAGGCCGATCCGGAGGAGACCCGCAACCTCGCCGCCGACGCGGCGCAGGCCGCGACCCTCGCGCGCCTCCGTCGCGAGCTGGACGCGTGGATGGCGCAACAGGGCGACCGCGGCCTCGAGACCGAGTTGCTCGCCCCCACGCGTCAGCCCCGCAACCGCGGCGAACCCGACGACGCGCCCGACCGCAAGGCGCGCGCGAAGGCGAAGAAATAACCTCACCATTACGCCGATGCACTCCTGCCGCCTCGCCGCTACCGCCCTCTTCCTGCCCGCCCTGCTCGCTGCAGCACCGCCCGAACCCCGCTTCCGGGCGCAGGACATCGACACCACCGTGCAGATCGGCTACGGCGTCGCCATCGCCGATGTCGACGGCGACGGCCGGCCCGACATTCTCCTCGCCGACAAACGCACCGTACAGTGGTACCGCAATCCCGGCTGGGAGAAGCACGTGATCGCGGAGAACCTTACGCCGCAGGATAACGTCTGCCTCGCGGCGCTCGATCTAGATGGCGACGGCCGTTGTGAACTCGCCGTCGGCGCCGGCTGGAACCCCGCCGAGACCACCGATCCCACCCGCAGCGGGGCCGTGTTCTACCTCATCCCGCCGGCGGACCGCACCCAACGCTGGGAACCCGTGCGCCTCGAGCACGAGCCCACCGTTCACCGGATGAACTGGGTCGTCGCCCCCGGAGGCGGCTGGGAGCTCGTGGTCAAGCCGCTCCACGGCCGCGGCAACAAGAATAACGAGGGCGCGGGGAGCCGCGTCTACGCTTATGCGCGGCCGAAGGACCCGCGGGGCCCCTGGACGCGGACGCTCGTGAGCGACTTCACCCACGCCAGCCACAACTTCCAGCCCATCAACTGGGACCGCGACCCTGAGCACGAGCTGCTCGCCGGGGCGAAGGAGGGGCTTTTCTGGTTCGGCCGCAGCAGCGGCGCGTGGCGCCACCGCCAGCTCTCCGACCAATGGACCGGCGAGGTCCGCGACGGACGCCTGCCCGGCGGCACGCGCTTTCTCGCGACCATCGAGCCGATGCACGGGGGCGTCAGCGCCGCCTACATAGACCCGGGCACTAGCCGCGGGCTGTGGCCGCGGACGGTTCTCGACGATACCCTCAAGGATGGGCACGCAGTCGTGATCGCGGACTTCCTCGGTGTCGGGAGTGACCAGGTCGCGGTGGGCTGGCGAGCGATGAACCCACGCGGGGTGCCGGGCGTGCGGCTCTTCACGCCCCTAGGCGCGAACGGCAGCGAGTGGCGGCGCACCGACCTCTCCGGCCCGGAAGTGGCCGTGGAGGATATGCGCGCGGCGGACCTCGACGGCGACGGCGACCCCGACCTCGTGCTCGCGGGCCGCCAGACCAAGAACCTGCGCATCCTCTGGAACGAGCGCGGCCGCTGACGGGCTCCCGCCCGCGGACCGCAATTCCGGCGCGCCCCGGGCTTGAGTTTTCTCCGCGGGCGCCGAGCCTCGGGGGGCTTTCCGCGATGCCCCCACCCCGCCTGCTTCTCGCGTTGCTCCTCCTGCTGTCGGCCGCCACCGCCGCGCCCCCGGCGAATCGCCCGAACGTCGTGCTCGTGATGGCCGACGACCAGGCCTGGGGTGAGACCGGCTACAACGGTCACCCGCACGTGCGGACGCCCGTCCTCGACGAGATGGCGCGCACCGGGCTGCGACTGGACCGCTTTTACGCCGCCTCCCCGGTCTGCTCGCCCACGCGGGCCTCGGTACTGACCGGGCGCCACGCCAACCGCTCGGGGGCCTTTGCGCCCAACTATTCCACTCGGCCGGAGGAGATCACCCTCGCCCAGCTGCTCCGCGCGGCCGGCTACCGCACCGGTCACTTCGGGAAGTGGCACGTGGGCGCGGTCAAGCGCGAGTCGCCGGTGAACCCGGCGCGGATGGGCTTCGACGAGTACCTCTCGCACGACAATTTCTTCGAGATGGATCCCCCGCTGAGCCGGGACGGCGCGCCGCCCGTGATCCATCGCGGCGAGAGCTCGGCGCTCGTGGCGGGCGCCGCGGCGGACTTCGCGCGCCGCGTGCGCGCAGAGGGCCGGCCGTTCTTCATTATCCTTTGGTTCGGCTCACCCCACGGCCCCTATTCGGGTCTGCCGGAGGATGTGGCCTCCTACGCGGCGGTGCCCGACGAGGAACTCCGGCGCCGCTACGCGGAGATCACCGCGCTCGACCGGGCCCTCGGCGAATTCCGCCGGACGCTGCGCGAGCTGGGCGCGGCCGAAAACACCCTCCTCTGGTACAACTCTGACAACGGCCTGCCCGGCGAGCACAAGGGCGCTTCCTTCGACGGAGGCTGGCGCGGCGCCAAGGGGAGCGTCTTCGAGGGCGGCCTCCGCGTTCCCGGCCTAGTGGAGTGGCCCGCCGTGATCCGCACGCCGCGGCGCTCGGCCGTGCCGACGGTGACCTCGGATATCTTTCCGACCGTGCTGGACCTGCTGGGCCTGCCCGCGCCCGCGCGGCCGCTCGACGGCGTCAGCCTGCGCCGCCTGCTGGTGGACGGAACTCTGGAGGAACGCCCGCAGCCCATCGGCTTCTGGCGCTACCCGGTGCAGCGGGAGCGGGGCAACCCGCGCTGGATCGACGCGGAGCTCGCGCGCGGGACAACCCCGACGACGCGCAACCCGGCCATCGACTTCCTGAACTACCGTCATCCCGTGGCCCGCACCGAAGACTTTGGCGGCGAGGCGGCGTGGACGGACAACCGCTTCAAGCTACACGTCGCCGACTCGGCTGAGGCGGGGGGCAAGGCGAACGCGAAGCGCAAGAGCCGGGCGGGCGCGGGCGTGGAACTCTTCGACCTGCTGGCCGACCCGCGTGAGGAGCGGGACGTCGCCGCCGAACACCCCGCGGTGGCCGCCCGGATGCTCCGGGAGCTCCACGCCTGGCAACGCTCGGTCGAGGTCAGCCTCACCGGGGCCGACTACCGATGAACGTACTCCGCCCCGCCCTCCGGCGCGCGCTGCTCGCCGCGCTGACCTTCCTGCCCGCGGTGCTCCTTGGCGCCGCCCCCGTGGCGGCATCCGCCGCCCGGCCGAACGTCCTCTGGCTCACGAGCGAGGACAACGGCCCGTTCCTCGGCTGCTACGGCGATCCGCACGCCCAGACCCCGCACCTCGATCGGCTCGCGACCGAGGGCGTGCGTTACCGCCGCGCCTTCGCCAACGCACCCGTGTGCTCCAGCGCCCGCACCACGCTGATCACCGGGATGTACCCGTCTTCCCTCGGCGCCCAACACCATCGCAGCCGCGTGCCGCTCCCCGCCGGATTTCAACTCTACCCGGAGCTACTCCGGGCCGCAGGCTACTACTGCACCAACAACGCGAAGACCGACTACAACGTCACCGTCGACCGCAAACCCTGGGACGAGAACGGTTCACGCGCGCACTACCGTAACCGTGCCGGCGGCCAGCCGTTCTTCGCCGTCTTCAATCAGACCTCGAGCCACGAGAGCCAGGTCGCCCCCGCCGCGGGCAAAACCATGTTCCGCGTACCCCCAGAGCGCGTCACGCTGCCGCCCTACCATCCGGACACGCCCGAGATCCGGCGCGACTGGGCGAACTACCACGACCAGATCACGGTGATGGACGGCCAGATGGGTGAACTGCTGGCGGAGCTGGCGCGCGAGGGCCTAGCGGAGGACACCATCGTCTTCTACTACTCGGACCACGCGGGCGGCCTACCGCGCGGGAAGCGCAACATCCACGATTCCGGCACGCGTGTGCCCCTGATCGTGCGCTTCCCGGCCAAATGGGCGCACCTCGCCCCCGGGGCGCCCGGCTCCTGGGTCGAGCAGCCGGTGAGCTTCGTCGACCTCACCGCGACCCTGCTGGAGCTCTGCGGCGTGCCCGTCCCCGCGAACTACGAGGGACAGCCGTTCCTCGGGCCGCGCGCGGTGGCGCGGGAGGAGGTCTTCCTCTTCCGCGGTCGGATGGACGAACGCCACGACGTGGTTCGGGCCGTGCGGGACCGCGACCACCGCTACGTGCGCAACTACTCTCCGCACCGCCCCTGGGGCCAGCTCTACTCGTATCCCTTTCAAGTCCTGCCGAGTATGCGTTCCTGGCACGCCGCCTTCCTCGCCGGGAAGTGCGACCCCGTGCAGGCCGCGTACTGGCGCGCCAAGCCCCCGGAGGAGCTTTACGCGGTCGCCGACGACCCACACGAAATCCGCAACCTCGCTGGCCGAGCCGAGGTCGCGGAGCGTCAGCGCGCCCTGGCCGCCAAGCTCCGCGCCCATCTCATCGCGACCCGCGACACCGGCTTCATCCCCGAAGGCATGGCGCGGCGCCTCGCTGGCAGCGGCGACCTGATCACCTACGCGCGTAGTCCGGCGTATCCCGTCGAGCGCGTCGTTGACCTTGCGAACCTGGCCGCCGCGCGCGATCCGCGCCATCTCGCCGTGCTTCAAGCCTCTCTCGCAGATCCCCACCCGGTGATTCGCTACTGGGGTGCGCAGGGCTGCCTGATCCTCGGCGCTAAAGCCGCGCCTGTCCGCGAGGTACTGCGCGACTGCCTCCGCGATGAATGGGCCGACGTGCGCGTCGCCGCCGCCGAGGCGCTGGGCCACCTCGGGGACCTTGAAGCCGCCCTCGCGACGCTAGGCGATGTGCTGAAGACCGGCGAAACCGGCGAGGTCCTCGCCGCGCTCAACGCGCTCGATTTCCTCTGGCTGGATGGCCGTGCCCCGCTCACCCGCGTGCAGGCGATGGTGCGCGGCCTCGAGCTTGCGGAGCCTGCCGACCGGATCCCGCGCCACCTCCTCGCCGCCACCGACGCGCAGCGACCGCCCGCCCCTTGAAAATGATCCTCCGCGTTCTCCTCAGCCTCGCCGGCCTCGCTACTGCCCTTCCGGTCGCGGCGGCCGCCCCGCGCTCCCCGAACATCGTTTACGTGCTGGCGGACGACTTGGGCTGGACCGATCTCGGCTGCCAAGGCTCAACCTATTACCGCACCCCGAACCTCGACCGACTCGCGGCCCAAGGACTCAGGCTGCAACGCTACTATAACTCCCAGAACTGCGCGCCGACCCGTGCGGTGCTGATGAGTGGCCTCTACGCGCCGCGCACGGGAATGTACTCGGTGAACACGCTGGAGCGGGGCGCCGCTGCGGACCGACGAATGCACGTCCCGCCCAACGAGACCCGTCTACCCCTAGACCTCTTCATTTTGCCGCAGGCGCTGCGCGCGGCGGGCTATGCCACGGGGATGTTCGGTAAGTGGCACCTCGGCACCGCCCGGCCGCACCATCCTGTCGACCGCGGGTTCGACGAAGCGCTCGTATCCGACGGCCGCCACTTCAACTTCACCACCGTGCCGCCGGTCGAGGCGCCCCAGGGCCAGTACCTCGCAGATTTCCTGACCGACCGCGCCGTGGACTTCATCGGCCGGAACCGGGACCGCCCGTTCTTTCTCTACCTCCCGCATTTCGCCGTCCACACGCCGATCGAGGCCAAGCCGGAACTCGTGGCCGAGTGGCGTGAGCGCAAGCCGTCGGGACGGCACTGGCACCCAACCTACGCGGCGATGATTCAAAGCGTGGACGAGAGCGTGGGCCGGATCGCTGCGCGCCTCGCGGAACTGGGCCTCGAACGGGACACCGTCTTCATCTTCTCCTCCGACAATGGCGGCCTCGGGAGCTACGACCGCACGGAACCCCCTTCCGAGAAGCGCGGGTTCACCGACAACGGGCCGCTGCGCGGCGGCAAGGGCACCCTCTACGAGGGCGGGCTGCGCGTCCCCTTCATCGTGCGCTGGCCCGGGGTCGTGCCGGCGGGAACGGTCAGCGACCACCCCGCGGCGCACATCGACGTCTACCCGACGCTCCTCGAGATCGCGGGCGGTCGGCCGCGCCCGGGGCAAGTGCTCGACGGCGTGAGCCTCCTGCCTCTCCTACGCGATCCCGGGGTCCGACTGGATCGCGCGGCGATCTACTGGCATTTCCCCGGCTACCTTGAGTCTTACGTCCATCCGCAGGGTTGGCGGACCGGACCGGTGGGCGCCATCCACGCGGGCAACCACAAGCTGCTGGAGTTTTTCGAGACCGGCGCGGTGGAGCTTTACGACCTAGCTCGGGATCCCGGGGAAACCCGCGACCTCGCGGCGACCGAGCCCGCCCGGGCGGCAGAGTTACGCACCCAGCTGGCGTCTTGGCGGACCACGACCGGAGCCGCGATGCCCCGGCGGAAGACCCCGGCGGAACTCGCCGCCGGTGAGACGACCTCGCCCGCCCGCGGCCGCCGGGCCGCTACTCCCCCTGATCCAAACTGATCCCCCACCTTCACGTCATGCTCCGTCCCTTCCTGCCCCTTCTCGTTGCCGGCCTTGTCTGGCTCCTCCCCACGCCTTCCGCCCAAGCGGCCGCAGCGAGCCCGCGCCCGCCCAACGTGGTGGTCTTTCTCGCCGACGACGCCGGATGGGGCGATTACTCCATTAACGGCAACCGGAGTCTACGAACCCCGAACATCGACGCCATCGGCCTCGGCGGCGCGCGGCTCGATCGCTTCTTTGTCTGCGCGGTTTGCGCCCCGACGCGCGCGGAGTTCCTCACCGGCCGTTACCATTCGCGAGGCGGCGTGCGCGGCGTCTCCACCGGCCTCGAGCGGCTCAACGTGGATGAGCGCACGGTGGCAGACGCGTTCAAGGCGGCGGGTTACGCGACGGGCGCGTTCGGCAAGTGGCACAACGGGAGCCAGTGGCCTTACCATCCCCGCGCCCGCGGCTTCGACGACTACTACGGCCACACCTCCGGGCACTGGGGCGAGTACTTTGATCCCGAAATTGAAGACAACGGGCGGATGGTTCGTGAGAAGGGATACATCGTCGACCTCTGCACCGATCGCGCGCTGGCCTTCATCGACCGCCACCGCGACCGGCCCTTCCTGTGCTACGTCCCCTTCACCACCCCGCACTCGCCTTGGGCCGCGCCCGCGGAGAACTGGGCTCGCTTCAAGGACAAGGCGATCACCCAGTCGGCCACCGATCCGTCCCTCGAGAGCACGGAGCAAACTCGGTGCGCTTACGCGATGCTCGAGAACCAAGACGCGAACGTGGGCCGGATCCTCCGCCGCCTCGACGAGCTGGGCCTCGCCCGGGACACGATCGTGGTCTACTTCTCGGACAATGGCCCCAACTCGTGGCGCTGGAACGACGGGATGAAGGGGCGCAAAGGCTCCGTCGACGAGGGCGGTATCCGCTCTCCTGGCATGATCCGTTTCCCCGCCCGTATCGCGCCCGGCACGGTCGTGCGTGAGATCTCGGGCGCCATCGACCTGCTGCCCACCCTGACTTCCCTCGCCGGGATCCCGCGCGCAGGTGATCGCCCGCTCGACGGCCTTGACCTCTCCCCGCTGCTGCTCGGCCGCCAGGCCAACTGGCCCGATCGACCGATCTTCACCCACCAGAACGGCCAGATCAGCGTCCGCACCCAGCGTTACCGCCTCGATTCCCGTGGCGCACTATACGATATGAGCGAGGACCCGGGCCAGACTCGCGATGTGGCCCCGGAACGCCCGGCCGACGCCGCCCGCCTGCGCGACGCCGTCGCCGCGTGGCGCAAGGATGTCTTCGGCCCGGCCGTCGCCGCGGCCGCTACCGCCGCGACCGGCGACGGAGCCAAGGCGCGCAAGAACGGCAAGGCCCCCGCCTTCGTCGTCCCCGACGACCGCCCGTACCCGGTCGGCCACCGCGAGTTCCCGTGGGCGCCACTGCCTGCCCGCGACGGTGTGACGCGCGGCGAGGTCCAGCGCAGCAGCCACGCTCCGAACTCATCCTACTTCGTCAACTGGCGCTCCCGCGACGACCGCATCTCGTGGGACGTCGAGGTCGCAACGACCGGGACCTACGAGGTGGTGATCGACTATACCTGCCCGGTGCCCGACGCCGGCGCGACGGTCGAGCTCGCCTTCAACGGGCGCACCCTCACGGGGAAGGTCGCCCCCGGCTGGGATCCACCCCTGTGGACCAACCAAGACACGCTGCCGCGCCCGGCGGGCGAGTCGCAGATGAAGGAATTTCGCCCCCTGCGACTAGGTCGCATTCAGTTGGAGCGTGGCCGCGGGAGCCTGACCCTCCGCGCCCTCGAGATTCCCGGCGCCAGCGTGATGGATGTCCGCCGCCTTAACCTCACCCTCGTCCCCTGATTTCTATGGCCCGCCTGCTCCTGCGCTGCCTCTTCGCCCTGCCCCTCGCGGCCCTCGCGGCCGAGAACGCCGCCCCGCGGCCCGCGGCGCCAAACATCGTGTTCATCATCTCAGATGACCACGCCTGGACCGACTACGGTCATATGGGACATAAGGTGATCGAGACGCCGCACCTCGACCGCTTCGCCGCCCGCAGCGCGGTGTTCGAGCGTGGCTACGTGCCGACCGCCCTCTGCCGGCCCGCGCTCGCAACCTTCGCGACCGGACTCTACGCGCACCAACACCGCGTCAGCGGCAACGATCCCGCCTTCTTGCCGGAGATGCTGCCCACCCCCGCGGACGGCGGCCGCAAGGCGGCCAAGAAAGCGGGCGGCGAGCCCGCCGCGTACCAACGTCTGCGTGAGCAGCTCATCAGCCATCTCGATCGTATTCCCACGCTGCCCCGGCTGCTCGGCGAGCGCGGTTACCTCAGCCACCAGTCGGGGAAATGGTGGGAGGGCGGGTATCGTCGCGGCGGCTTCACCCACGGGATGACCCGCGGCTTCCCGCAGCCGGGCGGCCGGCACGGGGACGACGGCCTGCGCATCGGCCGCGAGGGAATGGACCCGATCTCCAACTTCATCGACGAGGCGACCGCGGCGCGGAAGCCGTTCTTCCTCTGGTACGCGCCCTTCCTGCCCCACACGCCGCACACGCCCCCCGACCGCCTATTTCAAAAGTACAAGGCCAAGGGCGTGGCTTCCGATCACGTCGCCCGGTACTACGCGATGGTGGAGTGGTTCGACGAGACCTGCGGCCAACTCTTCGACCGTCTTGAGGCGAAGGGGCTGACTCGGGATACCCTCGTCGTGTACATCGCCGACAACGGCTGGATCCAGCAGGAGAACGCTCCGGGTTACGCGCCGCGCTCCAAGCAGACGGCCAACGAGGGCGGTGTCCGCCAGCCGACCCTCTTCAGCTGGCCGGGCACCATCGCGCCGGGCCGCCGCGGCGCGCAGCTCTGTTCCAGCGTCGACATCGTGCCCACCCTGCTCGCCGCCGCCGGAGCCGCCACACCCGCCGGCCTGCCCGGTTACAACCTCCTGCCGATCCTCCGCTCCGGCGCGCCCACCCCGCGGCAGGAAGTCTTCGGCGAGACCTTCGCCCACGACATCGCCGACCTCGAACGGCCCGCCGCCAGTCTCGTCTACCGCTGGGTGGTCGAGGGGCGCTGGAAGCTGCTGCTGACCTACGACGGCGCGGTCAGTGCGCGCTACGCCTCGTCCAATCCACGCACCGACCCACGGCCCCAGCTCTTCGACCTGCTCGCCGACCCGCACGAAGATCGTAACCTCGCCGCCGCGAACCCCGACGTGGTCGCCCGCCTCGCCGCACGTCTCCAAGGCTGGTGGGATGCTTCGCCCCGCCAGGCCCAGACCACCTGGCCCCGCTGAGTCCACCAATGAGCCAGCTGCTCCGCACTGCTCTGCTTGTGGCGGGACTAGCCACCGTCGCAGGCGCCGCGGCCCCCGCGGGCGGCTCCCGGCCGCCGAACATCCTCTTCCTGCTCGCGGACGACCAGCGGCACGACGCGCTCGGGATTGCGGGCCATCCCTTCGTGCGGACGCCGACGCTCGATCGGCTCGCGCGCGAAGGCGTGCGCTTTCGCCAGGCCTTCGTCACCACCTCCGTCTGCTGGGTGAGTCGGGCGGTCACCCTCACCGGCCAGTGGGCGCGTACCCACGTGCAGCGGGACGCGGTGCCCGTCGTGACGCCGGGCGCCGTGGCGAATCTCCTTCCCGGCCGGCTGCGTGCCGCAGGCTACCGCACCGCCCACTTCGGCAAGTGGCACTTCCAAGGACCACCCGGTTTCGTTCCCGCGGCGCAGTTCGACGTCTTCGAGGCCATCGGCCGCAACCCGTACTTCAAGACCCTGCCGGACGGCACGCGCCGCCACGAGACTGATCTCGTCTGCGACCGGGGGATCGACTTCCTCCGCGCGCAGCGGCCGGATCAGCCCTTCCTGCTCCACCTGTGGTTCAACGCCTCGCACGCTGAAGACAACGACCGCCGACCTGGTGTCGGCCACTACCCGTGGCCCCCCTCCGCCGACGGACTCTACGATGACCAACCCATCCCGCCCGCACGGCTCGGCGGCGCGGGAATCGTCGCGGCCCACCCGCCCTTCCTTATCGAATCGATCAACCGCCAGCGGTTCTTCTGGGGTTATGACACGCCCGAGAAATACGCGACGAACGTACGCGCGTACCTGCGGATGATCACCGGCATCGACCACGCCATCGGCCGGGTGTTAGCGGCACTGGCGGCCGCGGGCTTGGCGGAAAACACCATCGTAGTCTACTCGGCGGACAACGGCTATTACCTCGGAGACCGTGGCTTCCAGGGCAAGTGGTCCCACTACGACGAGTCGCTGCGGGTGCCCCTTATCGTCTTCGATCCCCGTCTGGCACCGGAGGGACGCGGCCGGGTGGTCGACGCCCTCGCGCTGAACGTAGACCTCGCGCCGACGTTTCTCGAGTGGGCGGGGGCAGCGGCGCCGGCCGGTTACGAGGGTCGGAGCCTCGCGCCGCTCGTGCGCGGCGAATCGCCTGCCGGCTGGCGGGAGCATTTCCTCTGCGAGCACGTCGACCTCGCGCCGACTTTGACTTGGGAGGGCGTGCGTACCACCCGCTGGATGTACGCGCGCTACTTTGACCAGCGGCCGGCTTACGAATTTCTCCACGACCTCCAGCGCGATCCCGACGCGCTCGCCAACTTGGCTGGCGACCCGGCCGCTGCGGTCGCGCTCGCTGCAATGCGCGCCCTCTGCGACCGCGAGCTCGCCGCCCGGGGCGGCCCGCTGCCCCCACTCGAGCAACGCGGCGCCCGCCGTTCGCCCGCCCAACGGAAGGGCGCATCCCGCAACCCCTAAGTTTCCCGATGTCTCCCGCCCTCGCCCGCCTCCTCGCGCTCCTCGCTTGCCTCGCCGGCCCCTCGCTGCTTCCGGCAGCCGCCCCGGCGCCGGAGCGGCTCAACGTAGTCTTCATCCTCGCTGACGACCTCGGCTGGGCGGAGCTCGGCAGTTACGGCCAGAAAAAGATTCCCACGCCACACCTCGACCGCCTCGCTGCCGAGGGGATGCGATTTACCCGCCACTACAGTGGCGCCCCAGTCTGCGCCCCCTCACGCTGTGTTTTGATGACGGGCCGCCACCTCGGCCGCGCCGAGATCCGGGGCAACCGCCAGGCCCGCCTCACCGACCCGCAGTGGACGGAGGGCCAACACCCGCTGTCGGCCGGCGCGGTGACCCTCGCGCGCACCTTCCAAGCCGCTGGCTACGCCACTGGTGCGATGGGCAAATGGGGCCTCGGACCCGTGGGGAGCACAGGCGATCCCAACCGTCAGGGCTTCGACCTCTTCTTCGGGTACAACTGCCAAGCCGTGGCGCACAGTTTCTTCCCCGCCTCACTCTGGCGCAACGCGGAGCGGGTGCCGCTCAACGCCAAGCCGGTGCCGGGTCGCGCCCGCCAACTCGAGGGCGAAGTGCGCCTCGAGGATTGGCAGGGGGAACGCTACGCCTCGCTCCCAATCGTGGCTGAGGCTGAGGCCTTCATCGCCCGCCACGCCACCCGCCCCTTCTTTCTCTACCTGCCCTTCACCGAACCGCACGTCGCGATGCACCCGCCGCGGGAGTGGGTGGAGCGATTCCCCAAGGATTGGGACCCCGAGCCCTACCGCGGCGAATCCGGCTACCTGCCGCACCCGCGGCCCCGCGCCGGTTATGCGGCGATGATCGCGCTGCTCGACGACCACGTGGGCCGCGTGCTCACCGCACTGGAGCGCGCCCGGGTCGCCGGCCGTACCCTCGTCATTTTCAGCTCCGATAACGGCGCCACGCACGCGGGTCCGCCAGGGACGCGCTTCCACGTTGGCGGCGCCGACCCGGAGTTCTTCGCCAGCACCGGTGGACTCCGCGGCTACAAGGGCAGCGTCTACGAGGGCGGGCTCCGCGTGCCGATGATCGCGCGACTCCCAGGCCGGATCCCTGCGGGTACCGTTAACGCTCGGCCGGGCTACTTCGCCGACTGGTTCCCCACCCTCTGCGAGGCCGCAGGCCTTACCCCGCCCGCGGGCCTTGACGGCGAGAGCCTCTGGCCTGCTCTCACCACGGGCCAAGCGGCGCCCCGCCGGCGCCCGATGGTCTGGGTCTTTCCTGAGTACGGCGGCCAAGTCGCCGTGCAACTGGGGGACCTGAAGGCCGTGCGGCGCGGGCTCAAGACCCCGCAGCCCGGACCCTGGGAACTCTACGATCTCGCCCGCGATCCTGGCGAGGCCCGCGACCTTGCTTCGGAGCGGCCCGAAGTCATCCGTGCCGCGGAGGACGTGCTGCGGCGCGAACTGCAGGCCAACGCCCTCTTTCCCGTCGCGGTCCCCGGTCTCACCGCCGCGGCCAACCCTTAAACCTGCCTTTCCCCGATGCGCTCGTTCTCCCTCCTCTTCGCCCTCGCGTTACTCTTGCCCGCTTTCCTTGGCGCCGCGGCGCCGCGCCCGCCCAACATCGTCATCTTCCTCGCCGACGATCTCGGCTGGGGAGATCTCGGCGTCTACGGCCATCCGGTGATCCAGACCCCCCACCTCGACGCGTTCGCGCGGCAGGGAGCCCGGCTCACTCAGTGCTACGCCGCGAGTGCCGTCTGCAGTCCCTCACGCTCGGCCATCCTCACCGGCCGCACCCCGTACCGGAACGGCGTGTTCACGTGGATCCCCGAGGGCCGCGAGGTGCACCTGCGCACGAGCGAAATCGCCCTCCCCAAGCTCCTCCGCGCCGAGGGTTATGCCACCTGCCACGTGGGAAAGTGGCACCTCAATTCGCATTTCAACCAGCCGAGCCAACCCCAACCGAACGACCACGGCTACGACTGGTGGCTGGCCACCCAGAACAACGCCGCCCCATCGCACGAGAACCCCACCAACTTCGTACGCAACGGGCGCCCCGTTGGGCCCGTGCAGGGCTACTCCGCGCCGTTCATTGTCGACGAGGCGATCGGCTGGCTCCGACAACACCGCGATCCCGCCCGGCCCTTCCTGCTCTCCGTCTGGGCGCACGAGCCCCATTACCCGATTAAGGCCGACCCCGCCTTCAAGGCCCTCTACCCGGGTCTCACCGACGATGTGCAGAAGGAGCACCACGCCAACGTGACGCAGCTCGACCACGCGTTCGGACGCCTCGTGCGGGCCCTCGACGAGCTGAACCTCGCGGGCGACACCCTCGTGTTCTTCACCTCGGATAATGGCCCGGAAGGTGACGGCATCCGCACCCCGGGTCGCGGCTCCACCGGCGGCCTCCGCAGCCGCAAGCGCTCCGTGTACGAGGGCGGCATCCGCGTGCCCGGCCTCGTGCGCTGGCCCGGCCGCATCGCTCCCGGCACGGTCTCCGAGGTGCCCGTCATCGGCTCGGACCTGTTCGTGACGGCGGCCAAGTTGGCCGGGGCGCCTCTGCCGGCAGACCGCGTTCTCGACGGCGGGGACTTTCTCCCAGCGCTCGCCGGTAAGCCCGTGGAGCGCGCTCGTCCGCTCTATTGGCGCTGCGCCATCGCCCCGGAACAGCTCAAGACCGCGATGCGCATCGGGGACTGGAAGCTTCTCGCCGACGAGGCCCTAACGCGCTTCGAGCTGTACAATGTGCAGCGCGATCCTGCCGAGTCGACCGAGCTCTCCGTGCGCGAACCCGCCCGACTGGCCGAAATGACCGCGGCCCTGCGCCGCCTGAACGCGGAGATCGAGGCCGAAGGCCCTGATTGGTGGCGCACCTACCAACACGGCGGCGGCGGCGGCAAGGCGAAGGGCAAGCAGGCCAAGAGCGCCAACTGATCCGCCAATGCGCCTCCTCCCCGCCCTCCTCGCACCGCTGGTCCTCGCGGCGGCGCTGCGCGCCGGCGACGCGCCCCGCCCGGCCAACATCGTGTTCTTCCTCGCGGACGACCTCGGCCAGCGCGACCTCGGCTCCTACGGGAGCACCTTCTATGAGACGCCGCACCTGGATCGCCTCGCCCGCGAGGGGGCGCGTTTCACCGACGCCTACGCGGCCTGCCCCGTGTGCTCGCCGACCCGCGCCAGCATCCTGACCGGCCGCTGGCCGCAGCGCACGGGGATCACCGACTACATCGGCGCCCCGCGCACCCCGGACCAGTGGAAGCGGAACACGCGTTCCCTGCCCGCTCCCTACGAGGACCGCCTCGCCCTCGATGCGCCGACCGTCGCCAAGTCCCTCAAGGCGGCGGGTTACGCGACCTTCTTCGCCGGCAAGTGGCACCTCGGTCCCGAGGGTTGGTGGCCAGAGAACCAAGGTTTCGATTTCAACTTGGGCGGCAACGAACGCGGCGGCCCCTACGGCGGCAAGCGCTACTTCTCGCCCTACGGCAACCCGCGCCTCACCGACGGCCCCGAGGGCGAGCACCTGCCGGACCGGCTCGCGCGAGAAGCCGTGAAGTTCATCACCGAGCACCGCGACCGGCCCTTCCTCGTCTACTTCCCTTTCTACTCGGTCCACACGCCGCTGATGGCCCGCGAGGACCTACGCTTAAAATACGAAGCGAAGCGCCGCCGGCTCGGTCTGAGCGAGCGCTGGGGACGCGAAGGCGAACGGGACGTCCGCCAGATTCAGAGCCACGCCATCTACGCCGGCATGATCGAGGCGATGGACCTCGCCGTCGGGCGTGTCCTGCAGGCCCTCGACGACCTCGGCCGCCGGGAGGATACGCTCGTCGTCTTCACCAGCGACAACGGCGGCCTCTCCACCAGCGAGGGTTCACCCACCTCGAACCTGCCGCTCCGCGCGGGCAAGGGCTGGATGTACGAGGGCGGCATCCGGGTACCCCTGATTGTTCGCTGGCCGGGAGTCGCCCGACCCGAGAGTGTCGTCACCGCGCCCGTCAGCAGTCCGGATTTCTTCCCCACCTTTCTCGCCGCGGCGGGAGTGCAGCGAACGCTCGGCGCCAACGACGGCCGCAGCTTGGTCCCAGTGCTGCGCGGAGAGACGGAGGCGGAGCGTGCCCTATTTTGGCACTACCCGCATTACGGCAACCAGGGCGGCGCTCCCGCCGCGGCCGTTCGCCGCGGGAACTGGAAACTGATCACGTGGCTCGAGGACGGACGCGAGGAGCTCTTCGAACTCGCCGGCGACCTCGGGGAGCAGCGCGACCTCGCCGGACGCGAACCGGCCCGGGTAGCCGCCCTGCGGACCGAGCTGCGCGCGTGGCAACAGGACGTAGGTGCTAGGTTCCCGGTCCCGAATCCGGCCTACGACCCGGCCGCACCGAGCGGCCGGGCGGCGCCGCGCAAGCAGTAGCGGGCCCGTCATTCGCCTTGCCCGCGCGGGGGCCCGCGGGCATCACGGCGGGTCGCCGTATGAACATCCATCCGACCCGCGAGGCCTTCGCTAGCCTGGCCCGGCAGGGCAACGTCATCCCGGTCACTACCGACCTGATGGCGGACTTCGAGACCCCCGTCTCCGCCTACGCCAAGCTCCGCGCCGCCGGACCCTCATTCCTACTCGAGTCGGTGGAGGGCGGCGAGCACCTCTCCCGCTACAGCTTCATCGGCTGCCGGCCGCGGCGCATCCTGGCCTGCGGACCCGCGACCACCGAGATCCGGGAGCCCGGCCGTTCGCCGGTTACCGTCCCGACGCCCGCCGATCCGCTCACGCTGCTCGAGGACGAGCTCCGCGGTTACCGGCCGGTTTCCCTGCCCGGAATGCCGCGCTTCACCGGCGGGGCGGTCGGCTTCCTCGCCTACGAGTACGTCACGCGCCTCGAGTCCAGCGTTCCGGCCGCCCCCGGCCCAGGCCTCGGCACTCCGCTGCTCTATTTTCTCCTCGTCGACTCGCTGCTCATCTTTGACCGCGCGCGCCAGACCCTTCGTCTCTGCGTCAACGCGCACGTGTCGGCCCCCTCCGCCGCGGATGCGGCCTACGATGCGGCCGTGCGGGAACTGCGGGAGCTGCACGAACTATTGCGCCACCCGAGCGCGCTCGCCCCGGCGCCCGTGGTCGACCCCGGCCCGGTTCAAATCCCGCCCGGCAACTTCACGCCGGCAGCCTTCGAGGCTGCAGTGACGGCTGGCCAGGAATTCATCCGCGCCGGGGACATCATTCAGTTCGTGCCCTCGCAGCGGTTTTCGCGGCCCTTCACCCGGCCGGCCCTCGACCTCTACCGGGCCCTGCGAACGGTCAATCCCTCCCCCTACCTGTTCATCTTGGAGGCGGACGACTTCGCCTTGGTCGGCGCCTCGCCCGAAGTCCACGTGCGCCTGACCGACGGCCGGGTCGAGATCCGGCCGATCGCCGGCACCCGCCGCCGCGGGGCAACTCCCGCCGAAGACGCGGCCCTCGAGAAGGAACTGCTGGCCGATGAGAAGGAGCGCGCCGAGCACCTGATGCTCGTCGATCTCGCGCGGAACGACATCGGCCGCGTCTGCGCTTACGGTTCCGTGCAGGTGCCCGAGATGATGGTCATCGAGCGCTACTCACACGTGATGCACATCGTTTCCCAAGTGGAGGGCCGCATCGCGCCGGGGCGTACCGGCTACGACCTGCTGCGCGCAACTTTTCCCGCCGGCACCGTCTCCGGTGCGCCGAAGATCCGCGCGATGCAGATCATCGCGGCCAGCGAGCCGTCCCCGCGTGGCTGCTACGCCGGCGCGCTCGGCTACGTCGGTTACGACGGCAACCTCGACACTTGCATTATGCTGCGCACCGCCCTGCTGAAGGATGGCCAGGTCCACATCCAGGCCGGCGCCGGGGTGGTCGCAGACTCCGTGCCCGCTTCTGAGTACCAAGAGACCGTCAGCAAGGCCACCGCCCTGTTTAAGGCCGTGGCGATGGCGGAGCGGTTCTGAAGCGGGCCGCGACGCGCGCGACCGCTTTGCCCTCGCCGCCGGGGCGCCCCATCGCGAGGCTTAGGACACCCCGCCATGCCCCTCCGCCTCACCCTTCTTGCCTGCCTGCTCGCCGCGGCGTTACCCGTGCTTTCCGCGGCCAACCCGCCCGCTGGTTTCCGCGCCGGCGCCGCCACCAGCAACCTCACGCCGCCGCTCGGCACCCCGATCGTCGGCGGCTTCGCCCCGTTCCCCGCGCAGGACGTCCATGACGAACTCCACGCCCGTTGCCTCGTGCTCGATGACGGGCGCACGCGTCTCGCCCTCGTCATCTGTGACCTGCTCGGTCTGCATCGTGCCGTCAGCGCCGAGGCTCGCCGGCTCATCGAGGAAGCTACCGGCATCCCGCCCTCGCACGTGCTCGTCGCGGGCACGCACACCCACTCGGCGGGCAGCGCGCTTGGCGCCAGTCGGTTCGCGGCGGAGCAACCGCTCGATGACTATCAGCGCTTTGTGGCGACGCGCGTCGCGGATGGCGTGCGACGGGCGCTGAACGCGCTCCGCCCAGCGGAACTCGGTTTCGGGACCGTCGACATCCCGGAGCACGTACACAATCGCCGGTGGGTGATGCGCGCGGGCAAGGCGCCACCGAACCCCTTCGGTCAGGTGGACAAAGTTAAGATGAACCCGGCCGGCGGCAGCCCTGACCTAGTGGAACCCGCGGGCCCGATTGACCCTACCGTCTCGTTTCTCGCCCTGCGGGAACCGGGCTCGGGCGCGCTTATCTCCGTGTTCGCCGCCTATTCGCTCCACTACGTAGGGGGCGTCGGCGGCCGCAGCATCTCCGCGGACTACTTCGGCGTGTTCTGCGCGGAACTAGAGCGGCTGGCCGCGCACCCAGCGGCGACCCGTCCCTGCGTGGCCCTGCTCGCGAACGGGACGAGCGGAGACATCAACAACATCGACTTCCGCCTCGCCAAGCGACCGGGGCGGGCGCCTTACGAGCAGATGAACCTCGTCGGGCGCGACGTCGCGCGGCGCCTGCACGCGGCCCTCGCGGGCATCAGCTGGGAGCGCGCGCCGACCCTCGCGGCAGCCTACCAAGAGCTGCCCGTCGCTTGGCGGACCATCCCCCCGGAACTCGTGGCTTGGGCGCGCGAGACCGAGGCGCGGGCCCCGCGCGTGACGAAGGGCGAGGTGCCCGTCGGAGCTAAGTTCGCGACCACCCCCGACTGGCTGCAGCGACTCAGCTACGCCGGCCGCGTGCAGTTGCTCGCCGAGCAGCGCGGGACCGCGCCGATCCCGCTTCAGGCGCTGCGTATCGGCGACGTGGCCATCGGCACTTTTCCGTGCGAGACCTTCGCCGAGACCGGGCTAGAGTACCGCCGCCGCAGCCCGTTCCGCCATTCCTTTATGGTCGAACTGAACCACGGCTACTTCGGCTACCTCCCCACCCCGCGCCACTTTGCGCTCGGCGGCTATGAGACCTGGCCGGGGACCAACCAACTGGAGCCGGAGGCCAGCGTGAAGATGCTCGACGCACTGCTGGCGCTCACCGCGAGCCTACAACCGAGCCAAGCCCGACCGTGAGGTCCTGCGGCGGCCGCGACGCTCAACCCACCTGCGGGTAGCTGCCGAGCCACTTCACCATCGGGCAGAAGCGGCGCAGCTCGGCAATGGCCTCGCGCATGGCGGGGTCCTCGTAATGTCCGGTGACGTCGAGGAAGAAGTAGTAATCCCACGGCCGGCGCTTGCTCGGACGTGACTCGATCTTCGAGAGATTGATCCCACGCTCGGCGAGCGGCATCAGCATGCGCAGCAGCGCGCCAGAATGCGAGGCCGCCTCGTCACCTAGGGAGACGAGCAGGCTGGTGAGATCCTTGCCCGGCCCAGCCGAGCCGGACGGCTGCCGGCCCAGCACGAAAAACCGCGTCGTGTTGTCCGCCTTGTCTTGGATGTTCCGCGCGAGCACCGGCACGCCGTAGTGCTCGGCCGCGAGTTCCCCGGCGACCGCCGCCGTACCGGGCTCCTCCTTGGCCAATTGCACGGCCCGGGAGGTGCTGGGGGCGTCGACCAACTGCGCGTGCGGCAGGTGCCGCTGCAACCAGTGCCGGCACTGCGCCAGCGCCTGATCCTTCGAGTAAACGCGCGTCACGGCCTCGAGCGGCACAGTGGAGATCAGCGCGTGGTTGATCTCCATATAGACTTGGGCGACCACCTTGACGTCGCTCTCGACAAAGCTGTCGAGGGCCTCGCGCACCGAGCCCTCGGTTGAGTTCTCGATTGGGATGACGGCGTAGTCCGTCTCGCCCTTCTCGACCGCGGTGAAAATATCCCCGACGGTGGCCATCGGGTGGTAACCCACGCTGGCCCCGAACTTCCGCAGCGACGCCGCGTGCGTGTTGCTCGCCTCCGGCCCGAGGTAGGCGATGACGAGCGGTTTCTCGAGGGCGATCGCCGCGGACATGATCTCGCGGTAGATCGCACGCAAAGCCTCGTCGCGGATCGGCCCGGAATTGCGGGCGGTCACCTTGCGCAGCACGGCATCCTCGCGCTCCGCGACGTAGATCTGCCCGCCCGCGCTGCGCTTCACCTTGCCGATCTCCGCGGCCAGAGTGAGGCGGCGGTTCAGGAGCTCCACCAGCTGGTGGTCAATCTGATCAATCTGTTCGCGGATGGGGCCGAGGTCCATTTCAGGCGGGAGGCGGGGTGGGCGGCGCGGGTGATTCCGCCGCGGGCGCAGGAGCGGCCGACTCCTCGGCCTGGGGCGCGGGGGCGTCCGCAGGTGGCGTCGGCAACGGCGCTTCGAGCGGCAACTGCTCATCGGGCAGCCCCATATCTAGGTCGCCGGGCGCCTTCGTGTTCTCCGTCTTGCGCAGCCACTCGTCAATTTGCCGGGAGGATAGCACGTCGGAGGCCGGCAGCTCGTCGAGGGACTTGATCCCCGTGAACTCGAGGAAATCGTCGGTCGTCCCGTACTGGATCGGCCGGCCTGGCGTGTCGGCGCGACCCACGATGTACACGAGGTCACGTTCCAGCAGCTTGTTCAGGCCGGCTTCCGCGGACACCCCTCGGATGTTCTCGATCTCGGTGCGAGTGACCGGCTGGCGGTAGGCGACAACGGCGAGCGTCTCGAGGGCGGACTGGGTAAGCTTCACTGGGGGCGGCTCCTGCCGCAGGATCCGTACCCACCGCGCGAAGCGGGGCTCCGTCACGAGCCGGTAGCCGGCGTTACCCTCGATCAGGAGCAGCCCGTCTCCCGCGGCGCGCAGCTGCGCGGCGATCGCGTCCATCGCCTCGCGGATCTGGGTCGCGGTGACCAGCGAGGGGACGTCGACGTAAAGCTCGGGATCACCGGAGGAGGGTTCCACCACCACCTCGGCGGCCTCTTCCGCCGCCGCGGTAGGCGCGGGCGCGGCCGGATCGCCTGCGGCGGGCTCCGGCGCCGCGGAACGGTCCACTCCCGGCAACAGCTGCTGCTCGTGGAACCGGGTGAAGGCGGCCTGGATATCCTTGATCGCGAGCGGCTGGCTCGAGGACAGGAGCAGGGCCTTGAGGACTTTCTGGAGGTTGAACGCCATGCGCGGGCCGGCCGAGTGAGGGAGGCCCCTCCGGGGGCTGCAACCCGATTTTGCGCGCGACGCGGGCTTGTCGCGGCGGCCCGGGCCCCTTGTGCTCACGCGATGCCCCGCCTCTTCCTCGTCTGCGCCGCCCTGCTCGCGGCCACCCCGCTCCTCCCGTCCCTGACCGCCGCCGAAAAAGCGGTGCCTTACGCCCAGATCTTGGGCCCGATCCGCCTTTGGGCGGGCGCCGCGCCGGGCGCCACCGGCGAACGGCCTCAGGACATCCCGACCCTCACCCCGTACGCCCCCACCGTCCGTCCCTCGGGTGCGACGATGCTCATTCTTCCCGGCGGCGGCTACGGCGGTCTCGCCGAGCACGAGGGCACCGGCTACGCCGAATTCCTCACGCGCCACGGCATCACCTGCTATGTCCTCAAGTACCGTCTCGGCTCTGCCGGTTACCGCCACCCGGTGATGCTTCAGGACGCGGCGCGCGCGCTCCGGATGCTGCGCGCCTTCGCCCGCCGCGATGGACTCGACCCGCGGCGCATCGGCGTGATCGGCTCGTCCGCCGGCGGGCACCTCGCCTCCACCCTCGTCACTCACTTCGATGCCGGCCGGCCCGACGACCCGGATCCCATCGAGCGGGAGAGCTCCCGCCCGGATCTCGGCATCCTCTGCTATCCCGTGATCTCGCTGGGAGAATTCGCGCACGCCGGCTCGCGGCGCAACCTACTCGGCGACAACCCCGACCCCGCGTTGGTGCGAAACCTCTCCAATGAGCTCCAAGTGACCGCAGAGACCCCCCCGTGCTTCCTTTGGCACACCGTCGAGGACAAGGCGGTGGCGGTTGAGAACTCACTCCTGTTCGCCTCGGCGCTACGCCGCGCGGGCGTGACTTTCTCGCTCCACATTTACGAGAAGGGTGCCCACGGCCTCGGCTTTGGCCGGCCCGACCGCCCGGCCCCGCCCTGGGGAGACCAACTGGTGTACTGGTTCCGCGAGCGCTCGTTCCTGCCCTGAGGCAGCAGCTCACCGCAGACGAATAGTCTGCCGCACGCTCCGGAGCGCGGGATCGGGTCAGGTAAGGTTTCGCCGGCGCGGACCGGCGGGCGAAACCTTGCCTTGCCTTCGGCCGGCGCGCTCCGCACGTTCGACCTTTTTCCATCCCGCTTTCCCGCGCCGTCCATGAACCAGAGCATCCGCAACATCGCCATCATCGCCCACGTTGACCACGGGAAGACCACCCTCGTCGACAAGCTCCTGAAGGAGGGCGGCGTCTTCCGCGCCAACCAGCAGGTCGAAGAACGCGCGATGGACTCGATGGACCTTGAGCGCGAGAAGGGCATCACGATCAAGGCCAAGAACACGTCCGTCCACTGGCAGGACAAAATCATCAACATCGTCGATACCCCCGGCCACGCTGACTTCGGCGGCGAGGTCGAGCGCGCCCTGCGGATGGTGGATGGCGTGCTGCTGGTGGTCGACGCCTACGACGGGCCCCAAGCCCAGACCCGCTTCGTGCTCCGCAAAGCGCTGCAGCACGGCCTGAAGGTTGTCATCGTCATCAACAAGATCGACCGCGACAACGCGGAGCCGGCCAAGATGTACGACAAGGTGCTGGAGTTGCTGATGGAGCTCAACGCCACCGAGGAGCAGTTCGACGCCCCGGTTGTGTACGGCTCCGGCCGCGACGGCTACATGATGTACAAGCTCGGGGACGAGCGGAAGAACATGACGCCGCTCTTCGAGACCATCCTCAACCACGTTCCGCCCCCGTTCGCCAAGCCCGACGAACCGTTCCATATGCTCGTGTCGAACATCGACTGGAGCGACTACGTCGGACGCATCGCGATCGGCAAGATCCTCGGCGGCCGCGCTAACGTGGGCGACAACGTGTTCACAATCCGCCACTCGGACGGCAAGCGGATCCGCTCCAAGCTCACCAAGGTCTTCGAGTACTCGGGCCTCGGCACCCAAGAGTCCACCGCGGGCGTCGCGGGGAACATCGTGGGACTCTCCGGCTTCGAGGACATCGACATTGGCGACACCATCTCGGCCGCGGAGGAGGCCCACGCCCTGCCCTTCACGCAGATCGATCCGCCCACCCTCGAGATGCAGTTCTGCGTCAACGATGGCCCGCTGGTTGGCCAGGAGGGCAAGCTCGTCACCTCGCGCCAGCTGCGCGAGCGGCTCTTCCGCGAGCTGAAGACCAACGTTTCCATCAACATCGAGGACAGCGACCGCGCAGGCGTCTATAACGTGAAGGCCCGCGGCGCGATGCAGGTAGCAGTGCTGGTCGAAACGATGCGGCGCGAGGGCTTCGAACTGCTCGTCTCGCGCCCGACCGTGATCGAGCGGGTAGTCGAGGGTCGCCGGATGGAGCCTTACGAGACCGTCTGGATCGAAGTGCCGGACGAGTGCGTCGGCTCCGTGATGCAGAACCTCGCCAACCGTAAGGGGCAGCTCACCAACATGGAGAAGCACCCCTACTCCACGATGATCGAGGCCACGATCACGACCCGCGGTCTGATCGGCATGGAGATTGACGTGGTCAACATGACCAGCGGCCGCGGCGTGATGAGCCACCTCTTCAAAGAGTACGGCCCCTACGCGGGCGAGGTGCTCACCCGCCTAACCGGAACGCTCATTGCCACCGAGGCCGGCGAGACGACTAGTTACGCGCTGGTGATGTGCCAAGAGCGCGGGAAGCTCTTCGTCAGCCCCGGCGAGCAGGTGTACGAGGGGATGATCATCGGCGAGAATCCCCGCAACGAGGACATCTCGGTCAACGCGGTCCGCGAAAAGAAGCTGACCAATTTCCGCTCTCAGGGCGAAGGCGTCGCTACCGGCCTGACGCCCGCGACCAAACTCTCGCTAGAACGGGCGATCGAGTACATCGCCGCCGACGAACTGGTCGAGGTCACCCCCAAGAGCCTCCGGCTGCGCAAGCGCATCCTCAAGGAGGTTGAGCGCCGGAAGGTGACCCGCGCCGCCAAGTCCGCGGACTGAGGCGCC
>CAIOTK010000473.1 GCA_903861185.1 uncultured Opitutia bacterium | reverse complement strand
GGTATCGCGCAGCCGCTCCGGCAGCCCCTGCAGCGTCGCCAAGCCCTCCGCGTAGGCCGTGTGCGCCTCAGCGCGCCGCCCGGCCCGCTCCAGCACCTCCCCGCGCCGGTATAACCAGCCTTCCCGCCGGGGCGCTGCCGCCAAGGCGGCGTCGATCCGGCGCAGGGCCGCGTCCGGCGCCCCGCGTTCCAATTCCAGCGTGAGCGCCTGTTCCACCAGCGAGACCACCGGGCCGAGCCGCCCTAGGCCCGCGTCGAGGGCCGCGAGCGCCGCCGCGCGGTCGCCGCCACCCGCGAGCAGCCGCGCGTGACGCAGGTAGTGTTCCGGCCGCGGTTCGGGCGCTCGTTCGATCCCGCGCGCGCAGTCGGCGGCGGCCGCCGCGGTCCGCCCTGCGGCCGCGTGGATCTCCGCCCGCAGGAACCATCCCTCCGGCGAATCCGGCTCCGCGGCCAGAAACCGGTCGATCGCCGGCAGCGCCCCCGCCGGATCGCCCGCCTCCAGCCGCGCGCGCGCCCGGAAATATGCCACCAGCGCCAGCTCCGGCGCCAGCCGCGCCGCCGCCGCGTAATCCGCTTCCGCTCGCTCCCAGTCCCGGAGGTGCCGGTGCAGTTCCCCCCGCCGCAGGTGCAGGTCCGCGTCCGGCGCCCGCGCCAGCTCCGCCGTGAGCAACTCGAGCACCCGCTGGTCATCCCCGTGCGCGCCCAGCGGACCCGCCAGCACGGCCGCGAGCAACCAACCCGTGGCCCACCGCGGGTGGCGAGCCAGGAAACGGGGCTGGGACGAACGCGGGGAACTCATCGGCGTGCGGCCGGGAGTCAGCCGCATCCGGCCGGCGGCTCAAGCCCGGCCTTGGCCACATTCGCGTGCCAACCCAGCCTGCCGGCCGCTGCGCCCCGCCCCCCCCTGCGGGCCGTCCGGCTGGAATCCGCGGCGCCCTTTCACTTTTGACTCCCCCCGGGGGCGGTGGCTGAGTGCCCGCCCCTTATGGTCCGCACCGCCACGCCGTCCGCGCCCGTCGAGGCCAAGTATGCCGCCCTCCGGGCCGGCCTGCGGGACCTCCTGCGCGATGGCCTCATCGTGGCCTACTCGGGCGGAGTCGACAGCGCCTTCCTCCTCTGGACTGCCGAGCAGGTGCGCCGCGAGTCGGGCGGCCGCCTCGTCGCCGTGACCGCCGTCAGCGCCAGCCTCGCCCAAGTGGAGCGCGAGGACGCCGCCCGCTTCGCCGCCTGGGCCGGGGTCGAGCACCGCTGGGAACAGAGCAGCGAGCTGGAAAACCCCGCCTACGCCCGCAACGACCTCTCGCGCTGTTACCACTGCAAGTCCGAGCTCTTCCGCCTCAGCCACGAGCTCAAGGACCGCCTCGGCCACGCCGCCATCGCTTACGGCTACAATGCCTCCGACCGCGGCGACTACCGCCCGGGCCACCAAGCTGCACAGGAAAACCGCATCGTCGCCCCCCTCGAGGCCGCCGACCTCACCAAGGACGACATCCGCGCCCTGATGCGCCAGTTCGGCCTGCCCCTCGCCGACAAACCCGCCAGCCCCTGCCTGAGCTCCCGCCTGATGACCGGCGTCGCCGTCACCCCGCAAAAGCTGCGTGACGTCGAGGACCTCGAGGCGGTCCTGCGCGGCGGCGGTCTCCAGGTGTTCCGCGTCCGGTTGCACGAGCAGCCCACCGGCAAGTGGATCCGCGTGGAGGTCGCGCCCGACGAGATGCCGCGCGTCCTCGGGGTCCGCGACGCCCTCCACGCCCTCGCGCGCGAGCGCGGCTTCGCGTGGGTCACGCTCGACCTCGCCGGCTACCGCACCGGCGGTGGCACCAGCCGCGCCTCCTGAACCGCGCCGCGCGCCCGGTCGCCCCTTTCCCATGACCGAATCCGATCTCCGTCAGCTCCTCCAGAGTGTGCAGGCCGGCGTGATCGCCCCCGATGCGGCGCTGCGCCAGCTGCAGAGTGGGCCATTCCGCACGACGGACCTCGGTTTCGCGCAGGTCGACCATCACCGTCAGCTGCGGCAGGGGATGGGCGAGGTGATCTTCGGCGAGAGCAAGACCTCCGAGCAGATCCTGGCCATCACCCGCGAGGCCGGTGCCGCGGGCGCCCCCGTGCTGATCACGCGCCTGCAACCGGAGAAGCTCGCGGCCCTCGCGCTCGCCTTCCCCACGGGCCGGCGGAATGACGCCGCGCGTACGTTTACCCTGCACGCCCCGGCGCCGATCGAGGGCGTAGCTGGCCAGCCGCACGTCGTGGTCGTCGCGGCCGGCACCAGCGATCACCCGGTGGCCGAGGAGGCCTACGAGGTCGCGGTGGCGATGGGGATTCCCTGCAACCGGATCTACGATGTCGGCGTGGCCGGCCTGCACCGCCTGCTCGCCCGGGTCGAGGTCCTCCAGTCTGCCACCTCGCTGGTGGTGGTGGCGGGGATGGAAGGGGCGCTGCCGAGTGTTGTCGCGGGGCTGCTCGGGCGGCCGGTGTTCGCGGTGCCCACGAGTGTGGGCTACGGGGCGAACTTCGGTGGCCTCAGTGCCCTGCTGGCGATGCTCAATTGCTGCGCGCCAGGGGTCACAGTTACGAACATCGATAACGGCTTCTCCGCCGGTTTCGCCGCCTGCCAGGTGGTGCGGGCCGTGCGGTCCGCGGCCGACCGCGCCCGATGAGCCGGACGCTCTTGCTCGAGAGCGTCTCCGGCGTGGCGGGCGATATGTTCGCGGCCGCCTTCCTCGATGCTGGCCTCGTCACCGCGGCCGACCTGGCTTCGGTGCCCGCGCGCCTCGGGTTGCCCGGCGTCCAGGTCACGACCCGCCGCGTGATCCGCGCCCAGATGCAGGCCACGCACCTGCGCGTCGAGGGCCCCGGGGCTGGCGCGCCTCCGGGAGCCGCCCCCGCCCGCGATCCCGCCGAGGAGGAAACGCACCTCATCATCGATGCCCCCGCGGGCCACGTCCACACCCGCCACGCCGACATCGACCGCCGGCTCGCGACCGCGGATCTGCCAGCCGGGGTACGGGACCGCGCCCGCGCCATCTTTCAGCTGCTGGCCGAGGCGGAGGCCGGCGCCCACGGGATGCCTGTGGCGGAGGTCGCGTTCCACGAGCTCGGCCTCGCGGACTCAGTCGTCGACATCACCCTCGCCGCCTGGTGCCTGGAGGCCGTCGGCCCCGTACGGTTCTTGGCCACGCCGATCCGTCCCGGGCGCGGGTTTGTCCGCATCCAGCACGGCGTCCACCCGGTGCCCCCACCCGCCAGCGCCCGCCTGCTGGAGGGCCTGCCGGTCGCGCCCACGCCCGCTGCGATTACCCGCGCGGACATCGAGCTCTCCACGCCCACCGGTATCGCCATTCTCCGCTCCCTGCGGCCGACGTTCGCGGCGGAACTCCCGGCGGGCACCGTCCTTCGGCAGGGCCTCGGCGCCGGCACGCTCGATTTCGGCGCATTTCCCAACGTCTTCCGCGTCACGCTGCTCGAAGATGCGGCGCCCGCCCCCGCAGCTGTGCTACCCTACGAGACCGACCGGGTGGTGGAGGTGGCGGCAAACATCGATGACGACACCGGGGAACGCCTCGCGTGGCTCGCGGAACGGCTCCTCGCGCAGGGCGCGCTCGACGTCTGGTTGACCCCCGCGACGGGTAAGAAGGGGCGGCCGCTGACCTGTTTCCAGTTCCTGGCGGCGGAGGCGGATTTTCCGCGGCTGGCGGACTGGTTTTTGCGGCACAGTACGACCTTCGGCATCCGCCACCGCGTGTGGGATCGCCTGAAGCTGGCGCGCCGCTTCGAGCCGCGCCCGGGTCCCGGGGGGCCGGTCACCCACAAGGTGGGCCTCACCACGGCCGGCGAGGAGCTGAAGGCCAAGCCCGAGTTCGAGGAACTGCGCCGCCGCTGGGAGGGTTGAGGCGAGTCCGGGCCGAAAGAGGTCCGCAGGGCGGGCACCTCCAAGCGGGCGAGGTGGGTTTCACCGGGTTTCCGGCAGACATCTGCAATCGGATAACGTCATCGCGCCGGTGCGCCCCTTTCTGCCGTCCGTCGCCGTCCAATCGTGAGCAGCTCCGTTGGTTTGCATCACAATAGTGGGTAATGGGTTAGGAAATTTAACGCGCCCGTTTCCGGGACAGCGCGGGCCGCTTCTCGGGTGAACGAGGGGCTGGTTTGCCTCCAGTCTGCTAACTTTGTGCTAAGCTTCCTCCTCCTTAAATCCTTCGGTCATCCTTCGGTTATCCTTCGGTTTTTCCCTCGTAAGCTTCTGGATTTACCTCTGATAGACCGGACTATAACCGAAGGATAACCGAAGGATTCAGGTTGGAGAAGAGTTCCAGCTCGAAGGCGGGACGAAAGGCGGCGGCTACACCAGACGGATGGCTTCGCGGAAGTGCGGGACGAAAGGAAACGGCTCGTTGGTGCCGGGGCGCGCCGCCCCGGTCCGGGCTGGATAACGCCAATGGCGCGGTGCAATGCCGGAAGGCTGAAAGCGGGGAGGGGCTGTGTTTCGGGCTGCGTTTACCGGGGCGACGCGCCCCAGCTACACCAGACGGATGGCTTCGCGGAAGTGCGGGACGAAAGGAAACGGCTCGTTGGTGCCGGGGCGCGCCGCCCCGGTCCCGCAGGACCGCAACGCAGCTCTGCCTTGCCTTGACAGGGGTTTCCGGACGCACGACCGGGCAACGATTGCCCGGCTACACCGAACCGTCGCCGGCGGCTGCGGGGGCGACGGCCCGGCTCCACCGATCGCGATGGGGGGAGCGCGGCGTGGCCACTTTCGCCCGGACCCTTTCCGGCGCAGTCCGGCCCATGCCGGTTTCCTTTCAGCTGATCGTCGGGCTGTCGCCATGAAGTGAGGCTTGCCTTATCCTGACTCATTTCTGGTCATCATCCCCGATCGAGGCGCTCCGGAAATCGATAAGCTTAATTCAGTTAGAAACTAAACCCATGAAACATCTAGTATATAGTGCCGTTGCGATCGCTTTGTTAGCGGGATGCCAGCAGCGAACTGGTTCGAGCTGGGAAAAAATCACCTTTAAACAGGACAAGCCCGCCTTGGTGCATCTCAAATTGGGAACTGCCGCTGGCAGCCATGGGGATGGCATGGCTTTTGAGGCAGCCATTAGAGATTCCTCCGGTAAAGCAGTCGGAGAGGTTCTCGGCTGGCTCATCACGGTAGATATTATGGATGGTGACAGTGCTAATCCCGTCTATATTACTGAGCGAATTGGCTCGATGGTATTCAATCTAGGCCATGAAAACGAGATCGTGGCGCAAGGTGGAACGAGCTACCATCAAGGCCAAGCGCAGATGAAAGAAGGACTGTCACAGAAGCGTGCCGTCGTGGGCGGCACCGGCATCTATAAAGGCATTGCAGGTGAGGTGACCACCACCCGAAATGAGGATGGCACTTATACCCACGTACTGGATGTAAAGCGGGAGAAGTAATTCAGCCTTTACCCCACCCCGCGCCGGCGGTCCGCGCTGCGCCCGACTGAGCCAGCCTACCTGAGGTCCGCGATGCCCCCGGGCAGCGCGTGCAGCGCCCGCACCTCCGCCGGCGTGAGGGCCCGCCGGAAGGCCGCCAAGTCGTCGAGGCCGCCTGCGTAGCCGGCACCGAGGTACACCCGCAGGTCGCGGCCGTCCCAGCCGAAGGTCAGGTCCCAGCCCGCGACCTCGCCCTGCGCTACGCCGTCGAGGTAGAGCACGCCGCGGCCCGCGCGGCCGGCGTTCAGGCGATCGAAGGTGAAGACCACGTGGGTCCAACGGTCGCGCGCGAAGGGCGTCTCGGGTACCTGTACCATTGGGCGGCGGGCGACGGGCAGCTTTTCCCACGGGGTGTCCTCGGGATTCCAGCGCTCGCGGATGGGCCGCACGCCGTACCGGAAGACCTTCGGGCCGCGTCCCTCCGACCACCATTCGAGGAAGATGAAGCCCTGGCTGCCGTCGCCCTGCAGGATCTGCACCGGGTCGCAGTAGCCCGGGGGCAGGTC
>CAIOTK010000472.1 GCA_903861185.1 uncultured Opitutia bacterium | reverse complement strand
CTCGGCCGCCGCGAGCTACTCGAGGCCGGTCCGCTGGCCGCCTGGGCGCGCCAGCTCCCGCCGGCCGACGCGGACCTGAGCGAGGTCTGGGTCCTCGGCCGCGACCTGGTCGGCCGCATTTTGCTGCGCGACCAAATCCGCGCGGAATCCCGCCGCGTGCTGGAGGCACTCGGCCGGTCCGGAATCCGCACCGTGATGCTCACGGGGGACCGTCGTCACGCCGCCGAGGCGGTCGCGCG
Source organism: uncultured Opitutia bacterium (assembly GCA_903861185.1). Taxonomy (GTDB): domain Bacteria; phylum Verrucomicrobiota; class Verrucomicrobiia; order Opitutales; family Opitutaceae; genus ER46. The sequence continues at coordinate 5,642 of CAIOTK010000472.1, read as the reverse complement.
GGAACTCGGTGTTTCCGAGGTACGGGCCGGGCTCAGCCCGGAGGATAAGGTGGCCGCGATTCAGGCCCTGCGCGCCGAGGGCTGTGTGGTCGCGATGGTTGGGGACGGGGTCAACGACGCGCCCAGCCTAGCCGCGGCCGACGTCAGCGTGGCGATGGGGGCGCGCGGCAGCGACGCAGCCCTGGAGCAGGCGGAAGTGATTTTGATGCACGACCGCATCGACAACTTCCTCGCGGCGGTTCGCCTCAGCCACCGGGCGCGCGCGATCATCCGCCAGAACCTAGCGGTTTCCCTCGGCGTGGTCCTAGTGATGGTCGTGGCCACGACCGTCGGCGCCGTTCCGCTGTCCATCGGCGTTGCGGCCCACGAGGGCAGCACCTTGGTGGTCTGCCTCAATTCGCTGCGTCTGCTTTTCGGCCGGGCGGGGTAACTTAGGTTCTTCCGTCCGCGTCCCGACCCGCGCTCCGCAACCTTCTCCGCCGATGAAAACCACCGTTCTGCCGCTCACCTTGATCCTTGCTGGTCTACTGCTCGCGGGGTGTACCCTGCCGTCCTCCCGCCGCGTGGTGCCCGCGGGGCAGGCGAACGTCCTGCAGCGCAGCGACCTCGGGGTGGTCACGAGTGTGCGCGAGGTCAACATCGAGGGCCGGCGCACCGGCCTCGGCACCCTCGGCGGTGGGATGGTGGGTGCAGCGGCGGGCAGTGGGGGACGGGGCGTGGGCGGAGCGCTGGTGCAGGCCTCGGCGGCCGTAGCGGGCGCGGTGGCCGGGCAATCTCTCGAGGAGGCAGCGACGCGCCAACGCGCGCAGGAGATCACGGTACGCCTCGAGGACGGCAGCACCGTGACGGTGGTGCAGGAGGCTTCGACGGGGCTGTTTATGGACGGCGACCGCGTGCGGGTGCTGCACGGCGGCGGCCAAGCCCGAGTGACGATGGCGGTGCCCTGAGGCGGCGGAGGAGCCGCCGGTTTGATCCCCCCTTTTTCTTTCGATGAATTCCCTGGTTGTGCCGGAGCTGGGTCAGGTGGCCTTGGCGGTCCGGGATGTCGCCCTAGCGAAGCGGTTTTACGTCGAGGTGCTGGGCCTCCGGCCGCTTTTCGACGCGGGGCCCAAGCTCTCGTTTCTCGGCGTGGGTACGGTCCGGCTGATGCTCACGATGCCCGAAGGGGCGGGGGAGGCGGGCCGTAATTCCGTGCTGTATTACCGGGTCGCGGGCTTGGCCGAGTATTACCGGCGCGTGGTGGCGGCCGGGGCGGTGCCCGAGCGGGAGCCCCAGTTGGCGGCGCGGATGCCGGATCACGAGCTCTGGCTGGCCTTCGTGCGCGACCCGGAGGGCAACCTAGTGGGATTGATGGAGGAAAGGCGCTAGCGCGGCTTGCGCGGCATCAGGCTGCTCCTGGTCTGATATCGGCGCAGAGTCATTCCGGGGTTCCGGCCCGCGCCGGCTGCTGTAGGCCGCGCGCCGCCGGCGGTCCGAACTACGTCCCTGGCCGCCTCCTTGGCGGCCTCGCTCCGCAGGCTCCGGGCACTGTGGATTTGACCGGCTGGCCGTGACCCGGCACGGTGCCCGGATGAGACTAACCCCCGAGGCGGTGCAGGCCATCCGCGAGGAGGTCGCCCGGGCGGACCCGCAGGCGGAAGTCTGGCTGTTCGGCTCCCGGACGCGCGACGAGGCCAAGGGCGGGGATATCGACCTGCTCGTGGTTTCCGACCGGCTAGCGTTTGCGGACGAACTTCGCTTGCGGGCCGCCCTGCTCGACCGGATCGGGTGGCAGCGACTCGATCTGGTGGTGCGTTCGCGCGCCCGGCTCGGGGAACCGTTCGCCGCTTTGGCGCTGGAAACGGGGATTCGCCTATGACCTCCGGAGGGCAGCGCCGGCTGCCGCTTTAGGCGGGCGTCGCCGGGGCGGCGAAGTCCGCCTCGAGGCACACCAAGCACACATCGTCCTCGAACTCGCTCCGGCCGCAGTGCGCCCGCACGCGGTCGAGGATCGTCGGGATCACCGCCCCTGCCGGCGCGCCCGCGAGCGTGTCGCGCAACCGGTCCACACCGAAAAACTCGCCCGCCGCATTCGCCGCCTCGAACACCCCGTCAGTGTAGGCCAGCAGGACACTGTCGGCGGGGAAGGGCACCTCGTGCCGGCTGTAAGCGAAATCTCCGAGCAGCCCCGCCGCCGGCTCCGGATCCTCGGGGGCCAGCCGCCGGATCGCCCCGCCCGCACCCCGCAGCAGCGGTGGCGGGTGGCCGGCATTACTGTACACGAGGGTGAGACGATCGAGGTCGATCACCCCGAAGAAGACGGTCGCAAAGACCGGCTGGCCGGTCTGCTCCACGATGGGCATCAGGCTCCGGTTGATTTCCCGCAGGACGTGCGGTGGCTCGCCGGCGTGGCTCCCCATTTCTTCCACGACACCGCGCAGCAGCGCGGTCAGCAATCCCGCCCGCACGCCGTGGCCCATCACGTCGCAGACGAGCAGGCCACAGCGCCGCTCCCCGAGGCGCAGCAGGGTGAAGAAATCTCCCCCCAGCGTCGTCGTCGGCAGGTAACGGTGACTGCAGCGCAGGGCGCTCTCACCCGGGGTCCGGCCACCGGGGAAGAACGGCGGCGCCCGGTGCAGGAACGCCTCCTGCACTTGGCGCGCCATCATCAGGTCCGCCTCCATCTCCGCGCTCCGGCGCCGTAACTCCTCCTCGGCCCGCTTGCGCCGGGTGATGTCGTGGCTGATGCCCACCAAGCCCACCACGTGGTCCCGCGCGTCCCGCAGCAGCACCTTGGTGACCAGCGACCAATGCACGTCGCCGGCCGGGCCAAAGTCCGATTTCTCCTGGTTGATGATTGGCGGGCCGCCGCCCAGCACCTGCTGGTCGTCCACGAGCGCCTGGCGGCCCCGTTCGCCGGGATAAAAGTCCAGCGTAGTCCGGCCCCGCACCGCCTCCGGCGAATCGGCGCCGAGGGACGCCAGATGCGCGCGATTGTTCAGCACGTAGCGCGAGGCCGTGTCCTTCACGTACAACCGGCTCGGGAGGTGGTCGATGATCGTGCGCAGCAAAATGCGCTCCTCGTTCAGCCGCTCCTCGGCCTCTTTCGCGGCGGTGATGTCCCGCGTCAGCCCAAAGGTCCCGATGATCCGGCCCGCGGCATCCCGCCAGGGCATCTTCGTGCTGGAGGCCCAGCCATGCGTGCCGTCGCGGCGGGTGAGGCGCTCGACCTTCGCGATCACCGGGCGGCCGGTACGGATGATCTCCTGCTCGTCCGCGAAAGCCCGCTCCGCGTGCTCCTTGGCGAAGTAATCGAAATCGGTCCGGCCAACGCACTCCTCAGGGGCCGACGCGCCCAGGGAAAGAGCGTGCGCGTGGCTGTTGCGGACAAAGCGGCTCTGACGGTCCTTGAAGTAGATCCGGTCCGGGCTCGTCTCCATCAGCACCCGGAGGAGGGACGCCTCGAGCGAGTCGGCGGCCCCCGGCGTGGGTAAGGGTGGATTCGTGCTCATCGGGCGGGCGGCGGCGCAGGTCAGCGGCGACGGCGGCCGAACGGCGAGGTGCTCTTGCCCGCGGTCAGGGTGCCGTCGGCGGCCATCTCCTTGATCACGGTGGTGAGATAGGGGATCAGCTGCTTCTTGCGGCTGACCACCCCCGGCAGGTCAAACAGGTCATCCAGCTCCCGGCGGGCGTAGCGGATCCGCTCGAGGAATGCGTTCTCGCCCTTCACCAACAGCAGGGAGTTCTGGGTGTTGATGTCCGTGACCAACAGCGCTGCGAACGCGAGGCGCTCCTCGTCCCGCAGCTCCTGCATCGCGCGGGCGATCCCCTTCGCGTTGGCCTCGAAGTTGCCGAACCCGAGTTCCTCCACCTGCGACACCGAGAAGCGCACGCCCTCCTCTTCGTACACCTTGAAGTCCGAGCGCACGACCTTGTCCGGCGTCTGCGCCAAAATGACCGAACCCGAGTTGAAGATCTCCTCGGCCAGCCGCTTGGAATCGACCCCCGCGATCTCGCCCAGCCAAGCCAGCATCAGCGCGTCCTTGCCGGTGCTCGTGGGACCCTGCAGGTGGAGGGTGTCCGAGATCAGACCCGACATCATAATCCCCGCGATCGCCGGCGAGGGCTGCAGTCCCTCGCGCCGGAAGAGATCGGCCACGATGGTGCAGGTCGAGCCCACGGGCTCGTTGATGAACAGGATCGGCTGCGCGGTGTGGAGGCTGCCGAGGCGGTGGTGATCGATGATTTCCGCGATGGTGACCTCCTCCGCGCCGGGCACCGCCTGCGTCAGCTCATTGTGGTCCACCAACACGAGGCGGGTGCGCACCGGCTTGAGAATGTCGCTCTTGGTCAAGATGCCCGCGAGGCGACCCTCGTCGTCCGTGACCAGCACCGCCTGCGTGCTCAACCCGAACTGCTTGCGGGCGTCCGCCACGCGGGTGTCCGTGTCGACGGTGAGGAAGCTGCGGTCGATCACCCGCTCGAGGTTCGACGCGGTGCGCACGACCCACGCGGTGGTCGCGGAGTCATACGGGCTGGAGATGATGCTCACCCCACGCGCGCGCGCGGCCGCCTCGACCTCCGGCTCGACGGGCAGACCGCTCGTCACCACCAGCGCCCGGATGCCCAAATCGATCGCCCGCCGCTGCACGTCGCCGCGGTCGCCGACGATGATGAGCGACTGCTCGGCGGGGATGTTCTCGCGCACGGAAATGCTCCAGAAGGAGCGGATGTCCATCGTGCCGAGGCGCACAAAGAGATCCTCGAGCCGCTCGGCGTCCACGAGGTGCACCGCCTGGCCCTTGAGGGCTCGCACGATGGCGGCAAGGGAGCTGTGCACCTGCCGCATAAGGCGCGGCTCGCTGACCCGCGGGATGAACACGCCGCCGAGCTGCGCGAGGCTGATCAGGCCCACGGGCTTGCGCCGCGCGTTGGCCACCGGCAGCACCCGCACCTGGTGGCGGTCGATCAGCTCCAAGGCTTCCGCGCAGGTCGCTAGGTCGTTCACGTGGACCACCTCGCTGGTCATCACGTCGCGCACTCGCGGCGAGACGTCGCTGAGGTAGTGGGGCAGGGGGACGCGGAAGCGCGAGAGGATCGTGTCGATACGGGCGTTCGAGTTGCCGCAGCGGGCGGCCACGAAGCCAGTCTCGCCCTTCGCCTCCTTCAGCGCCGCATAGGCGATTGCGGAACACATCGCGTCCGCATCCGGATTGCGGTGCCCGACCACGTAGGTGACGCCGCCCGCAGTGGGAGACGGTGCCGGACGGGGGGCGGCGACGGTAGCGGCGCGGGGGGAAGTCATCGGCGTGATCGACAAGGGGAGCGGGAAGCGTCGAAGGAGGCAGAGAACGCCTTGGTCCGCACGCGGATGCCGAGACCACGAATTCCGGGTAACGCGGCCTTGACCCGGTGAGCTCACTGCCTGCGCTGCGCCGCGGCGGAGGAGCGGCGTCGCCGGGCGGGGAGGCGGCGGGTTAGCCTGGGCTCTAGACCCTATTTTGGGCCTCCAAAGGCCGTCGCGCCCGGCGCGAACGGTCTGCCTCCAGTGTCCTAAGCTTTCTCCTTCGATTCTCCTTCGGTTCTCGTTCCATTCTCCTCCCGCCTGAGTTGCTGGCTCGCGCAAGCGGCCCGCGGGCGAAGGACGTGGGGCGACTGATCTT
>CAIOTK010000471.1 GCA_903861185.1 uncultured Opitutia bacterium | reverse complement strand
GCCAGCCCTAGGGCCGGCAGGCGCGGCAAGGCAATCCCCCGCAGGAAGAAAACTCAGCCGGCCGCCTCGGTAGCGCCGTCCGTCCGCAGGGCGGGGAACTCCGGCACCGCCGGGGGCACCGCAGCCCGCTGGCGCCGCCACTCATCGCGGAGGCGCCGATAAAAGCTGTTCGCCCGGCGGCGGCTGGGCGAGCCCAGCAGGAGCGAGAACCAAGCGGAACGGAAACGGTCGGGGTGCACCCGGTAGTCGCTGAAGGCGTCCTCGATCTCCGCAGAGGAGCGGCAGCTGGCCAGATCACGCACCAGCACCCACGAGGCCGTGTAGGCGTTTCCAGTCACCAACAAGTGCAACCGGAGGGCCACGCGCAGGCGCCACGGCAGGACCTGCGCCTTCAAGTGCCACAGGACGGCGTCGCCCTGGAGGCCACGGGTGGACTCGAGCATCTGGCGGAGCGAGCGGCGGACGGGGTCGGAGGAGTGGTTCATAAGCAAATGGGAGTGGTGGGAACGCCCCGAGAATCCCGCCCCGCCGCAGAACCGACAATCCAACCGGGATACGTAGAGTTGCGGCGGGCCTAGTTCGGGGACTGCGGGGACGGCGGCGGGACGGTACGCACTGACCGCGCCGCAGGCGCGACCAACCGAGGAAAAATCCTCGTCTGCGGCCGCGGCCCCGGCGCAAGCTACCGCCGTGGACCCCTCCCGCCCTGCCGACCTCCAGAAGCCGCTGGACCACTTCCGCGCGCGGACGCGGCGGCTCCGGGTGCATCCGTTGGAGCAAGCGCTGCTGGGGGTGACCGCCCTGCATCTCGTCGTGTTGCCGTGGGCGCTGGGCGCGATGCACCCGCCCGCGCAATTCTTCAGCTTTGGCTGCGCGCTGCTCGCCTTCGCCCTCGCCCTGATTCCGCGCCAGTACACCGAGGAAGAGAGCGGTTCCTCCGCGTTCCGCCTCGTGATGTGGCCGAAGCTCCTCCGGTTCCCGATCTTCTGGCTCGGCCTCGCCCTGCTGGCGTACCTCACAGTCGGCGCCTTCAACCCGGCCTGGCGCTACCAAACGGACGGCAAGGCCTGGTGGATGCTCCGCCTGCAACCCGTCGAGGGTCTCCCCGCTGGCGTGGACCTGCCCTTCGCCCAATGGGGTCCGCCGCGAATGCTGATGTTATACGCGTCGGCGTGGCTCACCGCGTGCGCGCTATGGACCGGCTTCACGCGGCGGCGGCCAGTTCAGCTGCTCCTCGGCATTGTCGCGGTGAACGGCCTGCTCCTCGCCCTCCTCGGCCTCGCCCAGCGGCTAGTCGGCAACGGGAAAATCTTCTGGCTCCTAGAGTTCCCGGGCCGGACGCCCTTCGCCAGCTTCGTCTATAAGAACCACGGCGGCGCCTACCTCTTCCTCACCCTTGCCGTGACCTGCGGGCTCGCCGGCTGGTATTACCTGCGCGGTCAGCGCCGGATGGAAAAATCCAACCCCAGCGGGGTCTTGGCGTTCTTCGCCACCTGCATCGCGGTCAGCATCCTCACCAGCTACGCCCGCGGGGCGACGCTGACGATGCTCGTCTTCCTCCTGCTCTGCATCGGCGGGTTCCTCCTGCACCAGTTCCGCGTCCCCGCGGAACACCGCCGCCCCATCGTCGCCTTCGCCCTCCTGCTCGTGTTCGGCTTCTTCCTTAAGACGGGCTTCGAAGCCCTCCGCTCCGGCGAGGCGTGGGACCGCATCCGCGCCGGCCTCGCCCGCGAGGACGCCTCCCTCGAATCCCGGGAATGGGCCGCCCAGGGTACGTGGAAGATGTTCCAAGACCACGCTCTCTTCGGCACCGGCACGAGCGGCTTCCGGGCCCTGTTTCCAGAGTACGTGAAGCAGGACCCGCGGCTGGCCGGGATGCAGGCCCAATGGCATCAGGCCCACAACGACGTCCTGCAATTCCCCGCCGAGTTCGGCACGCTCGGGATGCTTCCCGTGCTCCTCGGGCTCGGCTGGTGGCTCCTGCGCCTCGTCCGCAGCTACTTCTGGGAAAACGCGTTCAGCGCCGCCACCGTCCTCGGCCTCCTTCTCCTCGTCGCGTACTCTTGGTTCGATTTCCCATTCCAATGTCCCGCGATCCTCGTGACTTGGTGCGCGCTCTGGCCCGCCGTCACGCTCTGGACTCAGTACGAGGAACAGGGATCCCGCTGAGCGGCATCGCGCCGGCGGCGTCGCTCACTGACCCGCGGCGACGCGAGCCAGAGGCTCCCCACGCCAGCGGAACGCAGAAACGGCCTTCAGCTCGCGGACGACAACCTCGTCCCCGACGATCGCCAGGTGCGCCCACGCTTCGCCCTCGGCCACCTTGGCTTGGCCCAAGAGCCGGAACGCCGCCGGGTCCGCTTGGATCAGCAGGAGGATCCCGCGCTCGTCGAGGGCGAGGATGCGGTCGCCCTGCGCCACGAGGCTCGCGTACTTGCCGAACGGATCGGAAGTCCAGGTACGCTCGCCGTCCGAGAGACGAATGCAGGTGAACCGTCCGTTGCCGAGGTGCAGATAGGCGTGCCCGGCAATGATCACCGGGGATGACATATAGCCTTGGGCGTTGTTGCTCCACGCCTCTCGCGCGGCCACGCCGGCGGCGCTCGTCTCGAGGCGGTACAGCCAGCTCTTGTTCTGGTAACTGCTCGTGAACACGGCGTCGCCCGCAACGGTCGGGGTCAGGATGTTCATCCCGCGATAGGAGGGCACCGCGTGCTCCCACAGGACCTTACCCGTCGCCAACTCCAGCCCGGCGAGCTTCTCCCGGGTCTGCACGACCAATTGGCGCGTCCCGAGCAGGGTTGCGATCACCGGGGAAGAAAAGGCCCCTGCCGTCATCATCCCGGACTTGGACTCCAGCGCGCGCCACAGCACGCGGCCGTCCGCCGCCGCCACCTTGACCACGGAATTTGCCGCCTGGAGGTAAACCGCACCGTCATCCACCAGCGGGGAGCAAACGAGGCCAAAGTCCGGCGCGCCCGTCTCGTACTGCGCGGCGAAATCGATTCGCCAGCGTTCGCGGCCGCTCGCTGCGTCGAGCGCCACGAGAACGTCCCGCATCCCGGCCACAAAGAGGGTCTCTCCGTCGAACGCCGGCGTGGCGCGGATCCAGTCCCCACGCGACTTGGCGAAGAAGGGCACCGACAGCGCACCGGGCCACTCGTGCACCCAACGCTGCTCGCCGGTGCGACGGTCCAGCGCGCGCACCACTTCCGCGCGCTTATCCCGCGTCTCCGTCACGAACACGAGGTCCTTGGAGACGAGGGGCCCGGAATATCCGGGACCGAGCGGAACGCGCCAGAGTCGCTCCACGGAGGAATCCGCCAACTGCGCCGGCCAGGGTGCGCCCTCCACCCGGCCGTCGCGGGCGGGGCCGCGCCACTGGGACCACGTCGAGGCCCCCGCGGGCAAAGCGAGCAGGAGGGAGATCAGGACTAGGCGGCGGGGGGCGCGGAAACGCATACGGCGGATGCTACGGGCCCGCACGGCACGTGGATGCCCCCCGCCGGCGCCCGATTCGCCCCGCGGACCGCGGCGACAGCTCGATTTCCCTCGGAGTTACCCCAACCTGACGCCACCCCAATGCCCTGCCCGCGCCTCCTCCCCTGCCTCGCGCTGCTCCTCCTCGCCCTCGCCCCCGCCGCCGCGGCTCCGCGGCCAAATGTGCTCCTCATCGTCGCCGACGACCTCACCAAGACGGCGCTGGGATCCTACGGCAACCGGATCTGCCAGACGCCGAACCTAGACCGCCTCGCCGCGTCCGGCCTACGCTTCACCCGGGCCTACTGCCAAGGCACCTACTGCGGCCCTTCCCGGGCTTCGTTTCTCTCCGGCTACTACCCACAGGCCACCGGCGTGCTCGGCTACACCAGCCCACGCGCGGCGATCGGGGAACGCGCCACTTGGCCGCAGCACTTCCGGCAGGCCGGCTACCACACCGCGCGCATCGGCAAGATCTACCATATGGGCGTGCCCGGCGGCGTGGAGGACCTCGGACCCGACCGGGACTATAACGGCGCGGATGACCCGGCGTCCTGGACCGAGCGCTGGAACACACCGGGGCCGGAGTGGCGCGCAGCCGGCACGGGCGAGACCCTCGAGCGCAACCCCGACGGCACCAAGCCGGTGATGGGCGGCAATACCTTCGTGGTGGTCGAGGCCGACGGGGACGACGACGAGCATCACGATGGGAAGGCGGCCGCCAAGGCGGTGGAATACCTCCGCACCCGCCGCGGCCGTCCCGAGCCGTTCTTCCTCGCGGTAGGCTTTGTCCGCCCGCACGTGCCCTTCGTCGCCCCCCGGAAGTACTTCGCACCCTACCTGCCCTACGAGAACCTGCCGCTCCCCCCGAAGGTGCCGGGCGATTGGGACGACCTCCCCAAGGCGGGCATCAACTACAAGACGAGCGTGAACATGCAGCTCGACGAGCGCCGGCAGCGGAAGGCGATCGGGGGCTATTACGCGAGCGTCTCCTTTATGGACGCGCAGGTGGGCCGGGTGCTGGCCGCGCTGGCAGAGGCGGGACAGGCAGACGATACCATCGTGATCTTCACCAGCGACCACGGGTACCATCTGGGCGAACACGACTTCTGGGCGAAAGTGAGCCTGCTGGAGCAATCCGCGCAGGTGCCGCTGCTCGTGCGTGTCCCGGGCGGGCGCCCGGGCGTGCGGGATGCGCTGGTGGAACTGTTGGATCTGTTCCCGACCACGGCCGCGCTCTGCGGCCTACCCGTGCCCGCGCGGCTCCAGGGGCGCGACCTTGCACCGGTGCTCGCGGATCCCGGCGCGCGGGTGCGCGACACCGCATTCAGCGCGGCACCCTCGACCAAGGGGTTTTTGCTCCGCGACGACCGCTTCGCGTTCATCCAATATCAGGAGGACGCGTCGGCCGGGATCGAGTTGTACGACCTCGCCGCGGATCCCGGGCAGTACACGAACCTCGCCCGCCGGCCGGAGCACGCCGCGACCGTGGCCGGGTACCGGGAGCGGTTGACCGCCACGCTCCGGGCAGTGCGAACCAACGACCTCGGCCGCTGAGCAGGGCCGAGGCCGCCGACCGGCCGCCGCTCAGAAGCTCACCGTCGTGGTCACGCCCAGCTTGCGCGGGGCATTGAGCCACTGGGCGTAGCGCAGCGTCCCGTTGGTCGAGCGGATGAGGTACATCACTTCATTCGCATCCAGCAGATTGGAGACGTTGAGCTGCAGCGTCGTGCGGACTTTGCCGTAGGGCTTCAGCCGGTAGAGCGCGAAGAGGTCGTGCAGCATCCGGTCCGGGAAGTAGTACATCTTCCGCCGGTTCCCGTCGGCCGCATCATTGTACATATAGCCCCGGTGCTTCTCGCGAAGGCTGCTGCTCAGGCCGACCACGAGCCCACGCAGGGCGCCTTGGTCGAACTGGAAGCGGTTGATCAGGCTGTAGCTGCGCTCGGCGTAGCCGATGGTGCGCTCGCCCGCCTTGCGCACGATCAACGTGCCCCCTGAGGGGGAGACGAAGCCGAGCTGGTGCTGCGAGACCGGCAGGCCGGTGGCGTTCGTGCCGACGCCGGGCGTGAACATCCCCAGCGTCTGCGCGTTGAGGATCTGGCCCGACTCCGGGTCGAGCTGAGCGAAATAGGCGCTGTTGGGATCGCGCATCATCGCTAGGGAGAGCGGCACCGGCGCGGAGGCCGGATCCCGCGGGTCGGAGGGAACCAGCAACGGCGTGATCGCCCCACCCGCCGTGGCGCGCACGCCCACGACCGTCTGACCGCCCACCGTGGTGGTGTTGAACTGGTCGTTGTAGAACTGCGGCAGCACGATATCGCTGCGCTCGCGGCCGTTGGCGGTGGCGACGTTCACCCGCACTTCCCAGCCGCGCAGCGGGCGCGAGGAGAGGGTGAGGTTGTAGCCGTCGGAAGTGCGGCTGTAGGTGTAGGCACCGCCCCCGTTGCGGCCGTTGATGCCATTGGGGTCGACGTCGTTCTGGGTCCCGCCGAGGCTGGCGGTGAAGTTCTGCGCCTCCGAGACGTAATAGTTGAGGTTCCCGGAGATCCGGTTCTCCCAGAGCCCGAACTTGAGGCCCACGTCGCGGCTCACGCCCTTGCCCGCAGGCAGGGGCTGGTTGTAGATGTCGCGGGTCGTATCGAAGTTGATCTTCGCATTGGTGGAGTAATTGAGCGAGACCCGCACCCCCTTCAGCGGCGTGTCGATCACGGCGCCGGTCGTCAGGCTGTCGTAGGTGATCGGCCCGCGGCGCAGGCCGGTGTTGGTGCGGAACGCGCTCGCCTCCTCCGCGCGGTAGCCAGCCATCGTGTCGATACGGCCCTTCCACCACTCGCTAAACAGGCTGAAGCCGTGGCTGCGCTCATTGGTGTCGTCGTGGTAGTAACCCGTGATGGTGCTTTCACCCGTCGCGGCATTGATCGGACCCGAGAGCCCGAGGGGATTGTTGCGGGTCGGGGGCACGGCTCCGGCGTACACCTGCGGCTGGTAGACGTAAGTCTTACCGTTGGGGTGGACGAGCGACGTGAAGGGCCACTGTTGGCCGCCAATGACCTCCGTGGGGAAGATCGGCATCCAGACGGCGGGCAAGGTGCTGCGGCCGGATTCCGTCGTGTTAATCTGGGCGGGGTTCTGGATCACCTGACCCGAGGCGTCCGCCTCGTAAAAGCGCCAGGGCTCCTGGTTCACCCACGACTGCATATCCTGGAAGAAGGCGCTGGCCTGGTGCCGGCCCCAGCGGCCGAGATCCTTCTGATAAGCGAGCGCCGCCCGGTAGCCGCGGGCGCCGGTGAAGAAGGGCGTCGCGTTCATCGAGGTGGTGAACGCCCACTGCGTCCCGACGAGGCCCGTCAACGGATCCACGTAGGCGTTGCCCGGGGCTCCAGGGGCGTAGACGGTCGTGTTGTTGGCGCGCAGGGGATCGTTGATGCGCGCGTCGTGGCCGTAGCGCACCTGTAACGCGAGGCCCTCGGCGAGAGTGGCCTCGGCGACGACCGACTTGATCCCGTTCTTGTAGGCATCGCGGTGGAAGGGGCCGATCGCGGAGTCGACCTTGGTCAGGTCAAAGGTGCCGCCGGTGAGCTCCCGCACGTTGGGGAAGGCCACGAGGTAACGGGAACTCTGGCCGTCCACCCGCTCGCCCGTGGGCAGGAGCAGGTTGAGGGGTGCGCGCACGGTGACCGCCTGGGCAAAGATGGTGTCGCGGGTGAAGTGGCGCCACTCGCCGCGGATCTGGAGGCGCCGCCACGGTTGCAGCGTGAGGGCCAGGTGCAGGCCCTCGTTGATCTGGCGCGTGCCGGGCCGGAAGTAGCGGGTGTCACCGCGTACGGCGTTGATCCGATAACCCCAGGTCCGGTAGCCAGCGCCGGCGTCCAGCGTGAAGCGGCGCGAACCCTCGGAGTCGCCAGTCGCCGCGAAGGTCACGCGGGGGCCGCGATTGACGTAGGCGCGCTTGGAGGCGCTGGTGACGACGCCGCCCGCGTCGCCCGAGCCGAACAGGAGGGAATTGGAGCCGCCGATGGCCTCGACGCGCTCGATGTCGAAGGAGTCGAGCAAGGTGGTGTCGGAGCGCAGGAAACCATCGCGGCGCGGGTTGTTGATCTGGAGACCCCGCATCGTCATGCTCTTCGGATCCTGCCGGTCGCCCTCGAGATCACCGCGCACGTCCTCGCTCCCGCCGCCGATGATGGCCGAGCCGAGACCGCCGAGCTTCGAAAGCATCTCGGTCATATCGACCACGCCCATCTCGTCCATCAGTTGCCGGTTGAACACCTTGGCGTCGAGGGGCGTCTTGCCGAGGGGCGTGTTGGTGCCGGTGATGGAATTGGTGTTGGTGGCCTCGTAGGTGTCGAAGGCGTCGGCGGAGACCTCGAAGGGCGTCAGCGTGACGGCGCCAGCCGCGAGGGCGTCAGCGCTGGCCTTGGCGGCCAATTCCTCCGCGTCGAGGCGGCCGTCGCGGTTGCGGTCGTAGCGGGCGAGGTCGCCCGGGGCAGCCGCCGCGGGTTGGCCGGCCAAGACGGCTCCCGGCAGCGCGGCCAGGGCGAAGCACAGGGGCAGGAGACGGAGCAGGGTTTGCATAGTCAGGTAAGTGGGAAAACGCGCCGCGGACCGCGACGCGAGGGGCACCGAAGACTCGGGTGACCGGGAGGCGGGTGGCAACTGGGTTTTGCGGCGGACCGTCCGAACTCGCAGGGGGTGGGCCCCGTCGAGGTTGACTCCCAGCGCGGCGGCCCAACCCTCCGGACCGGATCCGGGGTGTAGCTTAGCCTGGTAGAGCGCCTGGTTTGGGACCAGGAGGTCGCAGGTTCGAATCCTGTCGCCCCGACCAATCCGCTGCGGCGTCAGGCTATTTCCGCTGCCGCGAGTTTCGCGGCATCCACCTCGACGCCCAGCCCTGGCCCTGCCGGCACCAGCGCCTGATCCCCGCGCACCGCCAGCGGCCGCGCCAAAATGCTCCCCGCGAGGAACTGCGGGGCATTCAGAGCCGCCGGCCGCTCCAGCCCGTACGCCCCGAACAGCTGCAGGCACGCCGCGAAAGCCAGATCCGGATCGGTCAGGCCACTCGCGAAGAACAGCAGCCCGTGCTGCTCCATATAGTCGAGAATGCGCCGCGCCTCGGTCAGGCCGCCGCACCGCGATACCTTCATCGCCACCCCATCCAGCAGGCCCAGTTCGTGGAACGCCCGGAGGTCCGCCAGCGCCACGATGCCCTCATCCATCAAAATGGGCAGGGCCCGCTGCTCGCGGAGCCGCCGGTAGCCCGGCAGGTCATTCGCCGGTAGCGGCTGCTCCAGCGCCGCCACCCCGAGGTCAGCCAGCCCCGCCGCGACCCGCCGCGCGGTGTCCACGTCGTAACCCCCGTTCGCGTCCGCCCACACGAACGCCCCCGGCACCGCGCGACGCACCTCCGCCGCCACCGCCAGATCCGCCCCGGGATCGCGGCCCACTTTCAGGTTAATATGCCGGAACCCCCGCTCCCCCGCCGCCGCCACCGCGGCCGCCGCCTCCGCCGGGCCCGCGGCGTCCACGGTCCAGCTCAAGGTCACCGCCCCCCGCCCCACCCGACCCCACGGCGCCGCCACCGAACGCCCCGCCCGACGGCCCGCCAGATCCAGCAGCGCTAAATCGATCGCCGCCTTCGCGATGGGTTGCCCGGTCGAAAACCCCGGCGCAATCACCCGCCGCAGCAGCGCCTCGATCCCCGGCAAATCCTCCGGATCCCGCCCGACGAGCGCCGGGCCCAAGTGTAAGTCGAGCGTCGTGCGCACGGTCTCCACCGTCTCGTAACTCCACGTCGGCGACGGCACCGCCTGCCCCCAGCCGCAAAGGCCGTCCTCCGCCGTCAATCGCAGCACCACGGTGTCGCGCGTCGGCCCCTGGCCGCTTCGGGACGGGAGGTACTTGAACGCCCCCGTGACCGGATAACGCGCAAGGAAGGTCTCGACGGCAACGAGGGGAGCGGACATCGGGAAAGCCCCGGCACGCTGCGACTGCCGCCGCGCGCTGGCAAACCTGGACTCCCGCCCTGCTATGCTCCTCCTCCGCGCCAGCCTCGCCCTTCTGGCCCTGCTCCCCTCCTTGTCGGCCGCCGCGTCAGCCCCCGCGGCGGGCGCAAACGTCGCCCCGGCAACCGCCGCCCCCGCCCGGCCCCGCGTGCTCTTCATCGGGAACAGCTTTCTCTTCGGCTCCGGCTCCCCCGTCCGCGGCTACCGGGCGCACACGGTGACCGACCTCAACCAAGCCGGTCTCGGCGGCGTCCCCGCCCTCTTCCGGGCCTTCGCGGAACAGGCCGGGCTGGACTACGACGTCAGCCTTGAGACCGCCTCGGGGATGGGGCTGGACTACCACCTGCGCGAGAAGGCGGCCCTGATCGGGCGCCCTTGGGACCTCGTGATCCTCCAGACGCACAGCCTGCTCGACCGGGAACGCCCAGGTGACCCCACCCTGCTCCTCGCCTCCGCCCGCGGCCTCGCCGAACTCCTGTCACAGCACAACCCGCAGGTCGACCTACGCCTCATCGCCACCTGGGCCCGAGCTGACCAAGTCTATCCCCCCGGCGGCGCCTGGCACGGCAAGGGACTCGCCGCGATGACCCGCGACCTGCGCCTCGCCTACGACCGGGCCGCCGCCACCTCGCCCCGCTTCACCCGCGTCCTCCCGGTTGGCGCGGCTTGGCTGCGGGCGATGGAGGCCGGCATCGCCGACCCCAATCCCTACGACGGGGTCACCTTCGACCAAGTGAGCCTCTGGACGCACGACCACTACCACGCCAGCACCGCCGGCTACTACCTGCAGGCGCTGGTGATCTTCGGGGACGTCACCGGGCTCGACCCCGTCTCGCTCGGGCCGGAGGAACAGTGCGCCTTCGACCTCGGCCTTTCCAAGAAGCAAGCAATTGCCTTGCAACAGGTTGCCCGAGAGGAACTCACCGCCTCCGCCCCGCCCGCCGCGCTCCGCCCCTTCGCCACCCGGACGCAGCCACGCAGTCCCGTCCGCTGAAGGCCAACCTCGGAGGCCAAATCAGGTCTCCTTTTGTCCAAACGGCCGACAAACCGTCGGCTGGGTTGACAGTTTCTCGTCAAT
>CAIOTK010000470.1 GCA_903861185.1 uncultured Opitutia bacterium | reverse complement strand
CTCATTGCGGATCAGATGACCGCCGGCCGTGTCGTGGCGGTGGTTCAGCCCGGGACGCGGCTGGAACGGCTGAAGGAGAACCTCTCGCGGACCCGTGGCGTGGATGTCGCTCTGGGCCTAGCGGACCTGCTAGAACTGCCCGCGCTGGTGCTGCGGGAGCACCGGTTGCCCGAGGCCTATGACGGTGTGCTGCTCGATGTACCCTGTTCTAACACCGGCGTGATGCGGCACCGGGTGGATGTGAAGTGGCGGCTGCAGCCGGGGGATTTCCGCAAGCATCCGGCGCAGCAGCTCTCGCTCCTGCACGCGGCCGCGCGACTGGTGCGCCCAGGCGGGCGGCTCGTCTACTCGACCTGCAGCATCGACGCGGAGGAGAACGAGCACGTCGTGCGCGCGTTCCTGGCCGGGAAGGCCGGCGGGCCGTTCAGCCTGGATAAGTCCGTGGTGAGCCAGCCCTGGGTGGCCGGCCACGACGGCGGCGGCGCGTTCCTGCTGCGGAAGGCCTGAGCGGGCCCGCGGGGCGGGATAGCCGCAAAAGGCGCAAGGGCCGCTTGGCGCGGACCGGACTGCGAGTGGCGTCCATAGACGCCGCAGACGTTTGCAGGCGAGCGTTCGGACCGGAGGGCTCTGAGCCTTTGCCCCGAGTGCTCCAAGCCCGCACGCTGCGCGGTCGGAAGGCATCGGCTCGCGCCCTTGCTTAAGCGGCTCCCGCTACCCCGCCCCGCGGCGTCTATGGACGCCACGCACGGCGCCGACCGCGGCTGCGATCCTTTGCGCTTTTTGCGGCTCACCCCCTCAGGGCAGCTCGTAGACCTCGACCAGCGCGATGCCGGTGGAAGCGCCGACGCCGCTGACCTGCGCCGTATAGGCTCCGGGCGGGAGCGTCACCACTAGGGCGGCATCGCGGCTGCCCGGGGTGAGCGCGAAGGCACCGACGCTGGCGAACGCGGGCGCAAGGGCCGCTTCCCAATCGTCATTCGCGGCCAATTCCTCCGTCGCCCCCGAGCGCAGGACGGCGAGGCGGGGATTGGCGAGCGCGCCGGCAACCCCGAGGCTGCCGAGCGTCGGCCCGATCCCGCGGAGCAGGAGTCTCTTGGGGGCCGTGCCGCCCACCGCGAATCCGGCGATAAGGACGTCCCCGCCCGTCCCGACCCGGGCGCGGCAAGATAGGTTCACCAAGGCGCCGGGGTCGGCATCCGCCTCATAGACCTCGACCAGCGCCACCCCTTGAGCGGCGGCGCCCGTGCCGTTGCCAGACACTTGGACCGTATAGCCACCAGGCGGGAGCGTCACCAACACCGCGGCATCGCGACCCGCGGAGGGGAGCGGGAAGGCGGCGGCTTGGGCGGAAGCGGTGGCGACCGCGGCGGGATCAGGGAAGGCGGCGGCGTTGTCGTTGAACAGGATCCGGTCACCCGCGGCATCGAAGATCGAGAGTACCGGATCCGCGAGCGTGCCGCCGAGGCCGAAGGCGGCAAGGGCGGGGCCGGCGGCGCGGATCAGCAGCGTCTTGGGGCGGGTGCCGCGGACCGTGATCCCGGGGATCACCACATTGGCCCCGGTGCCGACGGAAGCGCGGGCGGAAAGGTTCACCAGCGCACCGAAGTTGAGCGTGAGGGTGGCGGGGGCGCTCGCGGTGTGGCCGGCGGCGTTGGTGGCGACGCAGACCCAGTCTCCAGCGTGCGCGGGGCCGACGTTGGGCAGCGTAAGTTCGGGTCCCTCGGTGGTGCAGAACTCGCCGCCGCGGACGTACCACGCGTAGGTTGCGGCCGGGGTGGCGGCGACGGCCGCGGAGAAGGTGACCGTGGAACCGGGCGTGGCGCGGACGCTGCGGGGCTGCCGAGTGAACTCCGGCGCGGTGGCCGGGGGCAGCACCGCGAGGTCAATGAGCTGCCGGGCCTCGCCGGCGAGGTGGCTCAGGCGGAGTTCGACCTCGTGGCGGCCGGCGCGGCGGGGTGTGCCGGTAAGGACGCCATCCGCGAGCGCGACCCCTTCGGGCAGGCCGCGGGCCTCGACCGTCACTCCGGCGCCCGGAGCGGGCAGGGCCAGCCGGAACGGCTGCCCTACTTGGGCGCGAGCAAAACGATTCGGCCCGGGCACGGGAGCGCGCGCCGCGGAGCGTTCTGGGAGCTCGGCATAGTTGAGGTAGCCGATGAACATCTCATCCCACGTCTGCTCCCCGCCGCGCACGAGTTGATTGGGGTCGGGATTGTAGGGGTTTTGCGCGGAATTATCGAAGGCGCCGCGGGCCCGGATGACCGTGCCGGCCGGCAGGCGCCGCGGCTCAGCGAACAAGTAGCTGGACTGCCAGTTGAAATCGTACTGCGGGACGTTCAGCAGCGTCTCCACCGTCCCATCCGGATACACGGCCTCGTAGCGGAACCGCTTGCCCCGGTAGTGCATATGCGGGTTGAGCTCGTAGAGCAGCACGTCGCGGGTGGCCGAAGGGGTGAAGGTGGCCTCGCGCGGGTGATCGCGCACGCGCGGCGGGATGGAGATGGTATTGACCGGAAAGATCGGGGCGTAAGCGGAGCGGGTCTGCAGTTCCCGGGCCGGGGCGGCGGAGTGAAAATACAGGCCGATGCGCGTGGCATCCGTCTCGGGTCGCCCGGTCGGCGTGTAGTGGGTCTGGAAGGTGAGGGCGGAACCAGGTCGGAGGCGCTTGCCCGTGCCCGCCGGAAATGGGGTCTGGGCGACTCCCGGCACAAAGCCGGCAAAGAAGCCCCCCTGCCCTCCCGCAGCGGTCAACACGTCAAAGATCGTCCCCTCAAAGACCAGGGAGTGATGGACGACCCGGGGGTTGCCCGGCTTGACCACCGCGGCGCGCACCCAGCGCTCCTCGGCGAAAGGCAGGTTCACGGTGGAGTACACGTAGTCGATGGTCCCCGTCGCCGGGATCGACTGGGTCGGGATGGTAAGGATCAGGTCGGGCGGGCCCAGTTCCCACCCATCAGCCACCGCTGGGGGCACGCTGGTAAGCGGATCAGGGCCGGTCCCGCGCGGCGCGCCGGCCTTGGCCCACGCGTGGAGGGTGGAGGATTCCAGCGGGGAAAGCGCGACGCCGTTGGCCCACACCCCGTGCGCCGAGTCGGCGTGCCAGGGCGCCATCCGGCGGGTGAGCAGCGTGCCGCGGATCGCATCGGCCCGGGAGGCGAGATCGGCGTGCCGCGTGTAGGCGTGCGGCGCGATCCCGTCGGGCACGTGGCAGGCGACGCAGCGCCGCTGGACGATCGGTGCCACGGCCGAACTGTAATCGAGGTCCGGCGTCGCCGGCAGTGCGAGGCGGG
>CAIOTK010000469.1 GCA_903861185.1 uncultured Opitutia bacterium | reverse complement strand
GGTAAAGGTACAATCGACTTCCCCGGCGGAAGTGTGGCCGAGCCGCGTCGCGAGCCGCACGGCCCCTGCTGGCGCGGCGGCTTGCAGCGCCTCCCATTGCGCGGCCAGAAAGGCGGGATCGTCCGTCTCCAGCTCAAAGCGGAACAGTTCCGCGACCTGGCGGCCCACAAGTGTCGCCCCCGGCCACAGCGCGGCAGTCGGCCCGGCTACGGCGAGGACGCCCCCGTCGGCCGCAAGGAGCAGCGCGGTGGGCGCGGCAGCAGGATCGGGACCGGAAGAAGCCAAGGCGGGGAGAACTAGACGGTGCCGTGCTCCAGCCAGCGGCGGACCCGGCCCGCGAGGAAACCGATGTAGGCGGGGTGATCGTTCAAGCAGGGGATCTGGGTGAAGGACTCTCCACCCGCCTCTAGGAAGGTCTCTTTCCCCTCGCCGCTGATTTCCTCAATTGTCTCGAGGCAGTCCGCGACGAATGCGGGGCAAAGAATCAGCAGACGCTTGCGCCCTTCTTTCGGGAGCCGCTCGAGCTCGTGGTCGGTAAACGGCGAGAGCCAAGGCTCCCCAGCCAGCCGAGATTGGAAGGAGACGCTGTACTTTTCCGGCGCGAGCTTGGCCCGAGCGACGAGGGCGCGCGTGGTCGCGAGGCACTGCGCCTTGTAGCAGGTGGCGTGCAGCGGCGAGCAGGTCGCGCAGCAGTCGGGCACCCGGGTGCAGTGCGCCTTCGAGGAATCGCCCTTCCGAAGGTGCCGCACCGGGATGCCGTGGTAACTGAACAGCACGAAATCGTGTGGCTGCGCGAGGTAAGGCGCCGAGACGGTGTGTAGCGCTTCGATGTAATCGGCGTCCTGGTAGAACGGCTGCACGCACGCGATCCGCATGCCCGGGGCGCGCCGCGCAGCCTCCGCGTACACCTTCACCACCACGGTCTCCCAGGAAGACATCGCGTAATGCGGGTACTGGGGGAACAGCAGGACCTCGGTCACCCCATCCGCCGCCATCTGGGCGATGATGTCCCCAATGGCGGGCCGGCCGTAGCGCATTGCAAGGTAGACCGGCGTGTCCGCCCCGAGGTCGCCCGCCAGTTTCTGCTGCACCTTTCGCGAGGTCAGGATCAGGGGCGAGCCCTCGGGGGTCCAGATCTCCTCGTAGGCGTGCGCGGACTTCTTCGGACGCGTCCGCAGGATGATCCCCTCGAGCAGCAGCCAGCGCAGCGGGGCCGGTACGTCGAGCACGCGCTCGTCGCCCAAGAACTCGCGCAGGTAGCGGCGGACGTCCGGCACGGACGTGGAGTCGGGGGAACCGAGGTTGACTAGGAGGACGGCTCGTTTGGGCATGTCGATGGGAGGAGGCAAACGGGGAGGCCCCCGCGGCGCAAGGCGGCGGTGGAGAATTGCCTTTGACCGCCGCCGCCCGCGCGCCACGGTCCCCGCTGCATTCCCTATGACTTCCTCCCGTCCCCCCGTGCTGCTGGTCATCCGCGATGGCTGGGGCCGCAATCCCGATCGCGCCCAGGACCCCACCAACGCCGTGGCCCTCGCGCGCAAGCCCTGTGATGACCTGCTGCGGTCGCGCTACCCACACGCGCTCCTGCGGGCCTCAGGGCGAGACGTCGGCCTGCCCGATGGGGTGATGGGCAACAGCGAGGTCGGGCACGAGAACATCGGCGCGGGCCGGATCGTCGACCAGGAACTGGTACGGCTGAATAAGTTATTTGAAGATGGCCTGCTGGCCGGGAATCCCGCCTGGCGCGCGGCGATCGCGCGGGTCCGGGGCAGCGCCACCGCGCGGCTTCACCTGATGGGGATCGTCAGCGACGCTGGAGTGCACGGGATGCTGGAGCACCTTTACGGGATCCTGCGCCAAGCCAAGGCCGACGGCCTGCGGCCGGAGCAGGTGCTGATCCACGCTTTCACTGATGGCCGCGATACGCCTCCAATGAGCGGCGTAGGCTATATTCGGCAGGTCGAGGCCAGTTGCCGGGAGCTGGGCATTGGCGCGATCGCCACCGTCTGCGGGCGGTTCTGGGCGATGGACCGGGACCATCGCTGGGAACGCGTCCGGCAGGCTTACGAGGTGCTGACCGGCCGCGTCGTGCGCGCCACGGCGCCCAGCGCGGAGGCCGCCGTGCAGGCCTATTACGAGGCTCCTCTGAGCGAGACCCAGAAGGGCGACGAGTTCGTTCCGGCGACGGCGATCCTCGGGGCGGACGGGGCCCCTCGCGGCTTCATCCGCGACGGCGACGCGGTCGTGTTCTACAATTACCGGGGCGACCGCCCGCGCGAGATCACGCGGGCCTTCGTACAGCCGGATTTCGCGGCCTTTGATCGCGGGCCGCTCCTTGATCTCCACTTCGCGACGATGACGGAGTACGAGAAAGGCCTGCCCGTGCACGTCATCTCGGGCAAGCCGCCCGCGTTGCGCAACATCTTGGGCGAGGTCGTCAGCGGGGCGGGTATTGCACAGTTCCGCTGCGCCGAGACGGAGAAGAACCCGCACGTCACCTTCTTCTTCAATAATTACCGGGCCGACCCCTTCCCTGGCGAGGAACGGGCCTGTCCCGCCAGCCCCAAGGTGGCGACCTATGACCTGCAGCCTGAGATGGCCGCGGCGGAGGTCACCCGGCTCGCGCGCGAGGCGATCCTCGGCGGACGCCACGGGCTGATCGTGGTCAACTACGCGAACCCGGATATGGTCGGCCACACCGGTTCCCTGCCGGCCACGATCCGTGCCGTCGAGGCGACGGACGCCGGAGTCGGAGAACTCCTCGCCGCGCTCGCGACGCGCGGGGGCAAGGCGCTGGTGGTCGCTGACCACGGCAACGCGGAGCAGATGTGGGACCCGTCCGTGAACGGGCCGCACACCGCGCACACGCTGAACCTCGTCGAGGCGTTCGTGGTCGGCGAGGACTTCGCCGCTGGCCGGACGCGTCTCCGGGAGGGCGGGCGGTTGGCGGACATCGCGCCTACTGTCCTAGCCCTCCTCGGCCTGCCGCAGCCACCGGAGATGACCGGCCAGAGCCTGATCCTCGGCTGAGCTAAAGGTACCGCCAGTTCTCGGAAGAGTACGCGCTCAAAGCGCCGTACGCGCAGCTGTCTCCCCCCGTTCACCCGGTGCGGGATGAGTTTGCGTGCCGGAGGTTGGACCCCGTAAGGGCTCCCGGCCTCGGCAGATCGTGAACTCTCACGGTCCTCTGGTTCCGTAAGTAGAGTGCGGAGTACGGGTTCGGCCCGCGCGGAACCCATACTAACGTCGACTTGAGGTCCGCCTCCGCACCGAGGGCGGGCGCGTACGCCCCCGGCGGCCGGGAATGACGCTCCGCCTTAGAAGCGCCGGGAAAGCTCCAGCGTCCAAGTCCGGCCGGGGAACATCGTGCCGTGCACGGACGGAGAATAGCCCAGCGCGCCGGAGGTCAGGGGCGGGTCGCGGTCGAGGAGGTTCACCACACCAAGGCGCACGTTGGTGCTGCGCACCCAGCGGGCAGCCTCGCGTCCGAACCGGTAACCGGCAAAGGCATTGTAGGTGATGACTTCGTCTACGACGTAACGGTACAGGAAACGGCCGCTATCGAACTGCTTGGCGATGTAGCTGGGCTCACCGAGGCTGGTGTAAGACGCCGCCGTGGTGGTTGCGGAGTCGGCGAAGCGGCCGGTGTAGTAGCCGCTTAGGCCACCGGTCCAAGCCCCCTTACGCCAAGTGACGCCGGTGGTCCCGCGCCAGCGGGTGTTGCCGTCGACCTCCATCCGCTCGATGAACTCGGGTGCGCCGCCCGGGACCTCACGCCGCTGGTAGTTGCTAGCGAGGTAGGACCAATCGGCGGCGACGGTGAACTTCCCGAGTCGGTCCCAGGGAATTTGGTAGGCTAGGCTCAGGTCCACGCCGCTGGCGTAGGATTGGGCGAGGTTTTGGAAGCGGATGCTCCGGGAGAGAATGTTACCGACGACCGCGGCCTGCTGGGTGGGCGGCCTGCCCGCGTTGTAAGCGGCGAAAGAGGCGACGTCGGCCGCGGTCGGAGCGGTGCGGACAATCGCCGGGTCGCCCTTGTAGGCCGCGGTGCCGGAGCCGAGGTCGATCTGGGCGATGGTCCGGCCGGCTGCCAGCTGGGACTGGGTGTAGGCGTTCAGTTTAGCCGCGTCGCTGTTGAACAGCTGGGCATCGGTGTAGCTCCCGATGATGTTGGTCTGGTCGATCTGCCAGTAGTCGGCGGTGAGCGTCAGCCCTTTAACGCCGGGTACCTCGAGCACCACGCCCGCACTCTTACCCTCGGATTCCACGGGCTTGAGGTCGAGGTTGCCCGTCGAGTAGCGGCGCATGATGTAGGTCGCGTTCCCGACAGTCTGGTTGCGGTAGACGTCCGTCTGGCCCGGGGCGCTGTCGACAATGAAGCGCGTCGGAGCGTAGAGGGTGGGTAGGTTCGGGGCGGCGAAACCCTCATTGTAAGAGGCCCGCACCATCACCCCCGCCGAGGGCTTCCAATTGACGCCCACCTTCGGCCGCGTGGTGTTGCCGAAGTCGCTGTAGCGCTCGTGGCGGGCTGAACCCGAGAGCTCTAGGGAGTGCAGGAGAGGCAGCTTGTGCCGCGGGGCGAACACCGGGATCACGGCCTCGGCGTAGGCGCTGGACACTCCGCGGTTGCCGGTCGAGTCGGGCGCGTAGGAGGCCACCAGGTAGTCGTTATCGTTCTCATTCAGGCCCGAGCCCGGCGGATTGCTGCTAACATAAGCCGGGCGGAGATCGAGGAACTGCTCCCGGCGGTACTCGGCGCCAGCCGCGACGGAAACGGTGTTGCCCCAGAACCGGAAGACGGGACCGCTCACTCGCGCATCGGCGCTCGTCAGGGCGCTGAAGCCGTCGTGGCGCCACTTCTGCACGAAAGTGTCGAGGACGGCCGCAGGATTGGTGTAAGGACGGTCATAGACCACGGCGTTGCCGGCGACGCGGAAGGTAGCGCCGAAGGGGTTGAACGCGGAGGCGTCGGTACGCAGCAAGGCGCGCTGGAAGAGGGATTCCCGCGCGGCGTTGTTCGAGACGTCTGCCGTGTACGCGCGCGTGTGGAGGGCCGCCGCCTCCCACGTCCAGCCGTCGAGGAAGCGGCCGCGCAGGCCGGCAACTCCACGGTAGACGCCCGAATTAACCTCGATCAGCTCCGGACCGACGTCTTTCAGCAGCACGGAGACCATCACGATCTGCTGCGGGTTGCCGGTCAGCCGCGGGGTGCCGTCGGCGTTGGGCGCGCCGGCCGAATGGTAGAAGCGGCTGCCGTACGGGTTGAAGGGATTGTCGACGCTCATCGGCGCGAACTGGTCAGAGCCGGGAGCGTTGAGCTGCACTGGCTGGCGGCGGATCTTCGCTTGGGCGTGGTAAAACGAGAAGTCCGCGAAGGCGGTTACACGGTCATTGAGGTCGTACTCCAGGCCGGTGAAGAAGTTCTGCCGGTTCGACTGGTTATGGCCCGTATTCTGGTACGTGTTGATGTTGGTGAAGAATTCGGGGCTAGCCGCGCGGGCGGCCACGCTCGCGGTGGGCGAGGAAGTAGTCAGCGTCAGGGCGCCGTTGATCGGTCGGAAGAAGTTCGCGGCGGTGCCATTGCCGATGCGGAAAGAAGGATAAACGCTCACGGCCGAGCGGCCGTCAAAGGAGCCACCGATCGCATTGAACCCGGCCGGCGCCTGCGCGGTGTGATTGGCCTCGCGCGTGTAGCTGCGCTCGGAGTAGCCGATCTCCTCGCGCTGGAAGTGATCAAAGGTCGCGAGCAAACGTCCGCGCCCGCCGGCGAAGTCGCGGCCGTAGGTGAGGGTGCCCTGCACGCTCTCGCCACCGCCGCGCTCCGGGGCGCCGAAGCGCAGGCGGAACTCGGTCCCGCGGAAATCCCGCCGCGTGATGTAGTTGATTACGCCGGCGACCGCGTCTGACCCGTAGATCGAGGAGGCGCCGTCGCGCAGGACGTCGATGCGCTCGATACCTTGGGTGGGCAGCTGGTTTACGTTTGCATAGAAGGCTGGTACGCCACCGTCGTTCGAGGTGATCGGGTGGGGGGCGATGCGCCGCCCGTTGAGCAGCACGAGGGTGCTGCCCGCGCCAATACCGCGGAGGTTGACATTCGCGTTGTCGCCACGCGCGTTCGCGCCGCCGTTCTGGCTCTCGTTCAGCGGGAGGTTCGTGATCTGCGGGAGCGCGGTGAGCATCTCCACCGGAGTGAGCGCATTGCGGACCTCCATCGCCTCAAGATTGAATACGGTCACCGGCAGGACCTTCTCCTGGTCGAGCCGCTTGAAATTCGAGCCGGTGACGGTAAATGCCTCCAGCTTGACAGTGCTGTCGGCCGGCTTGACCGGGGGGACGGCCTGCGCGGGCAGGCGTGGAGCGATCGAGAACGCGGCGAGCGCGAGGAGGGTGAGGAATGGCAGCTTCATGGTCGGGGTGGCGACAGGTGTGCGTGGAGGCTGCGGAGGTGGGCGGACCGATGTCGAAGCAATTGTCAGCCGTCGCCCGCCGCCCCGCGGGATTGCGATCATCGAGTTCCGCCCCACGCTTCTGGGGATGGAAGTTGTCGCCGCCGGCCTGCATCACCTCACCGCCGTCACCGCGGATCCGCGGGCTAATGTTCGTTTCTACACGCGCGTGCTCGGCCTACGCTTGGTGAAGCGCACGGTGAATTTTGACGATCCGTCCGCCTACCACCTGTACTATGGCGATGCGATCGGAACTCCGGGCACGCTGCTGACGTTCTTCCATTGGCCCGGTGCGTCGCGCGGTCGAGTCGGGGCGGGGCAGGTCGGGGGTATCCAGCTCTCTGCTCCTCACGACAGCTTGGACTTCTGGGCGGAGCGGCTTCGGCGGGCCGGGTGCCCAGTGACGCCTGACACCCGTTTCGGCGCGCCGCTGCTCATCACGTCGGATCCGGACGGGATCCCGACGGAAATCCTCGCCTGCCGGGAAGACCCTCGCCCCGGCTGGACGGGCGCCGATGTGCCCCCGCCGTACCAACTCCGCGGGATGGCCGGCGCGGAACTGCGCGTCCGCGACTCCAGGCAGACGTTACGCGTGCTGCAGGAGCTGCTCGGATGGCGGGAAGTGGCAGCGGAGGCCGACCGCCGCCGGTTGGTCGCCGGTCCGGGACAGCCCGGCCATTGGCTGGAGCTGGTCGGCGAACCCACCTTGCAATCCGGCCGGCCGGGCGCCGGGACCGTTCATCACTTGGCCCTGCGCGCGGCGGACGCGCGCGCCTCCGAACTGCTCCGCGCGCGCCTCCTAGCTGCTGGGGCCGCGCCCTCGCCCCTGATCGACCGCACCTACTTTCGCTCCGTTTACTTTCGCGAGCCTGGCGGGATTCTCCTCGAAATTGCGACGGACGGCCCGGGCTTTCTCGTGGACGAAACAGTGGCAGCCCTGGGCACGGGCCTAATGCTGCCCCCGGCGTTTGCGTCGGCGCGCGCCGAGATACTCGCGGCCCTCCCGTCCTTGGACGATTGATCCGCGCCGAGGCTCCGACGCCTACCAGCGGACTACGGAGGTGGCGAAAAATAGAAAAAGCGCGCCCGCGCCCACCAGCCACAGCATCAGCGGGCCTACCCAGCGTAGCCAGGTGCCGAAGGGGACGCCCGCGATGGCGAGGATGCCCATCGTTACGCCGCTGGTCGGGATCACAAAGTTGCAGAGTCCGTCGCCCAGCTGAAAGGCGATCACCGCGGCTTGGCGCGGCACGCCCAGTAAGTCCGCGAGGGGCGCCATAATCGGCATCGTGAGCGCCGCCTGGCCGCTGCCACTGGGCACAAGGAAATTGATCCCGAACTGCACAGCGAACATACCTTGGGCGGAGACCGCGGGTGGGAGCCCACCCAGACTCGAGCTCGCGTGCTGGAGCAGGGTGTCGATCACGCGGCCCTCCTGCAGCACGACTAGCACTGCCTTGCTCAGGGCGATGAAGAGGGCGGGCATTACCATCGCACGCGCGCCGTCTGCGAAGGCGGCCGCAGCTTGGTTCGGCCGGAGACGTGCCAGCAGGGCGGCGCTCGCTCCGAGTCCGAGAAACAATCCGGCGAGTTCATCGATGTACCAGTCCCACCGCGCCACCCCGAGCACCAGCGTCGCGATCCCGAGGCCAAACAGCGCCAGCACGGCCTGCCGGGAGCGGTCGAGCACCGGAGGCTCGGTACCGGCAGCCGGGGCGGTCCAAGAACCGTCCGCGCGGGCCGCATCAAGGCGGGCAATATGGCGCAGAACGTAGCCGATCGCGATCGCAGTTAGCGCGGCCCACATTACGAGGCGGAAGGCCCAGCCGCTGAACAGGGGCAGTCCGCTCAGACCCTGCGCGATACCGACCGTGAACGGGTTGAAGGCCGCGGCGGAAAAACCGACGCCGGCGCCGATGAAGGGAATCGCGACCCCGGTCAGCGGATCCCAGCCGAGCCGCCGCGCTAACCCTAGGGTCAGAAGGACGAACACCAGAACTTCCTCGCTCATCCCGAACGTGTTGCCCCCGATCGAGAAGGCGAGCATCAGAGCCGCCACCAGCCAGCGCCGCCGGGCCGGATGGCGGACCGCGCG
>CAIOTK010000468.1 GCA_903861185.1 uncultured Opitutia bacterium | reverse complement strand
CATCATCCTCTTCATCGACGAGCTCCACACGATCGTCGGAGCCGGCGCCGCCGAAGGCGCGATGGACGCCTCCAACATCTTCAAGCCCGCCCTCTCCCGCGGTGAGCTCCAGTGCGTCGGCGCCACGACCCTCAACGAGTACCGCAAGCACATCGAGAAGGACTCCGCCCTCGATCGACGCTTCCAGTCGGTCAAGGTCGAAGCCCCCTCGGTCGAGGACACCGTCCTCATCCTCAAGGGGATCCGCGGCAAGTATGAGGACCACCACAAGGCCATCTTCACCGATGCGTCCCTGGAGTCCGCCGCCAAGCTCTCCGATCGCTACATCACCGGCCGCTTCCTGCCGGACAAGGCGATCGACGTGATGGACGAGGCCGGCTCCCGCGCCCGCATCGCTGCGCTCAGCCGCCCCGCCGACGTCGAGGACCTCACGCCCCAGATCGAGGCCGTCTGCGCCCAGAAGGAGAAGGCGATCAGCGACCAGCACTTCGAGGAGGCCGCCAAGTTCCGCGATCAGGAGAAACAACTCCGCGCCCGCAAAGAGGAGATCACCGCCGATTGGAAGAAGCGCCGGGACGAAAAGCGCGTCACCATCGACGAGGACCTGATGATGCAGGTCGTGGCCGACTGGACCGGCATCCCGCTGTCCCGAATGGAGAAGAAGGACAACGAGAAGCTGCTCCAGATGGAGGCCGAGCTGCAGAAGGCCGTCATCGGCCAGGACATTGCCGCCGTCTCCATCTCTCGCGCTCTCCGCCGCTCCCGCGCCGACCTAAAGGATCCGCGACGCCCGATCGGCTCTTTCCTCTTCGTCGGCCCCACGGGCGTCGGCAAGACGATGCTCGCGAAGCAGCTCGCGGCCCAGATGTTCGGCAACCAGGAGGCGCTCATCCAGATCGATATGAGCGAGTATATGGAGAAGTTTGCCGTCTCCCGCCTGGTCGGCTCGCCCCCGGGCTACGTGGGCTACGAGGAGGGCGGCCAGCTCACGGAGGCCGTCCGCCGCCGGCCCTACTCGGTCATCCTCTTCGATGAGATCGAGAAGGCCCACCCCGACGCGCTCCAGCTCCTCCTCCAGATCATGGAAGATGGTCGGCTGACGGATTCCCTCGGCCGCACCGTGGATTTCCGCAACACGATCATCATCATGACCTCGAACGTCGGCGCGCAGCTGCTGCAGCGCCAGACCTCGATGGGCTTCGCGGCCGCCGCCGCCAGCTTCAACGATTCGGAGCGGATGCGGGAGAAGGTGCTCGAGGAGTCCAAGCGGGTGTTCAAGCCCGAGTTCCTCAACCGGATCTCCGACATCATCTTCTTCCGCCCCCTCGATAAGAACGACTTGGTCAAGATCGTCGACCTCGAGACTGCGAAGTTCGCCCGCCGGCTGGTCGAACGGAAGATCACCCTCGAGTTCACGCCTGAGGCCAAGCAGCTGCTGATCGACAAGGGTTACGACGAGAAGTACGGAGCCCGGCCGCTCCGTCGCGCCGTCGAGCACTACCTCGAGGACCCGCTCGCCGAGGCCATCCTCCGTGGGGAGGTCAAGGACGGTGAGCCCTGCTTGGTCGTGCGCGACGGGGATAAGCTGATCTTCAAGCAGAAGACCCCCCCGGCCGCTGCCAGCGGCGTCGCTTCCTGAAGCCCCGCTCTAGGGGCGTTCAGCGCGATCCAGGCCGCTTGAGCGGCACTTGACCCGTAACTTCGGTCTTCACCCGGCCTAGAGCGTCAGGCGGGCGGGAAACGGCGGTGCCGGTGCGTTGACCCTGGGGGTCACGGAACACGGTGGTAGTGCGGCCAAGGGCGTCGGGCTGGGCGTTCGCCACGCCGGTGCCGGTGGTGCGCCCGGTCGCGTCGCGGAAGGTCGTCTTTACCCGCCCGAGCGCATCGGGGGCGGCGGTCGTCTCGGCGGTGCCGATCCGCTTCCCGGAGGCATCGACGATCACGCTCTTCACCCGCCCGAGGGCATCCGGCTGCGCGCGCGTCTCGACCACGCCCACCTTGCGGCCCTGCTGGTCCCGCACCTCGCTGCGCACGCGGCCGAGGGCGTCCGGCCGCCCGGGGGTGGTGACGGTTAGCTTGCCGGAGTCGGCGGCCGTCAGGGACAGGGGAAGCAGAAGTAGAAGGAGGGATTTCATCGGGGCTGCGGCGCCGTGGCTCGCCTTCAGAGGGTAGTGTCCGGAGAGTTCAGCAAAAAGACGGATCGTGGCACGTGGTTTGGTGCTTAAGCCCAAAACCACCGATAAAGGAAAAGACCATGATCCGTCCGACCAAGGACTTAACCAGAACAGGCATCCCGCGCGAGCAATTGCTGGCGCTTTGACAAGGCGACGACGCGATGCGCGCGTGGGTGCAGACCGTCGCGCAGGAAGTACTGCCCGAACCTCGACCCGTCCCGCACGCGCTTCCCCTCAGGCGCTCGGACGATGGGTCAGGGCGATGCAGGTGATGTCGTCGGACTGAGCGACCCCGGCGGTGAACCCATCGACCGCGGCCAGTAGGCGCTCGCCGCACGCCACCGGCCCCGCGGGCGTGCAACCCTCCAGCGCGGCCTGCACCCGTGCGGCCCCGAACTCCGCCAAGGCCGCGTTGAGTGCCTCCGTGATGCCATCGGTGAGGCACAACACGGTGTCCCCGGGCTGCAGCTCCAAACGGAAGCTGGAGTAGGTGCGGGCCGCTCGGGCCCCGAGGGCGCTGCCGGGGGGGACGTCCAGCCAGCGGGTAGCGCCTGCGCGGGTGATCAGCAGCGGCTTAACGTGGCCGGCGTTCACGAGCTGGAGGTGCCCCGTGCGCGGTTCGTAAAGTGCGTACAGAGCGGTGGCGAAGAGCAGGTCCGGGTTGCCCTCGTGCAGGAGGTCGTTGACCCGGGCGACCACCGTGCCCGGATCGGGCAGCGGCGTGGTCCGGGCGAGTTCGATGGTGCTGCTGCGCAGGGCGCTCCGGGCCGACATGCTGAACAGGCCCGCGGCCAAGCCCTTCCCGCACACATCGGCCACCACCAGGCAGACCGCCCCGCCCGGCAGGCGGAAGTGATCGTAGAAGTCGCCCCCGATGTCCTGCGCCGGACGCATCAGGCCGTGCACCGCAAAATCAGCCGACGGCGGCCAAGGAGCGGGCAGCAGGGACTGCTGGAGGCGGGCGGCTAAGCTGATCTCCTCCC
Source organism: uncultured Opitutia bacterium (assembly GCA_903861185.1). Classification (GTDB taxonomy): domain Bacteria; phylum Verrucomicrobiota; class Verrucomicrobiia; order Opitutales; family Opitutaceae; genus ER46. Next base: position 7,502 of record CAIOTK010000468.1, on the reverse strand, counting down.
GCAGGCGCGCCAGATGGAGCTGCTCGCGGTGCTGCAGCAGATAGCCCCGGGTGCGGTCCCGGTACAGGATCGCTCCGCCCACGGCGCAGAGGCTGACCAGGGTCAGCAGCTCAGAGAACGTCACGGTGGGCTGCACCAGATCACGGTTCCCGTGCCAGTAGATCACATAGGTGCTGAATCCGAGGGCGATCAGGTTGACCGAAAGGCGAAAATGCCACGGCAGCACGTAGATCAAATTGATCAGAATGAGCACTCCCGCCAACCGCAGGAAGCGCGCGTGGTGCACCACCGCGAGAAACCCCAGCACCAGCATCCCGCACACCAGCAGGCTCAAGTGCTGGCGGAACAGCCGGGTCTTGAACTCAGGCCGCGCTTGGCTGCCGGCCACCAGCAGCCGCAGGGCCGGCACGGTACTCAGAGCCATCAGCGTGTGGCAGCCGACGGCGATCAGGTACAGGCGACCCGCCGAATCGTAGGGGTCGAGCGTGAAGAGTCCGCTCTGGTAGCGCTGGACATTGACGAAAACGAGGGAGATGGCGACGAGGCCGAAGGCGATCCCGAGGTAGGGGGCGAGGGCGTGATTGGCCGCCTGTTCGCGGGCCTTCACCGCCCGGCGCTCCTCCTCGGTCAGGCCGGCAAACCATCGGGCCTCACTGGCCCAGTCGGGGATCCACTTACGCTGCGTGCCCGCCATAGGGATGCCGGTCTCAGGGGGTCCCGCGGGTCGGGTTCAACGTGGCGCGAAACTCAATCCCGCAAACGCACGATGTCGTCGAAGCCCACCGCGACGATGATCTCCCGGATCTCGGGGCGCGCGCCTTTCACCTGCAGCGTGCCCCCCTTCTTCTCCGCGAGGCTCGCGGCCACCAGCAACACCCGTAGCCCGGCGCTGCTGAGGAATTCGACCTGCGAAAAATCGATCTCCAGAGAGTCCGCTTCGCCGGCCAGCAGGCGCTTTACCTCCGCGTCGTGCTGGGCGGAGGTGGTGACGTCGAAGCGGCCGATCGGCTGGTAATGGGCAACAAGGGCCATAAGGATGTGCGGGGAGAGGAAGGCGGGGCAGGAGAGGCGGTTCAGATCAGACCGGAGTCGTGCACCGCGGAAAGCCCGAAGTGCTGCTGGAGCATCGCCTCCGCCGTCTGGAGGGCGCCCTCGACCCAGCCCTGCTCGTGCGACCAGCATTCGCCGCAAACGTGCACGGGCCAGCCCGGGATGGGCTGCAGGATCCGCTCCGCAACCTCGTGGCTGCGCACCCCCTTGTTCCAGAAATGCGCGCCGCCGCCAAACGGGTCTCGGCTCCAGCTCATACAGGCCGAGGCGAAGGGCGGGGGCACCTCGTCCGCGGATAGACCGTGCAACTCGAGCAACTGGCGATGCGCTTCGAAGATGATCCGGGGGGAGGCGGCGTAATCAGCCCAGACGGGCACGTCCGGGTTGCGCTTGGCTACGGGCGCCGGTGGGCGGAGCCCGTCCGTTTGATCGAGCTGCTCCCAATAGGATTTGGCCAGTCCTCCGTCGTAGATCATCACGACCCCCTGCTGGTCGTCCGGATTCACCTTCCAGTAAAAGACCTGCCGCATCGGCAGATCGGTGACCGACTTCCCATTGGAGCCCGCGCCCACCACCCGCTCCCACCAGCAGTGCTCATAGCAGAGGGCGATCTTGAACAGCGGAATGGGCGAGACCGACTCCAGCAATTTTCGAAAACTGGACCGCCGCGCGTCGAACAGGGGCCCCGTCCGATCGAGGAGCTCGATCGAGCGCCGGGGCATCGCCAGAATGGCTTTGCGGGCCAACTGCCGCGTCGGGAGCCCCTCCGCGTTGACGGTGTTAATGCAGACCCCCGGGTTGCCGTCGGGCAGCACGGCTTCCTCCAATCCGGTGACGCGGGTGTTGAGCAGCACCTTGCCCTGCCGGGCCTCGACCCGTTCCCGCAAGCGGCGCGGCAGCGCGCCAAAGCCATCTACCAAGTGATAATGCGGCACGTCGCCGGCGAAGTCGGCCAGGTTCCAAGGAAAGCCGTCCGCCGCGCTCCAGGTCCAGAGAATGCTATCGTAGCCGAGGCTGTCCTGCAGAAATTGCACCGCGCCGTGCCCGAGCGTCCGGATGAGGACATAGTGCAGCGGCGTATCGTGCAGCGGCTTACCTTCGTAGGTACCCTGTTCGCCGACCGCGCGCCATTGGGCTGGGGTGACGGTTTTCAGGCTTTCGAGGGTCAGGTCCAGATTCAGGACCCGTTTGAAGGCGGGCCCGAGCGCGCGCACGGCGGCGATGCCCATCAGGTTCCCCAGCGCTGCCGGATGGCGCAGGTCCTCTGGAATCACATAGGGAATGCGGTCCGGGTTGGATAGCTCGCCTTTCTTCAGGCGGCGGCCGCGCAAAAAGGCCACGTTGTTCGGGTTCGCATCGGCCAGTTCGCGCGTGGGGAGCCCCAAGGCGCGGATCAGGTCGCGCGTGATGCGATGCGACTCGCTGAAGCGCATCCCCCCGAGTTCCACCTGCGTGTCGTGGATGAAGGGCGGCTCGACCGAGAGCAGGCGTCCGCCGACCCGCTCACTCCCCTCGAAGAGGGTGACGCTCAGCGCCTGCCCGCGTCGCCCGGCGTCCTCCAGCAGGCGCCACGCGCTGTACAGGCCGGACACGCCGGCACCGATCACGGCGAGATCGAGGATCGTGGGACTGGGCTTCATTGACGGGTGCGCTCAGCGGATTGGCCGGGCGGGGCCGGCGGTGGATTGGGTGGCTGTGTCCGGGGGTGAGCGGCGCGATTGGCTAGCAGCACCCCGGCGACGATCACGGTCATCCCGAGCAGCGAGGTGAGTGGGGGCATCTCGCCCAGCAAGGGCACCGCGAGCAGCGAGGCCGCCACTGGGGTCAGCGCGCCGGCGATTGCCGCCCGGTCGGAACCCAGCCGGGCCACCGCATACGCGTAGCTGAGGGTCGAAACGATGCCCACCCCGAGGCCCTGGAGCACAAATTGGAGTGCGAGCTCGGTGGTCGGCAGCTCCGGCAGCCGGAGGGGCGTGGCGCGCAGCGCCAGGGCCAGGAGCAGGGGGGGCAGTGAGCCGTAGGTGAGCACCGCTGCGCCCTCGAGCGCGCCCAGTCCGCTGCGCCGCAGCGCGAGGGTGAAACCCGCCCACAGGAGGCTGCCCAGCAGGAACAGGGCGTAGCCCTGGCCGAGGCCCGGCTGAGGATGGCTGAGCGAAAACAGCAGCATCAGGGCCACGCCGGCGCCGATCAACGCCAGCCCCGTGCGCCGTCCGGGCGCCACCGGCTGGCGGAGGAACAGCAGTGCCAGCAGCGAGACGGACAGCGGCAGCGTGCCGGGCACCAGCGTGCTGCCATCGGCGACCGGCGCGTGGCGCATCCCCATTCCCGCGACGAGGAAATAGGGGAGGCCGGCGCCGCACACCATCATCAGCAACAGGGGCCAAGGCACGGCCACGATTTGGCGCCAGCGTCGCCAGAGCACGGGCAGGAAACACAGCCCGGCGGGCAGGAAGCGGAAGAGGGCGATTTCCAGCGGCGGCAGCGCGGTCTTGGCTCCCAAACGCAACGAGAGGAAGAAACCCGCCCAGACGAGCACGGTGAGGCCCAGCGCCAGTATGCCGAGGAGGGGCATCCCCGGGCGCGCCGGGTGGGGGGCTTGAGGGTCAGCGCGCATCGATTGCTCCAGCGGTAGCCCAGGCTCCGTGATCGCGGCCGGCGGAGCGGTGGTCCGGGGCCCCGGCGGCACGAGGCCGCGCCGGCAAATCGGCAGGAGACACGGTGAGGACTGGGGGCCGGAGAGAGTTCAGGGGAGAAGCGGTCCTCGTCGCGTGGACGGCAGACCGGGTAAGGGGAGGAAAGGAGGAAAGGAGAGGCTGGCAGTACGAGTTTCGACTCCGGGTGCAGGTCCCGCAGACCTGACGGCGGAGTCGGAGCGAAGTTCTGGGGGGCGTGGGTCGATGGCAAGCCGGATGGGCCCGCGCTGGACGGCGGGGCAGGAGCGCCGGGGGCCGGTAACGTGGTCCGCAGTCGAGGCCGTTGCGCGCGCCCCGCAGCCGGATGGGGTCAGGCCGTTAATCGCTAATCCACGGCCGCCGTTACGGGGTCGTCGTTACAGGTCAGGCCGGCGTACGGTGCCTTGGGGGCCGTGGGTTCGAACCGATCGGATTTTTGGGGCCTTGGGCGGTCGCGCTGGGGAGGCCGCTCACGATGACCCCGCTGGCGGGCGGGCAGGTGATGCGGACCCGCTTCAGCTTGCGCAGGCCGTCCCAGTAGGGGCCCGTTAGGGCTGCCGCTGCGGGATCCTCGGGTGGGCGTGGGGTGGGTTCCGGGGGCGGCGGGCGATGAAAGGTGACGGTCACGGTGGCGGGATCGGCTTCCTGCGGGGCGGACTGCTCGACGTCCATAAACCCGGTGCGGAGCTGTTCGTTCCACAGCTCCTGGAGGGCATTGGTGGGCGGCGGGGAGTTCTTTCTCTGGTGGGGGGAGGGTGATTCGGGAGTGGGCATCGGGGGAGGGGGCGCGGGCGTTCAGGCGGCGAGGCGCGGTTGGACGGAGCCGAGGGCCTGCTCGAGGTGCAGGTGGGTGAGGAAGGCGTCGCGGCGCGCGCGGGCGGTGGCGAGGTCCTTGGTGCCGAGCGAGACGGCGACGCGGCGGTCGGCCTTGAACAGCGGCGACGGGCGCAGGCTGTAGCGGACGAACCAGGTGCCGTGGTTCAGGAACAGGTGGTGGCGATCGCCACCCCGATAGCGGAGGACGGGTTCAGGTGCTGGGGTCATGGTGCGGAAGGCCGGAGGCCGGCACGCGCACCACGGGGAAAATTATTTGGGAGGAATCCCCACATCCAGCGCGACGACTCGTCGCGCTGCGGCCACCGCGGCTTTTCCCAAGCTCGGTTGGCAGACCCACGCCTTGGCGGGAAGCCGCGGCGGGGAGTCGTTCGTGATGCGAATGCACGGGAGGAGGAAGCCCGCGGAGGCGGACGAAGGCAAGACCGCGCGCGACCGGGTTATGGCATAAGCCCGGGGCGGGGTGCTGAAACGAGGGAGGTGTGTTCTAGCCGGGGAATCCTTCCCCGGCCGACGGGAACGAACCGCAGGGCGGCGGAAGGCTGAAGGGACGATCGAACGAGAATCGAACCAGAATCGAAGGAGAACTGCAGGAGAGCGCCTGTCTGGCGCGGAGGGGGTGGAAAATCGCGCGTGCGAGCGTGGGTTGGCGGGGAAGGGACACTTGCCGCGACCTTTGGTCGCGACCCTCAACGGTCGGAAACAAGAAGGCCCCGGTAACCGCTTGGTCACCGGGGCCTTAAATTGGGTGCAGGGGCTGGATTTGAACCAGCGACCTTCAGGTTATGAGCCTGACGAGCTACCAGGCTGCTCCACCCTGCAACAGGAGAGGGCGGACGATCCGCAGCGGGTAGGGGTGTGTCAACGGCATTCTCGAATTTTCCCCAATTCTCGCTTGCCAGTACCCGCCAGCCCCCGTGTCCTGACCGGCTCCCATCCCGGGAATCAGTTCGCTAACCCATAACCAACGATCGCAAGGCGGCCCTTCGGCCGACCTGTGTCTCGCTAGAAACATCAGATCCCTATGCACCTAAACGTCACTCCCAAGGACCTGCTCGACGCGGGCGTCCACTTCGGCCACCAGACCAAGCGCTGGAACCCGCGCTCCAAGCCCTTCATCTTTGATCACCGCCAGGGCGTCACGATCATCGATCTCGGCAAGACCCACGAGGCGCTCGTGAAGGCCTGTGACTTCCTTGAGGAGACGGTCGCCAACGGCGGCAACGTGCTCTTCGTCGGCACCAAGCGGCAGGCCAAGGACCTCGTGCGCGAGGCGGCGGCTTCGGTGAATATGCCGGTCTGCGTCGACCGCTGGCTCGGCGGCACGCTCACGAATTACGAGACGGTCAAGCGCTCGATCGCCAAGTACAAGAAGTACCAGGCGATGGAGACCAGCGGCGAGATGTCGAAGCTACCCCGTAAGGAGGAGTCCGCCATCAAGCGCGAGATGACCCGCATGCAGAAGAATTTCAGCGGCATTTCCGATATGGGCGGGCTGCCCTCCGCGATGTTCGTGGTCGACGTGAACCACCACAAGATCGCGGTCGCCGAGGCTTCCCGCTCTGGGATTCCGTGCGTCGGCTTGGTCGATACGAATTCGGATCCGGCGACGGTCTCGCACCCGATCCCGGGCAATGACGACGCGGTGAAGTCGGTCCGGATCATCGTCGAGGCGGTGACGGCGGCCGTGCAGAGCGGTCTGGCGCTGCGGGAGTCGCGGCGGGCCCAGCGCGGCGCGGCGGATCTCCGCGGCGTGACCGCCGGGGTGGAGACCGCCGCGCCCGTGGCGGCTCCCGTCGAGGGCGAAGCTGCTCCGACTGAGGTGCCCGCCGAGGGTGCCGTGCCGGTCGAGGGTGAGGGCGAGGCCGCGGCCGCCGCCAAGAAGAAGCCCGTGCGCGCCAAGCGTCCCGCCGTGAAGGCGGAGTGATCCCGCGAACCCCGGCTTACCATCCCGTATGAGCAATCCCCCCGTCACCGCCCAGACCGTGGCCGAGCTTCGCGAGAAGACCGGCGCTGGCCTGCTCGACTGCAAGAAGGCCCTCGATGAAGCGAAGGGCAATTTGGAGGAGGCCGTCACGATCCTCCGGAAGAAGGGTGCTGCGTCCGCCGCGAAGAAGGCGGAGCGCGCGACCAAGGAGGGTGTGATCGAGAGTTACATCCACGTCGGCGGCAAGGTCGGCGTCCTCATCGAGGTCAACTGCGAGACGGACTTCGTGGCCCGTAACGACGCGTTCCGCGCGTTCGTGAAGGACCTCTGCCTGCAGATTGCGGCCGCGAGCCCGACCTGCGTTTCCCGCGAGGAAGTGCCGGAGGCCGACGTGGCCAAGGAGCGTGAGATTGCGGCCTCGCAGGTGCAGGGCAAGCCGCCCGCGGCGGCGCAGAAGATTGTCGAGGGCAAGCTCGACAAGTACTTCGCGACCGTGTGCCTGCTGGATCAGCCGTTCGTGAAGCTGCCGGACAAGACGGTGAAGGAGATGGTGACTGAGCAGATCGCGAAGATCGGCGAGAATATTCAGGTGCGCCGTTTCGTGCGGTATCAGCTCGGCGCCTGAGCCGCAGAGTAAGGTTGTTTTCCCGCCGCCCCCCTCGCCAGAGTGGGGCGGTTTTTTTATGCTCAAGGTCACCCGTCTCCAGATCGTCACGCGCGGTCTCACGAACTGTTGTCCCAACTGCGGGGGCCGCACGTTGTTCCGGGCGGACGCGCGCTTCCGGTTGAATCCGGCCTGCCCGGCGTGTGGCTTCGCCTTGGAGCGGGGAAATGACGAGGGCTTCTTTCTGGGGTCGATGTCGCTGAACTACGGGGTGACCTTGGTGGCCTACTTGGTGCCGCTGGCGTTGTTGGCGTACCACGGCGTGATGCCGTTGCAGGTGGCGGCGGTATTGGCGGGGGTGGGGGCGCTGGGGGTGCCGGCGCTGCTGTACCGGCCGTCGCGGAGTTGGTGGCTG
>CAIOTK010000467.1 GCA_903861185.1 uncultured Opitutia bacterium | reverse complement strand
GACCAAGGACGTGAAGGTTTCCGTCGTCACCTCAACCTTCTCCGTTTTCGTGACCGGCGCCGTCCTCAAGCCGGGCAAACTGCAGCTCGAGCGGGCGGTGACCGCCTTCGAGGCCGTGATGGAGGCGGGCGGGTTCGACGTCCAGCGCGCCAATATGAAGGAGATCAGCATCATCCGGAACGTCGACGGCGTGAGCAAAACCTACAAGGTGAACCTCAAGGCCGTGATGGACGGCAAGGCGACCGAGCAATTCCGGCTCCAAGCTTTCGACACGGTTTACGTGCCGGAAAAGTTCCAGTGGTTCTGAGGCCGGTTCGCCGCGGCCGTCTCCACCCTTTGGGTTAACGAGGCCGCCTCAGGATACGGCTACCTTGCCACCAGTCGACCGGCCATCGCGGATACCGGCGGCATAAGCCCCGAACACGCGGCGGATCTCGTCCCGCACGCGACGGAAGACCTCCAACACCTCGTCTTCCGTGCCGCGGGCCTCGGCGGGATCGTCGAAGCCCCAGTGATACCGTTGCACCTGCCCCGGGAAGACCGGGCAAACTTGGTCGGCCCGGCCGCAGACCGTGATCACGGTCTGGATTGGCCGGTCGCGAAACTCATCGAGATGCTTTGAGCGGTGGCCGGAGGCATCGAGGCCGATCTCGGCGAGCACTCGCACCGCAAGCGGATGAACGTAGCCGGCCGGCCGGGATCCAGCACTCTGGACCTCCACGAGGTCTCCGGCGGCGGCGCGCAGAATCGCCTCAGCGAGATGGCTGCGGCAGGAGTTTCCGGTGCAGAGGATGAGGACGGTGGGTTTCACGGGGAGGAGGCAGGAGTGGCGCCACGCACGTACCAAGCCCGGCTGGCAACGCAGGCGCGGCAGACCGAGAGCATCACGGGCACCTCGACCAACACCCCGACAATCGTCGCCAGGGCGGCGCCCGAGGCCGGGCCGAAGAGAGTGATCGCCACCGCGACCGCGAGTTCGAAGAAGTTGCTCGCCCCAATCAGCGCCCCGGGAGCAGCGACCGCGTGGGGCACTCGAAATCGGCGCATCAGCAGGTAGGCCAGCCCGGAGTTGAGGTAGACCTGGATCAAAATCGGGACGGCGATCAACAGCACCGCAGTCCAGTTCGAGAGGAGGTTACCCGCCTGAAACGCAAAGATCAGCACTAGGGTAGCCAACAGTGCGCCGAGCGTCACCGGGCGGCAGGCCGGCAGGAAGCGCCGAGCCAGCCATTCCTCCCCGCGCCAGCGCACCAGTAGAAGGCGGGCGGCCGCTCCGGCGGCAAGGGGCACCACAATGAAGACTAACACAGAGGTCAGCAGCACCGCGCCCGGCACTGCCACCCCGCTGACCCCGACCAGCAGCGCCACGAGGGGAGCAAAGGCAAAGACCATGATCAGGTCGTTGAGCGCGACCTGAGCAAGGGTGTAGGCGGGGTCGCCGTCGGTCAGCTGGCTCCAAACAAACACCATCGCGGTACAGGGGGCCGCCGCGAGGATGATCAGTCCCGCAGTGTAATCTCGCGCCGCCGCCACAGAGATCCAGCCCAGGCCGTCGGCCGCGACCACGCGGAGACAGAGCCAGGCCAGCAGCGCCATACTAAACGGCTTCACGAGCCAATTGACGAAGAGGGTAACGCCGATACCGGCGGGACGGCGCCAGACCCCGGCGAGCGCGGTGAAGTCGATCCGCAGCATCATCGGCCCCACCATCAGCCAGATCAAAATCGCGATCGGGGCGTTGACGTGGGACCCCCGGCCAAACTCGAGCGCGGAAAGCTGGGCCGTGAGCTCCGGTAGCAGCCGGCCGAGGGCGAGGCCGGCACCCATACAGGCGAGTACCCAAAGCGTGAGGTGACGCTCGAAGAAATCGAGCCGGGCGGGGACCGGGGAGCTCATCAGCGAAGAAGGGGGCTCAGTCAGGCCGGGCGGCCGGCGCGGCGCAGGCGAAGGCCTCGGGGCCTAGCCGGGCGCGCAGGGCGCGGAGGCGGCGGCTGTCCGCGCGGAGAAGCGGATCGCCCGGGGCGCAGGCCCGCAGGCAGTCGAGATTGGCGGCTAGAGCGGCAGGCCTTACCTCCGGGAGGCGGTAAACGCGGCGGTTACCGGCCCGGTCTGCCAGCACAAGGCGATGGCGGCGCAAGTAGGCGAGGTGTTTGGAGACCTTCACTTGCTCCGCGCCCAGCACCTCCTGGAAGTGACAGACGCAGAGCGGCCCGTCCAACAGCAGGTGGAGCAACCGCAGACGCGTGCGGTCGCACAGGCATTCGTAGATCGCGATCAGGTCCACGTGCGTTCAGCAGCAGCCGGGGCCGCAGGCGCCGGCGGGCGAAAGCCCGCAGGCCTCCTTCGCGAGGCAGTCGGTGTGCTTGTCCTCCAACCGTAGGCGGATGAGCCCGGGCGCGGCCTCGCCCGCGGCGACGAGATAGTGCGAGAGGACGCAGCCCTCATACTCAATTTCGACCGGCAGCGCCGCGGAAGGGAGCAAATCGTCGGCCAGCCGGAGAATATCGAGGAGCTTGCCCGCGGGGAGCCGATGTTCCGGATCTCCCTCCGCGACCCAGACCTGGAGCAGGCAGCATTCGGTCGTCCGGCGGGTGCCGCCGCAGTCGATGAAGCGCCGCGTGACGTGGCCGACTTCGGTGACGTGGAACGAGGGCGGGACGGTGTCGCCATCGTCAAAGACCAGCTCGAGAGCGGCGGTGGGCTGGGAAGAGAGCAACGTGCGCAGTTCGGACAAATTCATACCTCGAAACTCATATACCTGGGGAGGCATAGTCAAGCGAGGGACGAAGTCTCCGGAGGTGAACGTCGGCGGGGCCGAAAAACCCGGGGGGCCGGGGTTTTTGAAATGGTCGGGCTGGTGAGATTCGAACTCACGACCTCTTGCACCCCATGCAAGCGCGCTACCAGGCTACGCTACAGCCCGAACAAGGGAGGTCGAGGAAGCGGCAAGCCTCCGGGGGAAGCAAGCGCTTTTTCGCCGTGCCTTCGGCGAGGCGGCGCGTTCCATCGGGGGATGCAACTCGGCTTTTGCACCGATCCCGCGACCCTAGCTGCCCTCCCCTTCCGCCCGGAGTGCGACTTCATCGAGGGCCACGTCGTGAACTTTCTCCTGCCCGAGTCGCCCGACGCCGCCTTCGCCCCGCACGCCTCTGCCCTCCGCGCCAGCGGGTTCCCGATGCCGGCGGCCAACGTGCTCCTACCGGCCGCGCTCAAGTGCAGCGGACCGGACCTCGATTACGAGCGGCTCGACCGCTATGCCCATACCGTTTTCCGCCGTTGCCGTGAAATCGGAATGACCCGGATCGTGTTCGGCAGCGCGGGCGCACGGATGGTGCCGGAAGGGTTCCCCGTCGCGCGCGCCTTCGAGCAGTACGTGGACCTGCTGCGCCAGTTCGCCCCCTTGGCCGAAGAGCAGGGCGTAATGATCGTGGTCGAGCCGCTCAACCGCGGTGAATGCAACCTGATCAACACCGTGCGCGAGGGCGCCGAGGCGGTCCGGCGGGCGAACCATCCGGCGGTGAAGCTGCTGGTCGATCTCTTCCATATGCTGCGTAACGGGGAGTCGCCCGACGACCTGCTGGCGGTGGGCCCGCTCATCCGCCACGCCCACTTGGCCGAGAACCGCGACCGCGCTGCTCCCGGCACCCACGGCGAGGATTTCCGGCCCTACCTAAAGGCGCTCCGCCGCGCCGGCTACAACGACCGCCTCGCACTCGAGCCGATCTGGACGGACCTGCCGACGCAGCTGGCCCCGGCGCTCCGCGAAGTGCGCCGGCAACTCGCCGACGCCGGCTACTGATCAGCCCCCGCCGGGCAGACGGCGCACCGGAACGTCGTTTTGGCGCCGCGGCCCGGGCGTACTTCGTCCCTCGGTGATAAGGCGTTCGCGCAGCGCAAGCATCGCCTGGACGCGCGCCGGTTCGGCGGCCGCCCGGTCGTGCTGCTCGGCGAGGTCCTCCCCGAGGTGATGCAGCCGCGGCGTGCGGCCGCAGAGGAGTTTCCAAGGGCCTTCGCGGACCGCCTGCAGTCCGTTCACTCCACAACTGACCGCGTGGGGACGGATCTCGGCGCGGCCGTCCCGCCACAGCGGGAGCAGGCTGAAACTGTCTTCGCCCGCATCGACGGACAGCGTTTCGCCCCAGATCTCCGCCAACGTGGCCATCAGGTCCGCCTGATGCACCAAGGCCCCGGAGACCTGGCCGGCGGGGACCACTCCTGGCCAGCGCACCAAGAACGGCACCCGGTGGCCGCCCTCCCAAGCATCGCGCTTATAGCCCCGGAGGGGGCCGCTCGGGAAGTGGCCGAGCGCCTCCAACGGTTTGATTCCGATGGCGGTTTCGTAGCCGTTGTCACTGGTGCAGAGCACAAAGGTGTCGCGCGCGAGGCCGTGGCGATCCAGTGCGGCGAGGAGGCGGCCGACGGCGTCGTCCGTCTCCATTACGAGATCCGCGTAATCGTTGAGCCCGCTGCGCCCCTGCCAAGCGCGGCTGGGAGAGATCGGCGTATGGGGCGTGGTGAGGGCGACGTAGAGCAGGAAAGGCTCGGCGCTCCGGGCGCGCTCGGCGACGTAGGCCTCCGCCCGAGCGATCGTGGTGTCGAGCACCGGCTCGAATTCCCAGCCCGGCAGCGCCGGTCCTTGGAAGCTAGCGCGAAAACCCTCCAGCAACCGGGCCGGCAGCAAAGTGGAAGGAATTCCGACCGTGCGGTCGTCCGCGATGAAGCTGTAGGGCGGCCAGTTGGGGACATCGGTCCCGAAGTAATGTTCGAAGCCGCGGGTGATCGGGCCGCCCGTGATGGGTTGGGAAAACATCCGAGACCAGACGCGGCGGTGCTCCGCGGTGGGTTCCGTGACCAGCGGTTCGCGGGCGCGACCCGCGCGCCCACCGAGCCCGCGGAGGGCAGCTAGGTCGCCCGGCTCGAGGGGCCAGTCCCAGCCTAAGTGCCACTTACCGAACGCGGCAGTCCGGTACCCCTGCCGGCGGGCGAGGCCGGCGATGGTCAGGCGATCGGGCGCGATCAGAGGGCGCTCCCACAGGTCGACGATGCCGGACTGGAGCCGAGTGCGCCAATGATAGCGACCGGTGAGGAGCGTGTAGCGGGAAGGCGAGCACGCGGCGGAGGAAGCGTGCCCGTCGGTAAAGCGCGCGCCCTCGCGGGCGAGGCGATCGAGGTGGGGCGTCGCAATCCGGCCGCGTTCCGGATTATAGCAGCTTGGGTCGCCGTAGCCGAGGTCATCGGCGAGAATGACGACGATGTTAGGACGCGCTGGTCCGGGCGCCGCAGCAGACACGGCGCCGGCCAGCAGGATAAACAACAGGGGCAGAAGGGGCATCGGGGTAAGCGCCAGAGCGAAACCCGCCGCGCCGGTCGACGCCACCGCCTTTTTGCGCGGGGGCCCGGTCGCCACTAGGCGCTTGCGGCCTGGCGCAGGAAGGAGAAACCTCCCTGCCAGCCCGCCCGGGTGGTGGAATGGCAGACACGAAGGTCTTAGAAGCCTTTGCCGTAAGGTGTGCAGGTTCGAGTCCTGTCCCGGGCACCAGCCTCGCGGTATTCCCGCGCCGAGCTCAGGGCACCTCGTACACCTCGACCAAGACCAAACCCCCGCCTCCGGCGCGGTTGCGCACTTGGACGCTGTAAGCGTCGGGCGCGACGTCGAGGACCAGCGCCGCGTCACGGCTCCCGGCCGGGAGGCCAAACGCGCCCACCTGCGCGAAGGTCGCGGCGTCCGCCGCATTCCAATTGTCATTGCCGGTAACGACGGCGGAGCCGCGATAAACCTCCAGCCCAGGATCGGCAAGGGCGCCCTCGATTCCGAAGCCGGCGGTGAGGCCGGGCCCGACGGCGCGGACCAACAGGCGCTTGCCCGCCCCACCCCCGACCACGAAACCCGCGATCAACGTCTCCCCGGCAGCGAGTGGCTTGAGCACCGAAACGTTGACCAGCCGGGGCGTGGTGGGCGTGGCGAACGCGGAACCGGCGGTCAGGTCGTAGACCTCGGCGAGCACCTCGCCCGTGGCTCCCCCGCCTCCGGAAATCCGCACCGAGTTATCCCCCGGCGAGACGGTAGCGGTGAGCGCGGCATCGAGGGAGTCGTTCGCCAGCGGGAAAGCCCCCGCCGCGGCGAAGGCCTCGCGGAGCGCGGCGCCGCCGCCCCAGTTGTCGTTGCCGCCGGTACGGGCCTGCCCGGCGTAGGTTTCCAGCCGCGGGTCCCGCAGCGCGCCCGCCACGCCGAACGCGGTCAGCCCGGGACCGACGGCACGGATCAGGACCGATTTATTGCCGGCGGTCCCGCCACCCCCGACCACGTACCCCATCGACAGCACCTCGTCGGCCACTGCGAGGGGCGTGCGGACGGAGAGGTTGACGAGCCGGCCCGGATTGGCGGCGCGGTTGACGGTAAGGCGGACGGCCGGGCTTTCCACGGAACCGGCGCCGTTGCTGACCGTCACCGCGTAGGCGCCAGCTTGGGAGAGCTGTACGTTGCGCAGTTCGAGCTGCGCCGCCGTGGCGCCCGGCAGCGCAGCGCCGTCCTTGCGCCACGCATAGGTGAGGGCCGGACCGGTCGCGGTCACGGTGAAGCGTGCCTCGCCGCCCTCAATGACCAACTGGGCCGCGGGGGGAGTAGTGATAATGGGAGGCACGGGTAAAACGACCGTGATCGCAGCAGCGGAAGAGGTGACGGAACCCTGAGCGTTAGTCACGACCACCGCGTAGGCGCCGGCATCGGCGGCCTGCAGATTGGTCCGCAGGTAGCTCGAGCGCGTAGCGCCGCTGATGGGGGCGCCGTCCTTCTGCCACTGGTAAGTGAGCGGCGCGGAGCCGCCCGCGAGGACGAAGAGCTGCAGGGGGCGACCGGCCGCTAGGCTTTGACTAGCCGGCGGCGTGCCGATCTCGGGGGCACCGGCCACGACGCGTAGGGGAAACGCGGGGCTGGAAAGCGTGGCGCCGCCGGGAGGCACGTAATTGACGACCACCGAGCCAGCATCGGCGGTGGTGACGTTGCCGAAGGAGAGGGTCACACGGCTCTCGCTGCCTTCCGTCTGCGTGGAGGCGGAGGAGGCCGTCAGAGTGCGATTCGGCAGCTGGATGCGCCAATTGGCGAAGGGATTATTCAGCGCGGTGGTCGCGTTGGTGGCGACGAGGCGGACCTCGAGGGGGCCCCCGTCGGGCGCGAGGACCGTGCCGGGGGAGAGGATCTCGGGGCTGGGCTGGGCCAACGCCACGAGCGGCGCGAGCAGGAGGGCAGAGTAGAGACGGTGGAGCATGGGAAAACGCAGCCCGCAGAGAAGGCGCCGCGGGGGGAGACGCAAGCCCACCCGGCCCCGTGACCGCGCTCAGGCCCTAGGCGCGGTCCCGAGCGACTCGCCCATCCGGGCGTAGGTCTCGATGTGACGAGCACTCTGGGCAACGAGGTCGGCGTCGAAGCGGATCCGGCCGCGCGCGAAAAGGGTGATCACGCAGGAGCCGCCGAAGGCGAATAAACCCTTCTCGTCCCCCTTGGCCACCGAGCGCCCCGGAACGAACGATTGCAAAATGCTGCCCACGTTGGTGGCCCCGACCTCGAGCACCGCGACCGGACCAAAGGCGGGACTATCCACGAGGGTGACCTCACGCTTATTCTCGACCAGATAGCGGATACGCCGGCGCAGGGCGATCGGGCTCACCGAGTAGAGCCAGCCTTGGACCCGGCGGGGTTCTCCGGGCACGCCGGCCACCGGAAAGTGAAACCGGTGGTAGTCAACGGGGCAGAGGCGCGAAATCACCATCGCCCCACCGGCGAAGCGAGCCGCGAGGTCGGCGTCGTCGAGGAGTTCCGCGAGGGAGAAGCGGGCGCCCTTCACGTAAAAACCGTCGGCCGCCTCGACATCCGGAAACACCAAGTGTCGGCCGTCTGCGGGCAGGACGGCGACGTCCGCGCCCGGGGCCAGCGGACGGCAGCCGGGGCGGAGGGCACGGTAGAAAAAGGCATTGAAGTGTTCGAAGCGGAACGGGGAGGTCGCGAATTCGTCGACGTCTAGGTTGTAGCGGGCGATGAACGGCAGGATCAGCCGGGCGCTGGCGGGCCGGTTCATCCGGTATCCGTACCAACGCGAGAACAGGACGCGCCGAGCGAGGAGCCAGACGGCGAGACGACCGACGGGGTGCTCGTAGGCGAACCGCAGCCAGCTTTCGCCGAAGATCTCCTCCGTCTCCTCACGGGCGCGAGCGCGGTGGTAAAAGCGGATTGGTTCGGCGGCCATTCGGCCACCCTCACCGACGGCACCCGGGCGCGCCAAGCGAAAACCGGCCGAGCGCGCCGCTGCTCCGCGAGCACTTGCGCCCGGAGCGAGCCACGCCAAGCTTTGCCGAGATGCGATCCGTCCTCCCCGCGCTGCTCGCCTTCGCCGCCCTCGGACTGGCGGGCGCTCAGGCGGAATCCGGCAAGGGGACGGACGAACTCGTGCGCGCGGCACTGGCCGCGGAGGCCAGCCTGGATACCCGGCGGGCCCTCGCCCTTTTTCAGGAAGCAGTCGCGGCGCGACCCGCGGACGCCTTCCTCCGGCAGAAGCTCGCGCGCCAGTACTCGGACCTGATGGTCGAGCTGCCTACGCGGGAAGAACAACGGGCGACGGTAGAGCAGGCGCTGGTGCACGCGCGCCGCGCGGCGGAACTCGAGCCGCAGCGGGCCGAGAACGTGCTCTCGGTAGCGATCTGCTTGGGCAAGCTGGGGGTACTGAGCGGGACGCGGGAAAAGGTGCGCTACTCGCGCGAACTGCGCGCGGAGGCCGAACGGGCGCTAACGCTCGATCCCGCCTACGCGTGGGCGCACCATATCCTCGGCCGGTGGCACCACGAAGTCGCGGAGCTCGGCGGGACCGCGCGCTTGGTCGTGAAACTATTTTACGGGGGCCTACCCGGCGCCTCGCACGCGGAGGCGGTGCGCTACCTAAAACGGGCAGTCGAGTTGGAGCCCGGCCAGCTAAAGCATCACCTTGAACTCGGCCTCGCTCTCGCGGGCGCCGGCCAGCCCGGCCCCGCCCGCGCGGCACTTGAGCGCGGGTTGGCGATGCCCTCCCGCGAGAAGCACGACGAGGCGGCCAAGGCGCGGGCCCGCGCAGCCTTAGATCGCCTGCCCGCCACGCGCTAGGATGCAACCCGGCTTGTCCGCCGAAGCACGCGAAGCCACGTTCCCGCCCTCCCCCGCCCGATGCCTCCCCGACCCGCGTTGGCGCTGCTGTTGTTCCTTTTCACCGCCGCTTGGGGTGCCGCGCGACCGCCCAACTTCATCGTGATCTTGGCGGACGACCTCGGTTGGGGGGATCTCTCCTGCCAAGGCAGCGCGACCATCGCGACTCCGCGGATCGACGGGCTGGCGCGGGAGGGCGTGCGCTTCACCGACGCGTACTCCGCGGCGCCATTCTGTAGCCCATCTCGGGCGGCCCTGCTCACGGGCCGCCTGCCGGCGCGGGCCGGCGTGCCGTACGTGCTCTTCCCGACCGAGCACCACGGCCTGCCGGAAGCCGAGCTTACGCTCGCGACCCTGCTCAAGGCCCGCGGGTACGCGACGGCGTGCATCGGCAAGTGGCACCTCGGGTGGGCCAAGCCGTTCCGGCCGCGCCGCCATGGCTTCGACGAGTACTTCGGCGTCCCGCACAGCAACGACTCCAACCAGTGGCCGGCGGGAGAACCTTTCATTCAGGTGATGGGACTGGAGCCGCTGCCGCTCATCGACGGGGAGCAGGTCGTGGAAGCGCCCGTCGACCAGTCGACGCTGACCCGCCGCTACACCGCGCGAGCCATCGCCTTCCTCCGGGCGAACCGCGACCGACCTTTCCTGCTCTATCTGCCCCACACGATGCCGCACATCCCGCAGTACGCTTCGCCGGAGTTCGCCGGCAAGTCGCGGGGGGGCCTGTACGGGGACGCCGTGGAGGAACTCGACGCCAGCACCGGCGCGATCCTCGACACCCTGCGCGAGCTCGGGCTGGAAAAGGACACCATAGTGTTTTTCTCGAGCGACAACGGGGCCTCGGGGGGTCGCGGCAATGCGTCCGCCGCGGCGAAAGCTGGACCACCCAAAACGAAGGCCAAGGCCTCCCGCTTCCCGGGCCGTTCCCTGGCGGGTAGCAACGGCCCGCTGCGCGCCGGCAAGGGCACCACGTGGGAGGGCGGCATTCGTGTCCCCCTGCTGGTGCGCTGGCCGGGCGGCATCACCCCCGGGCGCGTGGTGGACGCAACGGTCTCTCTGCTCGACGTTTTCCCGACCTGCGCCCGGCTGGCGGGGGCGGCCCTGCCGGCGGACCGCGTGATCGACGGCCGTGACCTAGCGCCCTGGTTCCTATCCGCGCCCGCTCCAGACAGATCCCCACGCGTGCTGGTCCACTACTTCGGCCTGCAGCCGCAGGCGATCCGCGAGGGACAGTGGAAGCTCCTGCTCGCGGGCATCCCCGCGCCCACCCCGCGGCCGGCCAGCCTGTGGTGGGAACATCAACCTACCCTGTTCACGAGCCAGCACCGCGTGTTGGCGACACCCGAGTTGTACGACCTCGCGGCTGATCCCGGGGAACAGGAGAACCTCGCGCAACGCCATCCAGACCTCGTGCAACGCCTCGACGCGCACGCCCGCACCTTCGACGCCGCGCTCCAGCGAGACCGGCGGCCCCTGCAAGTGGTGGCCGGCCCGCCGCCACCGCCCCCAAGCGCGATCCGCCCGGAGACTGGGGGGGCGTCAGGGGAGCCGAGGAAGGCGGCGAATTGAGCGCCACGGCATTGCCCGCCCCACGGGAATCCTTTCAATCCGACGCGTGACCCCGCCCCACCTGTTCCTGCTTGCCGCCGCGCTCGCGGCAGCCGCGCCCGCCGCGGAAACCAGTACTGGTGCAGAGGAACTGTTTACGCGCCGCATCGCACCCCTCCTGCAGGAGAAATGCCTCGCCTGTCACGGCCGGGACGAAACGAAGCTCAAGGGGGGCCTCGACCTGCGCACCCGCGCCGAGGCCCTGCTGGGCGGTGACAGCGGGAAGCCGGCCGTGGTCGCCGGCCGCCCCGAGGAGAGCCCGCTGTACCTCTCCGCGCAACGCGACCACGGCGATTGGGAGGCGATGCCACCCAAGGAGTCCGAGGCGCTTACGCCCGACCAACTCGACTGGCTGCGCGACTGGATCACCGGCGGCGCGCCTTGGCCGGACGCGGCGCGCCAAGACGCGATCCGTGCCACCCGCGGCGCGGCCTGGACGGCGGAGGACGGGATGAACGTCGCGACCAGTGCCGGCCTCTCCCCGGACTGGAACGTCCGCCGCTACCAACCGGCCGATCTCTGGGCCTTCCAACCGCTGCGAAAGCCCCCGGTCCCCGCCGGGCCCGCACATCCGGTCGACGCCTTCGTGGAGGAAAAGCGCGCCGGCCTCGGTCTTTCTCCCGCCCCAACCGCGGAGGCCCGCGTGCTGCTGCGTCGCCTGAGCTTCGGTCTCACCGGTCTGCCGCCCTCGCCCGAAGCGGTCGCGGCCTTCGTGCAGGCGCACGCTACCGACCCCCGCGCGGCCGTCGCGGCGGCCGTTGACCGGCTGCTCGCCAGCCCGCACCACGGGGAGCGGATGGCGCAGCACTGGCTCGACGTCGTGCGCTACGCGGACACCGCGGGCTTCGCCAACGATTACGACCGCGGCAACGCTTGGCGCTACCGGGATTACGTGGTGCGGGCCTTCAATGCCGACCGCCCCTTCGACCGCTTCATCCGGGAGCAGATCGCCGGGGACGAGCTCGCGCCGGACAACCCCGAGGCCGTGGTTGCGACCGGTTTCCTGCGGATGGGGCCGTGGGAGCTCACCGGCATGGAGGTTGCAAAGGTCGCGCGGCAGCGGTTCCTCGACGACGTGACCAACAGCGTGGGCGAGACCTTCCTCGCTCAGCCGCTGCAGTGCGCGCGCTGCCACGACCACAAATTCGATCCCATTCCGACGCGCGACTACTACGCGATCCAAGCGGTGTTCGCGACGACCCAGCTGGCGGAGCGGCCGGCGGCGTTCCTGCCCGCAGAGAATCGGGCCGGCTTCACCGAGCGGAAGTACCTCGAGCTGCGGCGCGCGGATCACCTCACGGCGCTCCAGCGCCTCGACGAGCGGATGCTGACGAATGCAGCGGCTTGGTTCCGCGCCCAAGGCCGCGACCCGGCGCGCTGGGAGGCAGCGGTCACGCAGGCGCGCACTCAAGAACGGGGCAAACAGCGGCGGGAGTTCGAGGGCGTGTTTGCTGCCGCCCGCTCGATCCTCCTCCGGCAGAAGGTGCCTGAGG
>CAIOTK010000466.1 GCA_903861185.1 uncultured Opitutia bacterium | reverse complement strand
CCCCGGCCCCCTTCCGCGGGCTCCCCACCGCTATGATTGCTGCCCCGCGCCTTGTTCTCGTCCTGTTCCTCGGCCTCGCCGCCGCCGTTCGCTCGGCTTCCGCGCAGGACACCCTCACGGGTACCGTCACCAACTCCGCCACCGGCACCGTCCTCGAGGGCGCCCGCGTCCAGCTCAAGGGCTCCAACCTCGAGACGACCACGGACAACCTAGGCATCTACCGCTTGGAGGGTCTGTCCGCAGGCGAGGCGGTGGTCCTCGTGACCTACACGGGACTCTCCCCGGCCGAAGCCGCCGCCACCATCGGGGCCACGGGCATCGTCCGCCGCGACGTCGGACTCACCGCGGAAATCTACCGGATGAGCCGCTTCGTAGTGGGCAGCGAGCGCGAGGGTAACGCCAAAGCCATTACGCTCCAACGCCTCTCCGACGGGGTGAAGAACGTGGTTTCCGCCGACGCCTTCGGCGCCCTCGCCGGGAACCCGGCCGATCTCGCGGCCCGCCTCCCCGGTATCGAAGGGGAGTCCGTGGGCGGTGATAACCGTTACCTGCGCATCCGCGGCCTCAGCCAAAACCTCAGCACCATCACGCAGGATGGAAACAGGCTCGCCGACGCCGGCTCCGCGGGTTCCACCCGGGAATTTCAGTTCCAGACTGTAAGCGCCGACTCGATCGAGCGCATCGAAGTTACTAAATCGCCGACGCCCGATTTGGACGGCGATTCGATCGGCGGGGCCGTGAACCTGGTCACGAAAAGCGCCTTCGACAGCTCGCCGGAGCGGCGCATCCGCGGCTCGATCGGCGCCATCTGGCGCGCTCAGGATCCCCGCGACCGGCCCCGCACCGGCGCCTCGCTCTCCTACTCCGAGGTGTTCGGTGGCCGCATCGGCGTCTCCGTGAACCTCGCCTACCGCCCCCACGGCTCCATCATCGACGTCTCCAGCCAGGCGCACCAACAGCTGCCGAACGACGTCACCGGCCCCGCCTACACCTACCAGTACCAGATCCAGGACTTTAATAATGTCCGGACCCGCTCCGGCGCGGGCGTGAAACTCGACTACAAGCTGACCGATCAGGCGCGGCTCTTCGCCAATTGGCAGTACGCCAAGCACACCGAGCACACCAGTAACAGCCAGGTTACTTGGCAGACGAATCAGGCCGTCGCCACCCGCGACGCCGCCGGCGCCCTCACCGGTACGGGCGGCATTATTCCGGGCTACACGGACGACGAGACGCGGGTCCGGGGCGTGGCGGCGAGCACCGTCGCGATCGCCTCGCTCGCGAACTACAAACTGGGCGCTACCAACTCGCTCAACCTCGGGGGTGTCCACCGGCACCCTAGCTGGAACCTTGAGTACGACGTCTACGCTTCGCAGTCCAAAGCCGACTACCCGGGCAACAACACCTTCACCTACACCGCCCGCAACGTCGGCTTCACCCTGCGGCGCAACAACCGGCTCTTCCCAGATGTCACGCAGACAGAGGGCGCCGACTGGACGAAGCTGGAGAGCTACACCGATAACCTTTACTCGAGCGCCCGCATGGTCGGCTGGGACGCCTACCAAGGCGCGGCGGTGAACTACCGCCGGAACTTCACGACGCCGGTCCCCGCCTACCTCAAGACGGGCCTGCGCTGGCGCCGCCAGACCCGCAACCTCGACAACACGCCCTACAACACGGCCTACGTCGGACCGGATGGCGTGATGGGCCCGAATTCGGCGACGGGCCGAAACGACGACAACCTCGCGCAGTTCGGCCTCGCGAACCGGCCGTTCCCCGACACCGAGCTCGGCCGCTACGGCGCCGTACCGTTCCCGGCCTTCCAAGCCGACGGGCGCGCGTTCAATTTGGATAAGGCCATCGCCGCCAACCCGGCCCACTTTCGTCGCCAACTCGCCACCGACCTGCAGACGGCGCTCACTGGCAACCAGCAGTTTGAGGAGCAGATCCGCGCGGCCTACCTGATGGGCAACCTGCGGCTCGGCCAATTCTCGATCCTCGGCGGCGTGCGAGTGGAGTTCACCGAGACCGATGGCGAAGGCGCGCTGCAGGTCATCACCCCAGAGGAGCGCGCGCGCCGCACCGCTTGGGGCTCCGCGCCGCTCACCGACGGAGAGATCACCCGCCGCACCCGCGAGGAATTCGGCCGGCGTCAGACCCGATCCGGCGATTACCAGAGCGTGTTTCCCGGCGTGCATCTGCGTTACCAATTCACGCCGAACCTCCTGACACGGCTCAGCTACTCGACCAGCATTGGCCGCCCCAACGTCGGCCAGCTGATCCCGCGCACGACCGTCAATTACGAGAATCAGACAGTCTCCACCAGCAATCCGAGCCTGCTGCCGCAGACGGCCGACAACTTTGATCTGACGACGGAGCTCTACTTCGAGCCGGCGGGAATGCTCACGATCGGGGTGTTCCTGAAGGAGATCAAAAAGTTCATCTACACCGCAGGCGGGACGACGATCGCCTCGGGCACCGACAACGGTTTCAGCGGCGAGTACGCCGGTTACGCACTGACCACGCAGTACAATGGCGGCTTCGCCAAAGTGAAGGGTATCGAGATCGGCTACAACCAGCAGTTCACGTTCCTGCCGGGTTGGATGAGCGGTTTCGGGGGCTACGCCAATGTCACCCGCATGCAGGCCGAGGGGAACTACGGCACGGGGAGCGCCATCTCCCTCGCGCCAAACCCACGGGTCGCCGGCTTCAACCCATTCATCGCCAACGTCGGCGTCTCCTATATCCGTCGCCAAGTGAACTTGCGGGTGCAGTACAGCTACCTCGGACGCTACCTCGTCGGCTTCAACGCCAACGAGTCCCGCGCCACCTACGCCGCGGCGCGGCCGACAGTGGACATCAAGACGCTCTACAACGTCAGCCGGAACTACAGCGTGTACCTTGACGTCGTGAACGTATTTATGAACCCGGACCGCGAGCGCCAATTCGGGTACGGGCGGCCGCAAGTCACCCACCTGATGGTGCCGCAGCTGTTCTTCGGCGTGAACGGTCGCTGGTAATGTTGGGGCGCCGGGCGCAGCTTCTCGCGGCTCTCCTCGCGGCGGCGCCCGGCGCGCCGTCCGCCGTGCCGACCGCGCCGAATGTGGTGCTCATCCTCGCCGACGACCTCCGGCCCGACGCGCCTGGATTCGCCGGTGGTCGGGCGGCGCGCACGCCCGTCCTCGACGCGCTCGCCCGCGGCGGCACCGTCTTCACCCGGGCCAGCTGCAGTTACCCGATCTGCCACGTCAGCCGCTCTGAACTGCTCTCCGGTCAGCTCGCGCTCGGCCGTCCCGGACAGGGGGCGTCGGGTGGCCCCGTCGCTTTCGACCCGAATATCCCGCTGCTTCCAGCCCGACTCGCCGAAGCGGGCTGGCACACAGTCCACTCCGGCAAATGGCACGTGGCCGGCACACCGGCACAGCGCGGATTCCGCGAGACCGCCGGAATGTTCAGTGGCGGGGGCGGAGCGGGAAAGCCACCCTCCGTCGAACGCACGCCCTCCGGTCGCGAGGTGACCGGATATCGGGGCTGGACCTTCAAGGACGCGACTGGCCGCGCCGAGCCCGAGCTTGGGGTCGGCCTCACCCCGGAGACCGACCGGATCATCACTGCACGCGCGGTCGCCGCGATCGGCCGCCTGCGCGATCGGCCCTTCTTTATTCAAGTCAACCTCACCGCCCCGCACGACCCGCTACTCGAGCCGCCCGGCAGCCAGCGAGGCCCGGAACCGGAGTTGCCGGCGAACTTTCGCCCAAAACCCGCCTTCGCGACCGGGAACACGGAGGGCCGGGACGAACGCATCGTGCCCGCCCCGCGCACCGCGGCGGCCGTGCGCGCGGAGCGGGAGCTGTACTTCCGCCTAGTGGAGGAGGTGGACCGCAACGTGGGCGAACTGCTAGCAGCGCTGACCGCCGCCGGAGTCCGCGAACGCACGCTGGTACTGTTCTCCAGCGATAACGGGCTCGCCCTCGGCAGCCACGGGCTGATGGGAAAGCAGAACCAGTACGAACACTCCTTCAACGTGCCGCTCCTCCTCGCCGGTCCCGGCATCCCCGCCAACGGCCGCCTTGCCGCGCAGTGCTACCTGCGCGACCTTTACCCGACTCTCTGTGACCTACTCGGCCTTTCCATCCCCTCTGGGCTCGACGGTCGAAGCCTCGCGCCCGTGCTCCGCGGCGAGCAGCCGGAGGTTCACGAGGCCGTCTTCGGCTACTTCACCGAAACCCAGCGAATGGTCCGCACGGCTGACGGCTGGAAACTGATCTGGTACCCCGCGATCCACCGAACGGAGCTCTACCATCTGGCCGCCGATCCGGACGAACTCCGCGACCTGGCGGCCGATCCGGCCCACGGCGCCCAACTCGCAGAGCTCCGCGCTCGCCTCACCACCTGGCAATTAAGCCACCGCGATCCCGCCACACCCTTCCTGCCCCGCCCGTGATGCGCCGCGCCACCGTTCTCCTCTGGGTGCTCATCGCCTCGCCCGCTCCAGCGGCGGAGACGCCGCTCGATTACAATCGCGACGTCCGGCCCTTGCTGTCTGACCGCTGTTTCAAGTGCCACGGCCCGGACGCGGCCGCGCGCCGCGGTAAGTTCCGCCTAGATGTCCGGGAAGATGCGCTCACCCCCCGCGACGGGATCGTTCGCCTGCTCCCGGGACGTCCGGAGGAGAGTGAACTGATGCTCCGCATCGTCTCTCCCCACGCAGACGAGGCCATGCCCCCGCCGGAGGACGGCGGCCGTCCACTGTCGCCCGCAGAGCAGGCCCTCATCCGCCGCTGGATCACGGAGGGTGCCCCCTATGCGCCGCACTGGTCGCTGATTCGCCCGCGGAGCACGCCGCCCCCTCCGACTGGCGACGTCGCGTGGCCCGTCCACGACCTCGATCGCTTCGTGCTGGCTCGCCTCGAGCGCGAGGGCCTGCAGCCGGCGCCCGCCGCCGAACCCGCTATCCTGCTCCGCCGGGTCAGTCTGGACCTGACGGGCCTGCCTCCTAGGCCCGCTGATCTGGAACGATTCCTCGCGGATCCGTCGCCGGCGGCCTACGCGAGGGAGGTCGATCGTCTGCTCTCCTCACCTGCTTTCGGCGAACGGATGGCGGTCGATTGGCTAGATGCCGCTCGCTACGCCGACACCAATGGCTTTTTCCGCGACAACGCCCGGCAAGCGTGGCCGTGGCGGGACTGGGTGGTAGACGCCTTCAACCGCAACCTGCCCTTCGACCAGTTCACGGTCGAGCAACTCGCCGGGGACCTGCTGCCCGCCCCGACCCAGGACCAGCGGATCGCCACTGGCTTCAACCGAAACCACGGCGTGAGCGGCGAGACAGGCCTCATTGATGAGGAGTATCGGGTAGAGTACGTTGCCGATCGCGTGGAGACCACGGCGACCGTCTGGCTCGGCCTCACGCTCGGCTGCGCGCGCTGCCACGATCACAAATACGACCCCATCTCGCAGCGGGAGTACTTCGGCCTGTTTGCCTACTTTAACCGCAGTGTCGAACGCGGCCTAGTCAGTCCGGACGACCCGCCGCCCGTGCTCGATGTCACCACCCCGGCGCAGAAGGCTCGGCTGGCGGAGTTGCGCACGGCTCGAACGTCCGCCGAGGGCTCGTTTCAGGACCGGCTCGCGCCGACGGAACCCGCGCGGGACGCTTGGGCGCAGCGGGTGGCGGCGGTGCTCGGCGCGCCCGCGGACCCGCCCCGAGCAAGGCACGATTTCGAGCCGGCAGGGACGCCGCCGCCTCCGGGCGGCAGCACCGCGAACGTGCAGGGTTATCTTAACCACGAGGGCGGACTCGTCGGGGAGGCGGCGGTGTTCGACGGAACCCAGCACGTGGAATTTCCGGCGGACACCCCGCTTTCCGCGGACCAACCGTGGACCCTCAGCCTCTGGGTGCGCCCCTCGAACTCCCTGGTCTGCCTGCTCGCCAAGATTGACCCAGCGGGCGACCGGACCGGAGTGGAGGTGCTCTGGGCCAAGGGGCAGATCCAAATCAACCTCGTAGACCGGTGGGTCGCCAGCGCACTGGAAGTGCAGACGCGAGATCCCGTGCGCCGCGGCGATTGGACTCACCTCGTCCTCACCTACGACGCGAGCCGGCGCGCCGCCGGCCTCCGCGTGTATGCTGACGGCCGCGAAGCCCCGCTGCAGGTGGTGCGCGACAATCTCGCTGGACCGGCGATCAACCAGCGGCCGTTGCGGCTCGGCCGCCGCGATAGCGGACTCGGCTACTACGGGCAAATGGACCAGTTCCGCCTGCTCGACCGCGCGCTGTCGGCCGCGGAGGTGCGCACGTGGTACTGGGGAGAGCGCTTGGCGCGCCCGTTGGCCGCCGCGCCTGCAGCCCGGGATGCCCGTGTCCGCGAGTTGCTCACCGAGTGCTTCGTGGAGCGCGAGGGGAGCACCGAGTTGCAGGCCGCCCACTCGGCGTCCGTCGGGGCACGCATGGCCGAGGAGGAATTCCGCGCGCAGTTGCCCAAGGCCCTAGTGATGCAGGAGTCCACCCAACCGCGGCCTACGCGCCTGCTCCTCCGCGGGCAATACGACGCCCCGGGCGACGAGGTGCCGCCCGGAGTGCCCGCCGTACTGCCGCCCCTGCCCGAGGAGGCGCCAACCAACCGCCTGGGCCTCGCCCGCTGGCTGGTGCGGCCGGACCATCCACTGACGGCCCGCGTCGCCGTGAACCGGCTTTGGGCGCTCTGCTTCGGTGAGGGCCTCGTGCGTACCCCGAATGACTTCGGCGCCCAAGGCGCGGTGCCGACGCATCCCGAGTTGCTCGACTGGCTGGCCGTCCGCTACGTCGACTCCGGCTGGGACACGAAGGCGCTGCTGCGCCTGCTCGTGACCAGCGCGACGTACCGCCAGAGCTCCGTCACGCCGTCTTTACTTCGCCAACGTGACCCCGCCAACCAGTTACTGGCCCGGGCACCGAGCTTCCGACTGCCCGCGGAGATGATCCGTGATCAGGCCCTCGCCGCCTCCGGCCTGTTGGTTGAGCGCCTAGGTGGGCCGCCGGTGAGGCCCTACCAACCGCCCGGGCTCTGGGAAGCCGTCTCCTACAACGGCGAGCTAACCTACGAGATCGATCCGGGCGAAGGCCGCTGGCGGCGTTCGCTCTACACCTTCTGGAAGCGAACGGCGCCACCGCCGGCCTTACAGATCCTCGATGGCCCCACCCGCGAGACTTGCGTGGTGTCCCGCCCGCGGACCAACACGCCGCTGCAGGCCCTGCTTCTCCTTAACGACGAGGGTTACGTCGAGGCCGCCCGCGCGCTCGCGGCTCGCGTCCTGCGGCCGCCCAACCGGGAGGATACCGTACTTTGCCAAGAGCTCTTCCATCTCGTCGTTGCCCGGTCTCCCGACCGGGAGGAACTCGCCGCGCTGCAAGGGCTCCTCGCGCGCCAGCAACGCCGGTACCGGGACGATCCCGCCGCGGCTCGGCAACTGACCGCCGTAGGGGTCGCGCCCGCCGGTCGGGACCTCGATCCCTCCGAGCTAGCCGCGTGGACGACCGTGGCCCAGACTGTCCTCAATCTCGACGAGGCGCTCACGCGTCGCTGAACGATGCCCACCGCCGCGCTGCCCCATCTTCCTCTTGGCAACCTCGCACTGACCCGCCGACAGCTCCTCGGCCGCGCCGCCACCGGCCTTGGCTCGCTCGCGTTGGCGTCCCTGTTGCGACCCGGCTTGCTCGCGGGTCCGGCCCCCGCTCCTCATTTCGCGCCCAAGGCGAAGCGCGTGATCTACCTCTTTATGCACGGCGGGCCCTCGCAGCTCGACCTGTTCGACCACAAGCCGGACCTACGGCGCCGGCACGGCGAGGAACTGCCGGCGTCGCTACGGGGCACCCAGCGCCTCACGGGAATGACGAGTGGCCAGAAGGCGTTCCCCGTCACTGCGTCCCTCTTCCAATTCGCCAGGCACGGCCGCAGCGGCGCGTGGGTCAGCGAGCTTTTGCCGCACACCGCAGGCATCGTCGACGAGCTCTGCTTCATCCGCTCGATGCACACCGAGGCGATCAACCACGATCCAGCCGTGACCTTGCTGCAGACCGGGCACCAGCAACCCGGCCGGCCCAGCTTCGGCTCTTGGGCCAGCTACGGTCTGGGTAGCGAGAACCAAGACCTGCCCGCCTTCACGGTGCTGCTCTCCCGCGGCAGCGCGGCCCGGCCCGCCGACCCACTTTATGCGCGCCTCTGGGGCTCCGGTTTCCTGCCGTCCAACCATCAGGGCGTCGGTTTCCGCAGCGCGGGCGACCCGGTCCTATACCTCTCGAACCCGCCAGGGCTCGATGCTGCGGCCCGCCGCGATCAACTCGACACCCTCGCCTCCCTCAACCGGCGCGCGGCTGACCACCAGCTCGACCCCGAAATCGAAACCCGCGTCGCCCAATACGAGATGGCCTACCGAATGCAGGCCTCCGTGCCCGGCCTTCTCGACCTGAGCGACGAACCCGCGGGCAGCTTCGAGGCGTACGGACCGCAGTCGCGCGTGCCCGGCACCTTCGCGGCGAACTGCCTCCTCGCCCGACGCCTCGCCGAACGCGGGGTGCGGTTCATCCAGCTCTATCACCGCGGCTGGGACCAGCATTACAACCTACCCAGCGACCTCCGCCTCCAGGCGGGCGACGTGGATCAACCCGGGGCGGCGCTCGTGCGCGACCTGAAGCAGCGCGGCCTGCTCGACGACACCCTTGTCGTCTGGGGCGGAGAGTTCGGGCGCACGACCTACAGCCAGGGTCGCCTTGAGGCTGCCAACTACGGCCGCGACCATCACGGCGGCTGCTTCACCCTCTGGCTCGCCGGCGGCGGCGTGAAGCCGGGCATCGTCCACGGCGAAACCGACGATTTCTGCTACCAGGTGACCCGCGATCCGGTGCACGTGCACGACCTCAACGCGACGTTGCTGCACCTGCTCGGCCTCGACCATACCCGGCTCACCTACCGTTTCCAAGGTCGGGATTACCGGCTCACCGACGTCCACGGCCGCGTCATCCAGCCTATCCTCGCCTGACTTTTACCGTATGTTCCTGCCCCGGTTCCTGCTCCCGCTTTCGCTCCTGTTACTCCTGCCTCCCACGCACGCCGGAGCTCCGGCCGCGGAGCCACCCCGCTTCACGCCGGAGCTCGAAGATTTCGTGCGTCACTTTAAGCCCGGTGGGCAGGACTTCGCCGGCCAGGCGCGCGTGCTGCCGCCTGCGGAGAGTGTGCGGCGGATGCAGGTGCCGGAGGGATACGCTGCCGAACTCGTGGCCAGCGAGCCAGCCGTACGCCAGCCCATCGACTTGCGCTTCGACGCGCGCGGCCGTCTCTGGGTCGTCCAGTACCTACAGTATCCTTTCCCGGCGGGCCTGACCGTCACCGGCTACGACCAGTATATTCGCGCGGAATTCAACCGCGTGCCGCCCCCGCCCCCCCGCCACACCCGTGGCGCGGACCAGATCAGCATCCTCGAGGATCGCGACGGGGACGGCCGCTTCGAGACCGTGAAGACATTCGTCGACGGCCTGAATCTAGCCACCAGCGTCCTGCCCGGCGACGACGGCGTCTGGGTACTGATGTCCCCCTATCTGCTCTTCTACCCGGACCGGAACGGCGATGATGTACCGGACGGTGACCCCGAGGTGCATCTTGCTGGCTTCGGCCTCGAGGACACCCATTCGCTCGCGAGCAGCCTGCACTGGGGGCCGGACGGCTGGATCTACGGCGCGACCGGCAGCACAACTAACCTTGAGATCCAGGGCCTCCGTCTCCTCGGCCAGGGCATCTGGCGGTACCATCCGGAGACCCGGGTCTTTGAGGTCTTCGCCGAAGGCGGGGGCAACACCTTCAGTCTCGAGTTCGACCAATACGGCCGCGCGTTCTCGGGCACCAACAACGGGGCCACCCGCGGCCTCCATTACGCGCAAGGCGCCACCTACGTAAAGGGCTGGACCAAGCACGGGCCCGCGATGAACCCGTTTCTCTTTGGCTTCTTCGAACATATGGCCCACGAGGGCTACGGGCAGCGCTTTCCCCAGACCTTCATCGTCTATGAGGCCGGACTTCTGCCCGAGCTGAACGGTCAAGTCGTGGTCGGGATGTCGCTCACCAACCGCGTCCAAGCCAGCCAACTGCTGCCTCAGACCTCCACCTTCCGCACCATCGACAGCGCAGCGCTGATCACCACCGACGACCGGACCTTCCGGCCGGTGGACATCGAGCAGGGACCAGACGGCGCGATCTACCTCGCGGATTGGAGCGATCCGCGGCTGAGCCACCTCAACCCGCAGGACACTTGGGACAAGGCGACCGGACGCATCATACGCCTCGTTCCCCGGGGTGTCCCGGTGCCCAGGCCGGAGGATTTAACCCGCCTCGAGGACGCAGCGCTCATCGCTCGGCTTAGCCATCCCAACCGCGAGCACCGCGAACAAGCGCGCCGCCTGCTCGCGCGCCGGCCGGCTGACCTTGGCCCGCGCCTGCGCGCCCTCGTGGTGGAAAACACCCCGGCCGCGCTCGAGGCCTTCTGGGTGCTCAACCTCCGCCACGAGCTCGGGGAACGCGACCTGCGCGCCGCGTTAACGCACCCGAACCCGCACGTTCGCAGGTGGGCCGTCCGCTTGCTCGGAGACGGGGGGATCCAGCAGGCGGCCACCACGGCCGCTCTCGCGGATCGCGCCGCCGTCGAGCCGGACGCGGAGGTCCGGAGCCAGTTCGCCAGTTCCGCCCGCCGTTTGCGGGCCGGGCAGGCCGTACCGGTGGTCCGTGCGCTGTTGCGCCACGAGGCGGACGCCGCGGACCGTCATCTCCCGCTACTGCTGTGGTGGGCGCTGGAAAGTCACGCTGAGGATGGCCGGGAGGACCTGCTCGGCCTTGTCGCCGACCCCGCCAGTTGGCGCGCGCCCACGTTCCGCCGCGAACTCGCCGAGCGCTTGGGCCGGCGCTTCACTGCGGATCAGGGTCCCCGACGCCACTACACGCTACGCCAAGGGGTTTATTCCGAGTGGATCATAGACCGCGCGCCCGAGCATCTGCGGCGCAACCTCGAGTTCTGCGCCCGCCTGTTGGCCGCCGCGCCCGGTCCGGAGGAGGCATCGCTGCTCGCGCAAGGGATGGCCCGCGGGCTCGCAGGTCCGCGAGTTCCGAACCCGCCCCCCGCCCTGCTGGAGGCCGTTGCCTCCGCTTGGTCCAAGGCACCCGACCACATCGCCCTAACCGCCCTCGCGGCCCGCCTTGGCGTGGCCGAAGCGGAGAGCCGCGCGGTCACCCGCCTGCGAGATCCGCGTCTCGCGGAGTCCGACCAGCAAATGCTCCTCGATCTGGTGTCCGCCCTCGCCACGCCGGACGCCCTGCCCCTGCTCGCCGAACAGCTTCGCGGCGAGCGCAACGAGGCTCGCCGAGGCCGGCGGTTGACCGCCCTCGCGGGTTTCGACCAACCCGCCGCGGCCGCCGTCGTGATCGACGTCTACCCCAATCTCGGACCCAAGCTGCAGGCAACCGCCCTGCGCAGCCTCGCCGAGAAGCCCGCCTGGGCCCGGCTGATGCTGGAGCGGATGGCCGCCGGCACCTTCTCGCCCGGCGTTCTCGGCACCGCTACGCTCGCAGCTCTCCGCGCCCATCCGGATCCGGTGCTGCAGCGACTGCTAGAGCGCCAGCGGAGCGCCGCCCCTGGGGCGGCAGGCGCGGAGACCGGGTTGCTCCACGACGCTGGCCGCACCGCCTACAACCTGACCTGCGCCCCCTGCCATCAGGAATCCGGCGGCGGTCTCGTCGGGCTGGCGCCCGCGCTCGTCGCTTCACCCTGGCTCCAACGTTCGGACGAGATCCTGGTGAACATCATCCTGCACGGGAAAGAAAACCCCGGCCGAGGCCTCGTGATGCCGCCGTGGCGGCAGTTGGACGACACGCAGATCGCAGCGATCCTCACCTATGCGCGACGGGAGTTTGGCAACGACGCCCGGACCGTCTCCCCCCTCCGGGTGAAGGAGATCCGCGCCGCCAGCGGAGCCCGCGAACGCCCTTGGTCCGACCGCGAACTCGAGGCACTCGCCGGAAATCGCTGAGGGCAACCACCGCGGCCGTCGCAGCCGGCGGTTGACGCCCCGCCGGCGCGGTGCATCTGTACGGCTCCACCCTTCACCCTTACGCACGCATTATGGCCTACACGCTTCCCGCCCTGCCTTACGCCGCCACCGCGCTCGAGCCGCACATCGACGCTCGGACGATGGAAATCCATCACGGCAAGCACCACAACGCCTACGTCACCAACGCGAACAACCTGCTCAAGGATCATCCCGCGCTGGCCGCCCTCGACGTCAACGCACTGATCGCGAACCTCGCGCAGGTACCCGAGGCGATCCGCACCGGTGTCCGCAACAACGCGGGCGGACACAGCAACCACGCTTTCTTCTGGTCTAGCATGGGCCCTGGTAAGGGTGGCGCTCCGAAGGGCTCCCTCGCCGCGGCGATCACGGCCGGCTGGGGGGATCTCGACAAATTCAAGGCCGCGTTCGCGCAAGCCGCCGCCACCCGCTTCGGCTCCGGCTGGGCTTGGCTCTATGTCGGCGCCGACAAGAAGCTGGCGATCGGCTCGACCGCCAATCAGGACAGCCCTCTGATGGGCAAGGCCGTCGCGGGCATCGAGGGCAAGCCGGTGCTCGGCCTCGATGTCTGGGAACACGCCTACTACCTCCATTACCAGAATCGGCGCCCCGACTACGTCACTGCTTGGTGGAACGTCGTCGACTGGGACGTTGCCGAGCGGAACTACCAAGCCGCCAGCGCCTAAACCAGCGACTCCGCGCAGGCTGCACAGGCCGCACCTTTCCGGTGCGGCCTTTTTTATTCACCGGCTCTGCAGATGATGCTTATTGAGCCCAGCCTTGCGGCAGGCATCCCAGACGAAGGTCAGCCGGTCCAAAGTGGCCTTCTCATCGGAGCGAATGAGCACCGGGATGTCTTTATCGACATTCTTGACCTGCTGCAGCACCCCCGGCAGCTCGGCGTCCGAGACCGGCTTGCCGTTCAGAGACAGCGCCCCGTCCTTGCCGATCGAGATGGTGACGTTGCCGCGAAACTCGTTCTTTCCGGCGGTCTCCACCTTCGGCAGGGTGATATTCAACGTCGACGCCGACTTGAACTGCATCGTCACGAACGCGAAGAAGATGAGCATCACGAGCACGTCGATCAGCGCCACGAGGTTCATCTCGGGCCGCGCGCGCCGGCGGGAGGAGCGCAGGCTCATCGTCAGCGGGCGCGCTGCAGGATCCGCTCCAGCAGCACGTCAAGTTGGGCCGCGTAGTTTTCGATCTTCCGCTGCAGGTAGCCGCTGCCGACCAGCGACGGGATGGCGATGGTCAGGCCGATGACCGTGGCCGAAAGGGCCAGCGCGACACCCTTGGTGAACGCGACTGGGTCCGGCAGCCCGGTGTCCGGCGAGATCTGCGAAAAGACCTGCAGGAGGCCCGTGACGGTGCCCGTAAGGCCGATCAGCGGCGCGGCCGCGTAAATGACGTCGAGATAGGGAATGCCCCGCTCCATCCGGTTCAATTCGAGGCGCGCAAAGGCCTTTACCGCCCCCTCATCGTGGCGATGCTGCTCCGCGAACTCTACAATCCGTGCGAGCACCGTGTGCCGTCCGCCCACTAGGGATTTACCTGAAACCACGGCATCGACCAAGTCGGCCGGCATCACGGCCGCCCGGCGCAGCGCATAGGCTCGCTCGCACACGATGAACACCGCGGCGGCGGAGCAGACCGCGAGGGGGTAAATCAGCACTCCAGCGCCCTTTAGGACCTCGATCATCGCGAAAAACATGGGTGGAAAAGACCGTGTGGGAGTCAGACGATGGAGCGAGGGAAAAGTTCAAATCAAAACTGGAGCTCGTGAAAATTCCCGCGTTGGATTGCACGCCCGCTCGCCTTGTGTTCTGTCCGCAAATGCCGTTTTCGTGGAGCCTCGCCAACACGCTGCGTGCCGCCGAGTTGGTGCTACTGTTGGGTGGCCTCGGGGTTTGGGTCGCGACCGGCGCCCACCTAGGTTTAACCCAGACCAGCCTAGTCACGATGAAGCGCGATGAGGTCACCGGCATCGATTACCCGGAGCGACGCCCCGGTTTCGTCGCGGGCATAGAAGTGCCGCTGGGCACCGCCGCGGGAGCGATCCTGTTTGCCCTGCTTTCGCTCGCCGCCGAACGTCGCCGACCAGCCCCCTAAATCTTTCCTCCCAGATGAAAACCCACCTCCTCACCCGCACCTCGCTGCTCGTGGCCGCGCTCGGCCTCTCCGTCCAAGCCGCCCCCCTCACCTTCGACTTCAAGGATCCTAAAGGCGTGAACAACGTCCAGTTCACCCTAGATGCCCCGCTCGAATCGATCACCGGGACCGGCACGGGCATCACCGGCTCCGTCACCTTCGATCCGGCCCAGCCCGCCGCCACTAAAGGCAAAATCACCCTCGACACCAAGTCCCTGACGGTCGGGAACCCAATGATGGCCGATCACCTGCGCGGGGAGAACTGGCTCGATGTCGCGAAACACCCCGCCATCACCTTCGAGGCAGTCTCGCTCTCCAACGTACGCGCCCAAGGCAATGTCGTCACCGCGGACGTCGCCGGTAAGCTCACCCTCAAGGGCGTGACCAAGGACCTCAAGGTACCCGTTTCCTTCACCCACCTGCCGGACAAGCTCGGCGCCCGCGTCAACGACCCCAAGGTCAAGGGTGACCTGCTCGTGCTACGCGCCAACTTCTCGATCAACCGGGCCGACTTCGGCATCCAAGCTGGGAAGAACACCGACAAGGTCGCGGAAGCCATCCAATTGTCGTTGAGCATCGCCGGCGCCGCGCCCAAGGGCTGAGCGCTCTCGTCGGCCGGTGACGGCGCGCTCTGCCCGTCGCCGGTCAGGAGGGAATCGGTTTCCCTCCTGCAGCATGCTGCCGGATAGCCGCAGCCAACTGGCCGATCTTGGCGGCGTCCTTCACCCCCGGAGCGCTCTCCACCCCACTGTTGACGTCGATCCAACGCGCCCCGGTCTCGGATAGCGCTCGGGCAACGTTTTCGGGGCCTAAGCCGCCGGCAAGAATCCACTGGTGTCCTGGGTGCTCGTCCCGGCAGCGCGCGTAGTAGGGCCAGTCCCCCGTCTTGCCGCTGCCGCCAAATCCGGCGGGATGGTACGTGTCCATCAACATCGTGCGGGCCGCCGCTAACCACTCGGGTCGCCACGCGACGCCCGCGGGGATCTTGGGCGCCAACCACAGCTTGCCACGGGCGGCGGCGGCCCAAGCGGCAACCGTGGCGGCCGGCGTCTCCGGACGAAAGTGCACTTGGAGGTGATCGAACCCTGCAGCGAGCCATTCCGACAGCTCCTCTGGCGTCGGCTCTACCGACACGGCAACCTTCTGTCGCGGGGGCAGTCGCGGAAGCAGCGAGCGAAACTGCTCAAGGGTGATGCAGCGCGGCGATTTCGGATAGAGGATGAAGCCGAGGTAGTCGGCCCCCACCGCATCCGCCGCCTCGGCATCCACGAGGGATCGCAGGCCGCAGACCTTGACTCGGATGCCGGCGATCATCGGAACCTCCCGCCGTTTCAGAACGCGTTCACGGACCGGATGACGTGCTCAACCTGTGCGTCCGTTAGTTCCGGGAAGATGGGCAAGCTGAGGCAGGTCTCGGCCGCTCGTTCGGCCCGCGGGAAAGAGCCCGGCCCTCGGCCGAGAAAAGCATAACACGGCTGCAGGTGCAGCGGTCGCGGATAGATCAGGTCGGTCCCCACCTCGAGTCGCGTCAGATGCTCGCGAAGCTGATCACGCCTCGGATGCAGCAGGGTGAACTGATGGAACACCGAGGCGCCGTGCTCCTCAGGGATTGGCAACCGCGCGTCAGCCAGCCGGATCCCCGAGCGATAGCGGGCGGCGATGGCCTGCCGGCGAGCCGTCCACCCCGCGAGATACGGGAGTTTCACGTTCAGCAGCGCTCCCTGAAAGCCATCCATCCGAAAGTTACCGCCAATGATGTCGTGCTGGTAGCGCCGGTCGGAGCCGTGCACCCGCACGTGCCGAGCACGCGTCAGCAGCGCGGCGTCACGCGCGACAAAGGCCCCGGCCTCACCGCAGGCGCCGAGATTCTTGGTCGGATAGAAGCTGAAGGTCCCCGCGTCACCCAACAGGCCCACGGGCGTGTCCCGGTAACGGGCACCCACCGCCTGAGCGCAGTCCTCGATCACAAAAAGATTATGCCGACGAGCGACTGCGAGGATCTCATCCATCCGCGCGGGCTGGCCGAACAGATGGACGACTACGATGCCCCGCGTGCGAGGAGTGATCGCAGCCGCTAGGCGATCAGGATCCAGGTTGAATCCACCCTCCTCGATATCAGCGAAGACCGGCGTCGCGCGGACGTAGCTGATACCCCACGCGGAGGAAATGAAGGTGAAGGGCGAGGTAATGACCTCGTCGCCCGGGCCGAAGCCCGCCAGCAAGCAAGCAACGTGCAGCGGTGAGGTCCCGCTGTTCATCCCGAGCACGCCCGGGTAACCCAGCGAACCGGCGAACGCTCGCTCAAAGTCTTCGACGTCGCGCCCGAGGCAGAATCGATTCGCGTCGTAGGTGGCGGTGAGCGCTGCCAGCGCCTGTTCGCGCAGTTGCCGGTGCTGCAGAGAGAGATCGAGGAAGGGGACCTTCATCGCTTCAGGGCGACGAGAAGAGCCGTCACCAGATCATCCAGCGAGGGCGAGGCGGCCTCAAAGGACACCTCCAGCCCGGCCTTGCGCAGCGCCTGCGTAGTCAGCGGGCCGATACTGCCCGCGAGCGGCCGCCGCGCCCCGTCCGCCAACCGCAGGGCGGTAGCCTGGGTCGCGTAGGACTCCACCGCTGAGGCCGAGGCGAAGAGAATCGCGTCGGCTCCGGCGCGGCGGAAATCGGCAGCGGCGGCGTCCGCGGCCAAGTCCGTCGGCTCCGTGCGGTAAACGGGCAGGCGATCGACGATGGCTCGGGACTCCTCCAAGCGACGGACGAGCGTGTCGCGATTCAGGTTGCCCGTGACCACGAGCACCTTCGCGCTGTCGAGGCTCCCAGTCGCGATGAGGGCCTCCGCAAGCGCGTCCCCCGTGGCGACCGTCGGCTGGCACTCGATCCGCAGGTGCTGCTCGCGGATCGCCGCCGCCGTAGTGTCACCCACCGCCGCGAAGCGCAGCAGGCCGAGCGAGCGGATATCGTCGAAGATTCGGTGAAACTCTTCAAAGAAACAGCGTACGCCGTTCGCGCTGGTGAAGACGATCCAGTCGTAGGTCCCAAGTTCGAGCAGGACGTCGGCGAGGGTCTGCTTGTCGATGTCTTTGCGGACGCTGATCAGTGGTAGCTCAATCACTTCGGCTCCCAGGGTGACGAGGCGGCGGCCGAGCTCGGGCGCCTGCTCCCGTGCGCGGGTCACGGCGACGCGCTTACCGGCGAGAGGAGAGGAATTCATGAGCGGAGTCCCCATGCCCGAAGGAGCCGGTCGGCGGTGGCAGCCGGCGCGGCGAAGTCCTCCGGCTTCAGGGTAGACTGACGGATGCCACAGGCTTCGTGGAAAAGATGCAGCCGTCCCTCGGCGACATGCGCCGCGAAGGCCGTCTGACAGCCGCCGCCGAGCGCCGCCTGAAAAGCCCGCTCCACGGAGACCGCAACCATCGTCGTGGCATCGAAACACCCGGCGAAGCCGGCGGCGTCTGCAGCGCGGCATTGGATGGCAATCGCACCCTGCCCGACGGCGGGCACAGCCGCATCAAAGCCGAGGGGCGTGAAGGTGAGGCCGGGCCAGGCGGTGATGCCGAGACGGTGAAGGCCAGCGGCCGCCAAAATGGTCCCATCCGCCAGTTGCTGCTCAGCGATCTTGCGCAGCCGGGTGTCGACGTTCCCTCGAATCTCGGTGAAGGCTACCTCGGGAAAGAGCCGCTGCACTTGCAGCCGCCGACGCGGGCTGCCCGTCGCCAGCAAGCGAGGGGTGGACACGCCCTCCCGGAGCACCAGCACATCGCGCGCGTCCGCCCGCGGCAGGTAGCCGGCGATGGCGAGCCCCGCCGCCATCTCCCCTGGCAGGTCCTTGGTGCTGTGCACGGCGACGTCCGCCTCACCGCGCAGCAGAGCCGCCTCCAGCTCGCTCGTGAAGAGCCCCTTCCCGCCCTTCTTCTCGAGGGACCATTCAGTCTGCCGGTCCCCGGTGGTCACGATTCTCAGCTCGGCCGTCTCCACGCCTAGGCTGGCGCGCAGCACGGCCGCCACCATCCCGGTCTGCGCGAGGGCGAGCGGGCTTTTGCGGGTGGCGAGGGTGAGGGTCGGCATCAGGATAAAAGAGAGGGCGCAAAGACCGTGGTCTCGGCGCCCTCGCGGAGGTCTGCGGAGCTACTCAGGAATAGGACGCCTGGACGCCCTTGATGTTCTTCTTGGTCATCCAAGGCATCATCGAGCGCAGATAGGCGCCGGTCTTCTCGATCTGGTGCTTCTCGCCGGCCTTGAGCAGGGCGTGGTACTTCTTCAAGCCGCCCTTGTGCTCCTTGACCCACTCTTGGGTGAACTTACCGGACTGGATCTCCTTCAGGATCTTCTTCATCTCAGCCTTGGTCTGGCGGTTGACCACGCGCGGGCCGCGGGTGATGTCACCATACTTGGCCGTCTCGGAGATGGAGAAGCGCATCCCGGCGATGCCGCTCTCGTACATCAGATCGCAGATCAGCTTCAGCTCGTGGAGGCACTCGAAGTAGGCCATCTCCGGCTGGTAACCGGCCTCGACCAGCGTCTCGAAGCCCGCCTGCACCAGCGCGCTGGCGCCGCCGCAGAGGACCGCCTGCTCGCCGAAGAGATCGGTCTCCGTCTCCTCCTTGAACGAGGTCTTGAGCACCCCGGCGCGGGTCGAGCCGATGCCCTTGGCCCACGCCAGCGCCGTCTTCAGCGCGCGCTTGGACTTATCCTGCGCGACCGCCACGAGGGCGGGCATTCCCTTGCCCTCGGCGTAGAGCCGGCGGACCATATGCCCAGGGCCCTTCGGCGCCACCATAATGCAGTCGATGTCCTTGTGCAGCTTGATCAGGCCAAAGTGGACGCTGAGGCCGTGGGAGAAGAGCAGGGTCTTGCCCTTCGCGAGGTTGGGCAGGATGTCCTGCAGGTAAACGTCAGCCTGCTTCATATCCGGCAGGCCGACCATAATCACATCGGCGCGACGGACCGCCTCGGCGGTGTCGACGACCTCAAAGCCGTGCTGCTCGGCGACCGCGCGGGACTTGGAACCCGGGTAGAGGCCGATGATGACCTTACAGCCGCTATCCTTGAGGTTCAGCGCGTGGGCGTGGCCCTGGGAACCGTAGCCGAGGACGGCGAGCGTTTTGTTGGCGAACACGCCGAGATCGGCGTCTTTGTCGGTGTAGACTTTGGCGGGCATGGGTGAAAAAGCTTGGGGTTTAGCGCTTGAGGGCGAGGCGGCCGGTGCGGGCCAGTTCCAAAATGCCGAACGGCTCCAGCAGGCTGAGCAGGGCGCCCACCTTGTCGTCGGAACCGGTCAGCTCGATAATCAAGTTATCGGCCGCGAGGTTCACAATCTTGGCGCGGAAGATGTCCGCGATCTGGACGATCTCGGAGCGCGAGCGGGCATCCGCGCGCACCTTGACGAGCACGAGCTCGCGCTCGACCGCCTGGCCCTCGGTGAAGTCCACCACTTCAACCACGTTGACCAGCTTGCGCAGCTGCTTGATGCAGAGGTCGAGCTGGGCCTCGTCGCCCTTCAGCACCGTGGTGATGCGCGAAAGCGTGGCATCGTGCGTCGGCGCAACGTTCAGGGAGTCGATGTTGAACCCGCGACCGGAGAACATGCCGGACACCCGGGCGAGGACGCCGAACTTATTTTCGACGAGGACGGAGATCGTGTGGCGCATGGAAAAAGAGGAGTGAGTGGCAAAAACCGAGGGGAGGCCAGCCGAAGTTCAGGCCGCCCCAGCGGGCGGTGGATGGTGGACGCTGAGGGACTCGAACCCCCGACCCTCTCGGTGTAAACGAGATGCTCTAACCAACTGAGCTAAGCGTCCGAGCCGTCGCCTTCAGGCGCCCGCGGGCCGCAATAGGCCCTCGCGCACCATCAGCTCGGCGTTTTGGACGGCGTTGAGCGCCGCCCCCTTCCAAAGGTTGT
>CAIOTK010000465.1 GCA_903861185.1 uncultured Opitutia bacterium | reverse complement strand
CGGGAGGAGTGATTTGGGGCCGTCTGCGCCCTCAGGATGGCCACAAAAGGCGCAAGGGGCGCTGGGCGCGGACGACGCTGCAGGTGGCGTCTAGAGACGCCGCGAAGCTCACAGGGGGAGCGAGTGGAGGGGAGGGATTCGAACCAAGGCGATTCTGCCTGAAGCTCCTCGGCTCGAGCCCCTCGGCTCAAGCCGCCCGCGCCTATGATTCCCGCGGCGTCTATAGACGCCACGCACGGCTCCGCACGCGGTTTGAGCCCTTTGTGCTTTTTGTGGCTATGCGTCCTGCGCGAAGTCAGGGATGGCCACAAAAGGCGCAAGAGGCGCTGGGCGCGGACGACGCTTTACCTGGCGTCTATAGACGCCGCGAAGCTCATCGGGCGAGCGAGTGGAGGGGGAGGGCTCCGAACCAATTGGTCGGCGAATAGTGCCCCCTTCCGCGGCGCGTTCGCAGGCTCGGCCGGATTGGAGCCCTCGGCGCCTGATTTCACCGGACGCCGGGGCGATCCGAAGTACCGCCTAGAGCAGGCCCTTGGCGCGGAGGTCCAAGAGGAATTCCCCCGGGGTGGCTATGATCATCCCGTAAACGTGTCGACCCAGCCGATGATGAAAGTCCTGCCGGTCGAGCGTTAGTAGCCAAGTCGCCCTTGCCGCCAAGGCAGTGATCACCACGGGGCGATCCTTGGCCTTCCGAAAGACTAGCGGCTGGTCGAGGGAAACTTGGGTTGCGATCAACCTTACCCGCGGGGACACGATCTTCTCCCAAGCTCGGCTCGCGCGGGGCAGCTTGGGCAGATTCCGCCGGGTTTCGTCGGCACAGTAGTCACAGGAGATCAGGTCCCACCCCTGCTGCTCGGCCCTCCGTACGAGAAAACGGGAGGCCCCCCGGGCCTGAACCGGCGGCCGCGATCAGGACGCTGGTGTCCAGAAAGAGCCTCACTTCCGGCGCGTCTTGCTGGTCTGACGAAAGGCGGTCAGTTCGGCCTGGTCGCGGGTCAGCCAATCCTGCATCCGCCCCTTGGGGATGTCGCGTAGCGGTAGGGTGATGGCCGGTTGCAGGAACAGCCCGCCGTCCCGCTCCTCCACCAGCAGCATCGGGCTCGCGAGCTTGTCGAGTCCGAGCTTACGCCGCAGCTCGGGCGGCAAGGTCAGGCTGCCGCGCTTGGAAAGCATCAGAGTGGTCATACGGCGATGCTGCATTGCGGCAGGGCGGCCCGCAAGCCGTTGTGTCCCTCAAGTTAAGCAAAAGGGGATTCGTGGTTTGGAGGTTTGGTGTAGCCGGGCGCGCCGCCCCGGAGGAAAAGACGAAACAACGGACCGTGGAGCTGGGCATCGACCCCGCTCCCTTCGGCTCGGCGAAGCTTGCCTTAACTGGGGAGAATGGTATCAGGTCGATACCAAGATGCCGCGGAAGATTCGTCAGCTGATCGCCGATCTGGAGCGACTGGGGTTCGTCAACCGCGGCGGGAAGGGCAGCCATCGCAACTTTCTTCATCCCAAAGGACTGCGGATCACCCTCTCCGGCCAGTCGGGCGCGGACGCCCGACCCTATCAGGAACGGCTGGTGACGCAGGCCAAGGAGGAGCTCCAGTCATGAAACCCACGCGCAAGCAGATCCGTGAACACGCCCGGAGCTACCTGAAGGTCGTCGAATGGAGCACCGCGGACGGGGCGTTCGTCGGCAGCGCCCCGCCGATCATCGGTCAATGTTGCCACGGCGAGACCGAGGCGCAGGTCCTGCGGCAGCTGACGCGGATCGTGGAGGAATGGGTCGAGAGCTTCCTGCGGGAGGGGCGGCCCCTGCCGGAGTCCGCGGCGGGCAAATCCTACAGCGGCAAGTTCCTCGTGCGGGTCTCTCCCGAGGTGCACCGCAAGGCGGCCCTCCAGGCGATGGCGCGGGGCGAGAGTCTCAATCAATTCGTTGCGGAGGCCATCACGAGGGCTTGAGGGCCCTCCT
>CAIOTK010000464.1 GCA_903861185.1 uncultured Opitutia bacterium | reverse complement strand
GAGCGGGGTGCCGAGGCTGCGTTCCACGGCCGCTAGGTTGCGGCGCAAACAGCCGAGAGCCTTGGGGTTACGCTCCACGAACACGACCCGCGCCGCCCCCCGGCTCAGCGCTTCGAGGCCGTAGGAGCCGGTGCCCGCGAATAGGTCTAGGCACGTGGCGCCCGGCACCAGCGCCGCTAGGCTCGAAAAAACCGCCTGCCGCATCCCGTCCGTCGCCGGCCGCACGCGGTCGCCGGGCGGCACCACCAAGGGGATCCCGCGGGCCACCCCGCCGCTCAGGCGCATACCGCCTCCTTGCACCCGGGGGCGACAACGGCGGAAGGCACGGACGACATCCCCCGGGATTGCCAGACCAACCGGAGCGCGCGCAACGGGATTCCACGCCAACCGGGCCGTGCGCGCGGAACTCCTTGCCGCCGCGGCTTTCCCTTCGTGCGACATAGGATTTGCCGCCTGCCTCCCGTTGGTTGAAGTTAACCCTTCCGCACCTTTCTCCCGCCGCTTCAGATGCGCCGCCTGCTCGCCCTCGCCCTCCTGCCCTTCGCCGGGTCCCTCCCGGCCGGCGAGGCCGCGCGCGCGGACGCCGCCCGGCCCCGCGAGCTCAACCTCTGGCCCCTGATCGTCGAACGCCACCCCCCCGGCGCCGCCCTCCAGGAAATGCAGGCCCTCGGGCCGCTCTTCTTCGCTCGCGACGGCGGTCCCGGCTCCGGTGCCGAAAGCGGCTGGCGTCCCCTCTTCACCCAAGCCACCGCCCCCGGCGGCCAGCGTCACGAGACGCACCTGCTCTTCCCGCTCTTTAGCGTCCGTCAGGACCCCGGCGGCTACCGCTGGAGCCTCTTCGAAGTCGCCCGCGGCCACGGCGGCGCGGCTACTGGCCCCGGGCCCGCGACCGAGCGCGAACTGGACGTCTACCCCTTCTGGTTCCAGCGCACCTCCGCCGAACCTGACCTGAACTATCGGGCGCTCTTCCCCCTCCACGGCACCATCCGCAATAAACTGTGGCTCGAGGAAGCGTCCTGGACGCTCTTCCCGCTCCACGCGGAAGTGAAGCGCCGCGGCGCCACCACCACCTACCTGCCTTGGCCCTTCGTCCAAGTCACCCGCGGTACCCGCTCCGGCTGGTCCCTCTGGCCCCTCTACGGCACCGAATCCGGCGCCGAAGGCACCAGCACCCACGTGATTTGGCCCTTGGGCTTCACCCGCCTGCGGCCGCCCCCGCCCGAGGCTCCCGCCGGCACCCCACCCCGTCGCAACGAGGGCTTCCTCCCGTTTTACGCCA
Source organism: uncultured Opitutia bacterium (assembly GCA_903861185.1). Classification (GTDB taxonomy): domain Bacteria; phylum Verrucomicrobiota; class Verrucomicrobiia; order Opitutales; family Opitutaceae; genus ER46. The sequence continues at coordinate 4,235 of CAIOTK010000464.1, read as the reverse complement.
CCGCCAGTGGTCCGGGCTTCCTCAACGAGGACTTTGTGTGGCCCTTCTTCGGCCGCACCCGCCATCAAGCCCCCCTCCCCGCCTACGCCGAAACGCGCTACCTCTGGCCCCTGCTCGTCCAAGGCCGCGGCGACCAACAGTCGGTCAACCGTTGGGCCCCGTTCTACTCTCATTCCCGCCAGCCCGACGCCGAAAAGACCTGGATCCTCTGGCCCCTCTGGCGCGAGGCGCGCTGGCTGGACCACGGCCTGCTCCGCGAACGCCACCAATTCCTTTACCTACCCTATTGGCGCGAAACCCAGCGTCGGCCCGACCGCCCCGCCGCCCCGGCCGCCTCCCTCACCCACCTCTGGCCCCTCTGGAGCGGCTGGGACAACGGCGCGGGCCAGCGCCAATGGCAACTCCTCAGCCCCCTCGAACCCCTGCTCCCGGGCGACCCCCGCGTCCGCCGCACCTGGGGCCCCCTCTTCGCCCTCGCCCGCCACGACGCCCCCGCCCCCGGCCGCAGCCGGACCTCATTGCTTTGGGACGCCGTCACCTGGCAGGTTGACAAACCCGCCCGCCACCACGAATTCCACCTCGGACCCATCCTCGGCCTCGTCCGGACCGGCGAGGCCACCCGCCTCAGCCTCGGGGCCGGCCTCCTCGCCCTCCACCGCTCCGCCGGCGGCGCTTGGCGCCTGGCCTTCGGTGACTTCGAACGGGCCCCGTCCGCCCAGCCCTGACTCCCGTGCCCAACACCCTCTCCGCCTCGCCCGCCAGCCGCGGCACCCCCTCGGTGACCGACCGCCTGCTCACGTGGCTCCCCACCCCGGTTTTCCAGGTGCTGCACGGCACCGGCAGCACCCTCCTCCTGCTCGGCCGCACCCTGCGCCACGTCCCCAGCCTCCCGCGGCAATTCGGCCGGTTCATCGAGCAATGCCATCTAATCGGCTACACCACGATGCCGATCGTCGGGATCCTTAGTTTCTTCATCGGCAGCGTCCTCGCGCTCCAATCCGGACACGCCGGTGAAAATGTTGGTTACAAACAGTTTATCGGCGCTCTCGTCGGCCTCACGATGGCCCGGGAACTCGGCCCCGTAATGGCCGCCGTCCTCCTCGCCGGCCGCGTCGGCTCCGCCATCGCCGCCGAACTGGCCTCGATGAAGGTCTACCAAGAGGTCGACGCCCTCGAAACGATGAACATCCCCCCGGAACGGATGCTCGTCCTCCCCCGCCTCGCGGCCGTCCTCACGATGATGCCCGTCCTCACCATTATGGCCGATCTCGTCGGCTGGTTCGGCGGTGCGATCGTGTCCAAATACACCCACTTCATCTCGATCGAACCCGCTTCCTACTTCGCTAACCTCCGCCAATATATGGACTTCAGCGACGTCCTGAACGGCCTGATTAAGGCGGAGGTCTTCGGCGTCACGGTGGTCCTAGTCTGCTGCAACATCGGCCTCAACACCCGCGGCGGCCCCCGCGAGATCGGCGCCTCCGTCACCCGCGCCGTCGTCACCTCCCTGATCCTCATTCTGGTGCTCGATTTCTTCGTCACCAAGGCGCTGATGTGATGCCCGCCGCGAACTCCACCTCCCCCCTCCCCGGCGCGGCCCCCGCGGTCGGCGTCACCGTCGAAAGCCTCTCCAAGCGCTTCGGGACCTTCGAGGTTCTGCGCGGGGTCTCCTTCGCCGTCCAACCCGGAGAAATTTTCGTCCTGATGGGCCCCAGTGGCTCCGGCAAAAGCGTGCTGCTGAAGCACTTGGTCGGCCTTGAAAGCCCCTCCGCCGGCCAGACCACGGTCGCCGGCCTCGACGCCTCCGACCCCACCACCCGTGAGCGCGTCCGGATGGCCTTGGTCTTCCAAGCCGGCGCCCTCTTCAACTCGCTCTCGGTCTACGACAACCTCGCCCTCTACCCCCGCGAACACCGCTTGGGCGACGAGGCCGCCATCCGCGACCGGGTGATGCGCGCCCTCCAGATTCTCTCGCTCGAGAATGCGGCCCATAAGTTCCCGGCCGAACTCTCCGGCGGGATGAAGAAGCGCGTCGCCATCGCCCGCGCCCTCGTGATGGAGCCGCAACTGCTCCTCTACGACGAACCCACCAGCGAGCTCGACCCGGTGATGTCCGCCACGATCACGGAAATCATCGCCACCCTCCGGCAGCGTTACCAGGTGACGTCCATTGTGGTCTCCCACGACCGCGACCTCGCCCTCGCGATTGCGGACCGCATAGGCATTTTGATGGGCGGGGAACTGATCTTCCTCGGCCCGTCCGCGGACCTCCGCAATCCCACCGACCCGCGCGTGGCCGACTTCCTCAATCCCCGCATCGACCTCGAGCACCCCCGTTTCAAGCACCTGGAGACCTGATATGACGAACAACCCGCAACAAACGGCCCGCGTCGGCCTGTTCTTCCTCCTCGGGATGGCCCTCATTTGGGTCACCTTCGAGACGCTCAGCGGCGGCAAACTCTGGTTCAAGGACAAGGGTTACCAGCTGGTCGCCGGCTTCGATAGCCTGAAGGAGCTCAAGGCCGGCGACGACGTCCGGATGGCCGGGGTGAAGATCGGCGACGTCGCCCTCACGCGCCTCGCCGGCCGCCGCGCGGAGGCCGTCCTCCGCATCGACTCCGACAAACGGATCAAAGCTGACGCCACCGCTACGATCGTCACCCAAGGCCTTATCGGCACGGGCTATGTCAGCATCGACCTCGGCACCGACGCCGCCCCCTTCCTCCCCGCCGGCGGGGAGATCCGCACCGCGGCCACCGCAGATCTCAACAGCGTGATGGCCCAGCTCGGCGACCTCGGCCGCAAGCTGGAGGGCGCCCTCGGTGGCCTCGGCACTTCCCTCAATGGGGACAGCCGCCAGCCCGGGCTCCTCCAGAAGGTCGACACCATCCTCACCGAGAACCGCGAGAACCTCAGCCGCACCACCGCCAACCTGCAGCAGATCACCGACAAGGTGAACCGCGGCGAGGGCACCCTCGGCCGCCTGCTCAATGATTCCCGCCTCCACGATGAACTGTTGGCCGGGGTGACCGAACTGAAGCAGGGCGCCACCCAGGCCCGCAGTTTCCTCGCCAATGCCGAAGAACTCGTGGCCGAGGTGAAACGCGGCCGCGGTACCCTCGGCGCCCTCGTTTACGACCAGAAGGCCGCCGACGACCTCAAAGCCTCTCTCGCCAGCCTGCGCGAAGTCTCCGAACAGCTCGCTCAAGGCCGCGGCACCCTCGGCCAACTGCTCAAGGACGATTCGCTCGTCCGTGAAACCCGCGCCCTCCTGAAGAAGGCCGACCGCGCGATCGACAACCTCGACGACACCGGCCCGATCACCGCCGTGGGCGTCGTCGCCAACGGCCTCTTCTAACCGCGTTCTCCCCGGAATTGGCGTGCCCCGCCGCCCGTTCCGAGCCAGCCTCCGCTATGCAGACCCGCGAGGAGATCGTCCAAAACTGGCTGCCCCGGTACACCGGCGTGCCGCTGAACGAGTTCGGAGAGTACATCCTGCTCACCAACTTCGATCGCTACGTCCACCTGTTCTCCCAGTGGCACCGGGTCCCGGTCCGCGGCCGCGACAAGCCGATGCCCAGCGCCACCGCGGATAACATCACCATCATCAACTTCGGGATGGGGAGCGCGACCGCGGCGACGATTATGGACCTGCTCTCGGCGATCCACCCGAAGGCGGTCCTGTTCCTCGGCAAGTGCGGCGGCCTCAAGCACCGCGCGGGTCTCGGGGACCTGATTTTGCCGATCGCCGCCATCCGCGGGGAGGGCACAAGCAACGATTACCTGCCGCCGGAGGTTCCCGCCCTGCCCGCCTTCGCCCTGCAGAAGGCCATCTCGACTACCATCCGCGACCATAACCGCGACTATTGGACGGGCACCGTTTACACCACCAACCGGCGCGTCTGGGAGCACGATGAGGAGTTCAAGCAGTACCTGCGCAAGGTGCGGGCCCTCGGGATCGATATGGAGACGGCGACCATCTTCGTGACCGGTTTCTTCAATGAGATCGCGACGGGGGCGCTGTTACTGGTCTCGGATCAGCCGATGGAGCCAGAAGGGATTAAGACTGCGGAGAGTGACCGCCACGTGGACGAGAATTTCGTCACGGATCACCTGCGGATCGGCATCGATTCGCTGAAGCAGCTCATCAACCGCGGCCTCACGGTGAAGCACCTGAAGTTCTGACGGCCCGCCTTCGCCGAGGCTTCGGCGGGCAGGAGGCCCCGGCTACATCG
>CAIOTK010000463.1 GCA_903861185.1 uncultured Opitutia bacterium | reverse complement strand
TTACTCCCGCCGCTCAACCCGGACGCGGGCTGCGTCGCCGCGACCGGAGCCGCGGTCCAGGCCGCCCGCGCGCAGGGCCTCGAGCTGCTGCTCTCGGTGATCGGCTGCCACAACACCACCCTCGGCCTCGCGCACCCGGAGCTCACGGTCGAGAACGCCTGCGGCGACCGCCACGCGTTCGCCCTTTGCCCGGCCCAGCCCCGCGTGCAGGCGCACCTCGCGAGCCTCGTGCGCGACCTCGCCCGGCAGTTCCGCCCCGACGGGCTCGTGCTCGACAGCTTCAGCCATCTCGACGCCGTCCACCGGGAACACCACGAGCTGATGTTCGTGAGCCCCGGCGCCGCCGGGAAGCACCTGCTCTCGCTCTGCTTCTGTCCTTCCTGCCGCGACGACCTCGCCCGCGAGGGCGTGGACCCCGCGCGGTTCCGCGGCGAGGTCCGCACCTTCCTCGACGCCGCGCTCCACCGCCCCGCCCTGCCGCGCGCCGCGGAGTGGGAACGCGACGAGCTGGCCTCGCTGCTCCTCGAGTGGCCCGACCTCCTTGCCGCCACCCGCGCGCGCGCCGCCGGCGTCGAGCGCCTGCTCACGGCCGTCGCCGCGGCCGCCCACGCGGAACAGGTCGCGCTGCACCTGCACTCCGGGCTGCTCGCCCGCCCTTCGGCGCGCGCGTGGACCGAGGGGCTCGGCCTCCGCGACCGGGCACGGTTCGCGGACCAGTTGTTCATCCAGGCCCACTTCGGCTCCGCCCGCGAGGTACTCCAAGATCTCGGCTGGGCCGCGACGCTGGTCCCGGCCGCGCGCCTGATGGTCGCAACGATGACCAGCGAGGATCAGGCCCCCACCGAGGGGGACCTGCGCCAGCGCGCCGAGGGCGCACGGGAGCTCGGCGCCGCCGGGATCTGCTATTACAATTACGGGCTCCTCTCCCCCGCCCGCCTCGCCTGGATCCGTCGCGCCAACGCTGCCGTCACCTGATGTCCCGCCTTCCCCTTCTCCCCTGCCTCCTGATCGCCATCGCCGCGGCAGTCGCCGCCGAACCACGGGTCCTCCACGTCGCGCCGGACGGCAACGATCGCTGGTCCGGCGGGCCTGCGGCCCCGAACGCCGACCGCTCCGACGGTCCGCTTGCGACTCTGGCCCGCGCCCGCGACCTGCTGCGCGCGCAACCGCCCTCCGGCGGCGCCCTCGTCCTGCTGCGCGGGGGCGTGCACCGGCTACGGGAGCCGCTCGTGCTGACGCCCGCGGATTCCGGGACGGAGTCCGCGCCGCGCGTCTTCGCCTCGTACCCCGGGGAGCGGGCGATTCTCTCCGGCACTCGATTGGTCGCAGGCCCGTGGCGAGAGGTGAGCCCCGGCATCCACGCTGCGCCCGCGCCGGCGCAGGGCACACGCCGGACCGTGTTGGTCGACGGCGTCCGCGCCACGTGGGCCCGTTATCCAAATACCGGCTCGCTGCGCGCCCGCGGTGGCCGCGGCCGCACGGTGATCGACTTGGCCCCTGGGACCGCCAAACCGGGCTGGGCCGCTGACCCCGAGGCCTCGGTTAACATCATCGCCGAGCTCGGGTGGTACAACGAGTTGGTCCGGATCGCGACCGTCAGCCCGACGGGCGACACGATCGAGCTCGCCGGCCGCGAGGCGCAGGGCCGCATCCTCGCGGGCAACCTGTTCCACGTGGAAGGCATCCGCAGCGAGCTCGATGCCGAGGGGGAATGGTACCTCGACCGCACGGCCAACGAGCTGCTGCTGCACCGCCGCGAATCGCCCGCGGGGCGGCGCGTGGAGGTTTCCGTGTTGGATCGGCTCATTGAGGTCCGCGGCGAGGCCGGCCGTCCCGTGCGCCACCTCGCGTTCCGCGGGCTCGGCTTCTTCGGCTCCGACCACACGGTCGACCACGTCGCGGTGCGCACCAACCAGGATGCCGCGCTGCACCTCATCCACGCCCACGCGGTCGAGGTCAGCGGCTGCCGCTTTGAGGCAACCGGCGGCTATGCCGTCTGGCTCCACCTCGACAGTCAGGACAACGTGATCCAAGGCAACGAGGTCGTGCACGGCGGCGCCGGTGGCGTGCTCCTCACCGGCGCGCGCTTCTCGTACACTTCCGATCAGGACGTCTACGACGCCGATCCGGCGGTGCAGGGGCTTTCGCCGATCGGGAACGTCATCCTCGGCAACCATATCCACCACGGCGGCGCGGTGCGGGCTTACTGCTCGGGCATCCATCTCGACAGCCGCCCGCTGGCGCTCGCCCACGCGCGGGGGAACTACGTTGGCCACAACCACCTCCACGACCTCCCGCGCAACGGGATCTTCTCCTTCCGCCAGCAGGGCGGGAATATCTTCGAGCGAAACCACATCCACGACGTCTTGCAGCGCACCAACGACGGCGGCGCGATCCACCTCGCCTCGATGAACCCGCTCGCCGCGCCGACGCACATCCTCGAGAACCGGATCTACCGCGTCGGCTACCAGGGCGGGGACACCAAGGCCACGCTCGCGTTCGGCATCTACCCGGACTGGTTCACCAGCCGGATGCTGATCCGCGGGAACGTCGTGACGGACACCCGCGACGGCGGCATCCGGCTGCTCGGGGGCGAC
>CAIOTK010000462.1 GCA_903861185.1 uncultured Opitutia bacterium | reverse complement strand
GGAGTTTGTCTGGGACCCCGCCAAGGATCTCCGCAACCGGGCGAAGCACGGGCTCAGCCTGGCGGATGCGGTGGCGCTTTGGGCAGGGCCTCTGGTGACTCTGCCCTCGAGACGTCCGGGTGAGGAGCGGCACCTCGCCATCGGGTTGATCGAGGGAAGGTGCTGGACGGTGATCTACGCCCCCCCGGGGCGGCGCCTTCCGGCTGATTTCCGCCCGCCGCGCCCGTCCCGATGAAACCGAACTCTTCTGCCAAAAAAACCGCCCGGACGACCGGGCGTAATCTCGAGGCCCGCTTCGCCCGCGGCGAGGCCGTCCTCGACTACTTTGATCCGGCCCGCGCGATCGTGACCCACGGGGGCGCGCGCCCCGGCGCGGGCCGGAAGCCAGCGGGCAAGGTGCGCAAGACGGTGAAACTCTCCCCGGCTGCCATTCGCCGGGTACGGGCGTTCGCCCGCCGGGAGCGGCTGCCGGACTTCTCCGCCGCGCTCGAGGAGGCCGTCCGGCGTCTTTGAACGAAGGCGCCGTCCTTCCAAGGCGTGCGGGCTTGCCTCGCGGCGCGGGGCGCGGCCAAATCAGCGCGTCGCTCCACCCCCCGGCCGCCGCCCCCGCGCCGATGTTCCGCCCCGCCCCTCTCCTCGCGTTCGTCCTGCTCGCCGCGCCGGTCCTGCCGGGCGCGGCACCCGACGCCGCGGACCTCGCGTTCTTCGAGCGGGAAATCCGCCCGGTGCTGATCCGGCGGTGCGAGGAGTGCCACGGGGCCCAGAAGCAGAAGGGCGGCCTGCGCCTCGATTCGGCGGCGGGTTGGCGCGCCGGGGGCGACGGCGGCGCCGTGATCGTGCCGGGCCGGCCGGAGGAGAGCCCCCTCCTCGCCGCCGTGCGCCACGCCAGCGAGGACCTGCAGATGCCGCCCAAGGAGCGGTTGCCCGAGGCGGAGATCGCCGCCCTCGAGGAATGGATCCGCCGCGGCGCGCCGGACCCCCGCGCCGAGGCCCCAGCGGAGGTGGTCCGCGTCCGCGCGATGAGCCTCGAGCAGGCCCGCGCGCACTGGGCCTTCCGGCCGGTCACGGCCCCCCCGCTCCCCGCCGGGGAACCCGGTCTGCACCCCGTCGACGCGCTGCTCCGCCCCAAGCTGACCGCGGCCGGGCTCACGCCCGCGCCGCCCGCCGATCCCCGCACCCTCGTGCGCCGCGCCTACCACGTCCTGCTTGGCCTGCCGCCGACCTTTGCGCGCGCGCAGCGCCTTGCCGCCGATCCCTCGCCGGAGGCGTGGGCTAGGCTGGTGGACGAGCTCCTCGCCCGGCCCGAATACGGCCAGCGCTGGGCGCGCCACTGGCTCGATGTCGCCCGCTACGCGGACACCACCGACAAGTCGACCGACAGCGAGCGCCACCTCCCGTTCGCCCACGCCTACCGGGACTGGGTGGTCGAGGCGCTGAACCGCGATCTCCCCTTCGACCGCTTCGTGCGCGAGCAGGTCGCCGCGGATCTCCTGCCGACGGAGGAACAGCCGGACCAGCGCGCCCTCGGCCTGCTCACGGTCGGCCGCCGTTTCGAGGGCAACCTCGACGCCCCCGAACTCATCATCGACGACCGCATCGACACGGTCACCCGCGGCTTCCTCGGACTGACGGTGGCCTGCGCGCGCTGCCACGACCACAAGACCGACGCGTTGCCGACCGCGGACTATTATTCCCTCGCGGGCATCCTCGGGAGCGTGGAGGAGCCGCCTGACCTGCCCGAGGTCGGCGCCGCCCCGGATACCCCCGAGGTGGCCAAGTACCGCGCGCGCCGGGCGGAGCTGCTCGCGGCCCACGAGCGGCAGGTTGACGCCTCGGCCGCGAGCGCCCGCCGGCGCCTGCGGGACCTCGCGGCCGAGAACCTGCGCTACCTCGTGGAGGAATCCCCCGGGCACCGGACCGTGGAGGGCTTCATCCCGCTCGACACCCCGCGGGGCCTGCTCACCCGCGGCGGCCCCCCGCGCTGGCGGGCGCTTATCGCCCGGAGCCTCGAGCGCGGGGAAAAGTTCTTCGCCCTGTGGCCCGTCCTCCTCGCCCTGCCGCGGGAAGGCTTCGCGGAGCAGGCCGCGCGCGTCCTCGCCGCGGCCGCCGAACGGCCCGCGGAGCACGACCCCGAGGTGCTGGCCGCGCTCCGGCGCCAGGCGCCCACGACGATGCACGAGGCCGCGGATGCCTTCGGCCGCGCGATCCGGGACACCCTCGAGTGCCCGGAGGGCTCGGCGCTGGCCGCGATGATCAACGCCCCGGGCAACGCGCTCGACTTCGGCCGCGAGGAGATCCGCCGCGATCTCCGGCGCTTTGTCAGCGAGCACGAGCTAGTCCTCCGGCGCGAGGGCGAGGCCGACGGAAAGATCCGCACCGATCTCACCACCCTCGAGGCCGGAGCCCCCGTCACGCGGGCGCCGGCCGTCGTCGCCACCGCGCCCGTCGCGGCCCGCATCCTCGTCCGCGGGGACCGCGCCCGGCCGGGCGAGGCGGTGCCCCGCCGCCTGCCCCAGGTGCTGGCGATGGTGGACGACGGCGAGTTCCTGGACGACGGCCGGCTGCGGCTGGCCCGCGCCCTCGCGAGCCCGCGCAACCCGCTCACCGCGCGCGTGATCGCCAACCGGGTCTGGCAGCACCACTTCGGCACCGGCCTGGTCGCCACGGCGGACGATTTCGGCGTGACCGGCGAGCCGCCCTCGCACCCGGAACTGCTGGACCATCTGGCCGCCTACCTGATGGCGCACGGCTGGTCGCTCAAGGCGCTGCACCGCCACCTGATGACCTCGGAGGCGTGGCGCCAGGCGAGCGCGCCGCGGGCGGCGGCGCTGGCGGTGGACCCGGGGGACCGCCTGGTCTGGCGGATGAGCCCGCGGCGGATCGACTTCGAGGCCCTGCGCGACGGGCTCCTGCGGGTGGCGGGGAGGCTCGACCTGACGCCGGGCGGTCGCGGGGCGCCGCTAGGCGAGGAGCACGTCCGCCGCGCGCTTTACGGGTTCACCGACCGCTTCCGTCTCCCGGCGCTGCTGCGGAACTTCGACGTCGCGAACCCCGACACGTCGATCGCCCGCCGGCCCGAGACCACGCACCCCCTGCAGGCCCTTTACTTCCTTAATGGCCCCTTTGTCCGGGCGCAGGCGGAGGCGCTGAACCGCCAGCCCGAGATCGCCGAGGAACCGGATTCCGCGGCCCGGGCGCGCGCCATCCATCGCCGCGTGCTCTGGCGCGATCCGGATCCGGCGGAGGCGGCGCTCGCGGCGGCGTTCCTCGGGACGACACCGGGTCCCGCGGAGTGGGTCCGCTACACCCACACGCTGATGCTTAGCAACGAGTTCTCCTACTGCGATTGAACCCCGTGAACCCCCCTCGCGCGTTCCCCGCCCCCTGCTCCCGCCGCGAGATGCTCCGCCGCTGTGGCGCCGGCTTCGGTCTGGTCGGCCTCGCCGCGCTCCTCGGGGACCAGCTCCGGGCGGGTGGCGCCCCAGCGCCCGGCGATCCGCTCGCGCCCCGGGCGCCGCACTTCCGGCCGCGCGCGCGGCGGGTGATCCAGATCCTGGCCAACGGCGGACCCTCGCAGATGGACACCTTCGACCCGAAGCCGGCGCTGACCCGCTACCACGGGAAGCGCCTGCCGATCCACCTGGAGACCGAGCGCCCGACCGCGACGGCGCTCGGCTCACCGTTCACCTTCCAGCGCTACGGGCAGTCCGGGCTGGAGGTGAGCGAGCTCTTCGCGGGTCTGGCGGAGAAGCACGCGGACGACCTGTGCGTCATCCGCTCGCTGCACACCGACACCCCGGTGCACGAGAACTGCCTGCGGCTGATGAACTGCGGGGCGAGCATCATGGCGCGGCCGAGCATCGGCGCGTGGGTCACCTACGGGCTGGGCACCGAGAACCGCGATCTGCCCGGGTTCGTCGTGCTGGTGCCCAAGGGGCTGCCCGTCGCGGGCGCCGACAACTGGCAGGCCGCGTTTTTGCCCGGCAGCTACCAGGGTACCTACCTTGAGACGCAGGACCGGGACCCCGCGTCGCTCATCGACCACCTCCGTACCGCCGAGAGCGGCAGCGCGGCGCAGCGGGCGCAACTCGACCTCGCGGCCGCCCTGAACCGCCGGCACTTGGCGGGTCGCGAGGACCCGGGCCTCGAGGCGCGCATCCACAGTTTCGAGACCGCGTTCCGGATGCAGACCGCGGCCACCGACGCCTTCGACCTGCAGCGCGAGCCGGAGCATATCCGGGCGCTGTACGGCGACACCCCGCAGGCCCGCCAGATGCTGCTGGCGCGCCGCCTCGTCGAGCGGGGCGTCCGTTACGTCCAGGTGTGGCACGGGACCCTGCAGCCGTGGGACAGCCACGACCGGATCGAGGAGTCCCACCGCCGGCTGGCCCGCGAGAGCTGCCAGGGCATCACCGCCCTCCTCACGGACCTGAAGCAGCGCGGCCTGCTGGAGGACACCCTGGTCATCTGGGGTGGGGAGTTCGGGCGCACCCCGACGGTCGAGCTCTCGCAGGGCGAACGGGTCGGCCCGACGCTCGGGCGGGACCACAACCACCACGGTTTCACGATGTGGCTGGCCGGCGGTGGCGTCCGGGGCGGCCACGTGCACGGGGCCACGGACGACTTCGGCTTCCGCGCGGTGCAGGACCGGGTGCACGTCCACGACCTGCAGGCGACCGTGCTGCACCTGCTGGGCCTCGACCACGAGCGGCTGACTTACCGCCACAGTGGCCGCGACTTCCGGTTGACGGACGTCCACGGCCACGTCGTGCGCCGCCTCCTCGCCTGAGCCCGACCGCGGGAAACGGGACTTGCCATCGCCCGCGACGGGTTTAGCCCGACGATCAATGTGCCCCGCCGATCCTGAGACGGAACGCTGGTTCGCCGCGCAAGTCCTGCCCCACGAGGCCGGGCTCCGCGCGTGGCTGGCCCGCGGTTTCGGCCCGCGCCTGGCCATCGACGACGTGATTCAGGAGGCCTTCCTGCGGGTGCTCCGCGCGCGGGCGGATGGCGGCCTGCAGTCCCCCAAGGCCTTCCTTTTCGCCTCCGCCCGCAACCTCGCGATCGACCAGCTCCGCCGGCACGCCGTTTCGCGCACGGATTCCTTAGTGGAGACGGACCTGTCGGACGTCTTGGATGACCGTGACAGCATTCCCGATAGCGTCGCCCGCGGGCAGGAGATCGCGCTCCTGACCGCGGCCGTCCAGTCCCTTCCCGACCGGTGCCGGCAGGTGATGACCCTCCGCCTCGCGTACGGCCTGACGCAGCGGGAAATCGGCGCGCGGCTGGGGATTTCCGACCGCACGGTCGCGGCGCAGCTGGCGATCGGGACGCGCAAGTGCACGGAGCACGTCCTGCGGCGGATGGCGCGTCCCGGAGGTGACCGGTGAAGCGGCCGGAGCCGGATTCCGCGGCCGCGCGGCGCCGTTCCCGCGCGGCGGCGGAGTGGCTGGTCCGGCGCGACCGGGGCCTGACCCCCGCGGAGCAGGACGCTTTCCTGCAATGGCTGGCCGCCGATCCGCGGCACGGCGAATGGTTCGCCCTGCACCGGCGCACGGTCGCCGACTTCACCGCGCTGGTCGATTGGCGGCCCGAGCACAGCGGGGAGCCGAATCCCGACCTCCTGGCGCCCCCGCGCCGGCGGGCACCTTGGGTCCCCTGGACGGTCCTGGCGGCGGCGGTGGTCGTCAGCGCCGTCACGCTGTTCTGGGCCCGGCCGCAGGCGCCGGCCACCCACGCCGCGGACGAGCCGCGGCGCCGGCTGCTCGAGGACGGCTCGGTCGTGGAACTCAATCGCGGCGCGCTGGTGACGGCCGTTTTCTCCGCCACCGAGCGCCGGGCGGTGCTCGAGCGGGGCGAGGCGTTCTTTGCGGTCGAAAAGGATCCCCGCCGGCCCTTCATCGTCCGCGCCGGGGGCGTGGATGTGCGGGCCGTGGGGACCGCCTTCAGCGTCCGCCTAGCGCCCGCGGGGGTCGAGGTGCTGGTGGCGGAGGGCCGAGTCGCGGTCGTCCCACCTGCCGTCCCTGCCGGGCCCGCGCGGGGTGAGGCCCTGGTGGACGCGGGTCACCGGGCGACCGTGAGTGCCGCCCCGGGTGCCGCCCCGGAAATTGTGCCGGTGGGCGCCGGGGCCATCGCGCGCGCGCTGGACTGGCAGCCCCGGATCCTCGACTTCGCGGCGGCCCCGCTGGGCCTGGTGGTGGCGGAGTTCAACCGCCGCAACCCCGTGCGGTTCACGCTGGCCGACCCGGAATTGGCCGCGCTGCCCGTGGTGGCCTCGATCCGTTCCGACAACACCGAGGGTCTGGCGCGTTTCCTGGCGGCGGCGCCCGGGGTGGTGGTGGAGCGCCGCGGGAGCGACGAGATCGTGGTGCGGCGTCGCGAGTGAGGGCCGTCGCCGCGCCGTGAGCCGCCGCCGCGCAGTTTTCCTTAGTGAAAGCCGGGGGCCGGGACGTCTCGGGAGCGTTGCTTCCTTGCCTCGCCCCCAACTTTGTTCGCGTCCCTTCTGGTGTGCCCTGGTCGCGCTGCTCCTCGTGGCCAGCGCGGGCGCGGCCACGGCGAAGCCCCGTCCCTTCGACCTCCCGCCCGGGGAGGCCGCGGAAACGCTCCGGTTGGCGGCGCGGCAGGGCGGATTCGAGATCGTGTTCTTCGCTGAGACGGTACGGGCCGTGCGCACCCCGGCGCTCCGGGGTGAGTTTCCGCCGCGGGAGGCCCTTGAAAGGCTGCTCGCCGGCACCGAACTGGCCGTCGCGGAGGCCGGAGCCTCCGGCACGCTCACGGTGCGGCGCGTCGACCGACCGGTCCCCCCGGGTCCCCCAGCCTCCCTCCCGATGAAACCCCGCAATTCCCTCGCCGCCCTCGGCGCCTGGTTCGCCCTGGCGCTCGCCCCCGTGCCCGCCGTCCCGGCGGCCGACGGCCCCCCCCCGTCAACCGGGGCGATCGCCGGGCGGGTCCTTAATGTCGCGACCGGGGTCTACCTCAACAACGCGCGGGTCAGCGTGGAGGGCACGCGGCTCGAGGCCCTCTCGGACGAGTTCGGCGCCTTTGCGTTCGCGGCCGTGCCGGCGGGGCCGGCGACGCTGCGGGTGGCCTACACCGGATTTGCCGTGGAGACCCTGATGGTCCGCGTCGAGGCGGGCCGACGGGTGGAGACCGAGGTCCGGCTGCGCGGGAGCCAGGGCGGCGACGCGGTGCTCCTGGACGCGTTCACCGTGGCAGCCAAGCGCGATATGGCGGCTTCCGATGTCGCCGTGAACGAGCAGCGCTTCGCGCCGGCGATCAAGAATGTGGTCTCGACCGATTCCTTCGCGGACATCGCCGACGGCAACGTGGGCGAGTTCGCCAAGTACCTCCCGGGCGTCACCCTCAACCGCAGCGGCAGCGACGGGCTCACCCTGTCCATCGGGGGCGTGCCGCCCGGCGGGACCCCCGTCACCCTGGACGGTAACGGCATCGCCAGCGCCACCGGTTCCAACGCGAACCGGCAGGTGGAGTTCGAGAACATCGCGGTGAGCAGTCTGGCCCGCGTCGAGGTCTCGCGGTCGCCGACCCCGGATGCCCCGGCCAACGCGATCGGCGGCTCGGTGAACCTGATCAGCCGCAGCAGCTTCGAGCGGTCGCGGCCCTCCTATATGATCAAGTCGCACCTCTCGTTCCGCGGCGACGACTTCAGCCTCCGCCAGGAGCCGGGCCCTTTCCAGCACAAGGAGTACATCTTCCTGCCGAACCTCGAGCTCAGCGCGGTCGTCCCCCTCAGCCGCGACTTCGGCTTCACCGCCTCCGGCTTGGCCTCGCGCACCTACAACAACGGCCCCGGGATCGTGCAGAACTGGGTGCCGACCGGCATCGCGCAGTCGGCGAGCTTCCCCGCCACCACCCCGGACCAGCCCTACCTCGGCCGCTACCGCCTGCAGGAACGGCCCAAGCTCACCGCGCGGAACACCCTGAGCCTCTCCGCCGACTGGCGCGTCCGCCCGGGCGGCGTGCTCACGGTCGGGTTCCAGTACGCCTACTTCAGCGCCGAGTTCTGGGTCCGCCAGCTCAGCTTCGAACCCGGCCGCGTCGAGTCCTTCGGCCCCGGTTTCACCCAGGGCGCGCCCGGCGCCGGCTTCGTGCAGATCCTGACCGACGCCCGCGAGAAGAACAACACGTCGTGGGCGCCCAGCTTCCGCTACAAGCACGACGGCCCGGTCTGGCGCTGGCAGGTGGGGGGCGCCTATTCCGCCGCCTCGAACAATTACTCGAACGAGGGCTATTTCCTCGGGAACAACGCCTTCCTCCGCAATGTGACGGTGCGTTTCGAGGGCCTCACGGTCGACCATCCCACGGGGGTGTCGGTGCGCGACACGGCCGGCCGCCCGGTCGACCCGTACCAGCTCGCCAATTACCGGCTCGAGTCCGTCTCCGGCAACAACTTCACCAGCGCGGCCATCGTCCGCACCCTCAACGCGCACGCGCGGCGCGACTTCCAGCTGGGGCTGCCCGTCACCGCCAAGGCGGGCGTGGACCTGCGCTCCGAGCACCGCGACCTCCGCCGGCCCAGCTACAGCTACGGGTTCGTGGGCGCCGACCGGGTCGCCCGGTCCGCGGACGACAGCGCCGCGCAGTGGTTCGACCCGAGCTACTCCCAGCGCGACCTGATCTTCGGGCCGCGGATGGAATGGTTCGACCTCGACCAGATCGGGGACACCTACCGCCGGAACCCGGAGTACTTCACGAACACCGAGGCCGAGGCCGTCTCCGCCTTCCGCGCCGCCGTGACGTCCTCCCAGGTGATCACGGAGACGATCCTCGCCCCTTACCTGCGGCTCGACACGGCGCTGCTCGACGGACGGCTGCAGCTCACCGGGGGCGTGCGTTACGAGCGGACCGACGACGACGGCACGGGTCCGCTGATTGACCCCACCCGGATCTACCAGCGGAACGCCGCGGGCCAGATTGTCCGCGACTCCGCCGGCCGCCCGGTGGTCAGCGCCCCGCTTTCCGGTCTCGCGGGCAGCCGCCTCGCCTACCTGGAGCGCGGCGCCCGCGCCACGAAGTCGTACGACGACTTCTTCCCGTCGTTCAACGCCACCCTGCAGCTGCGGCCCGACCTGCTGGCCCGGGTCTCGTACGGCCGCGCGTTCAACCGGCCGGACTTCGGCAACATCCTGCCGTCGATGAACCTCCCCGACACGGAGTCCACGAGCCGCACCATCACGGCGACCAATCCCTCCCTCAAACCGTGGTACGCCGACAGCTACGGGGTCTCGCTGGAGTACTATTTCCGCGAGCCCGGCACCGGCGTCGCGTCCGTGCGCGGTTACCGCCGCGATGTGCGCGACTTCTGGGGCACCTCCCTGCTGCCGGCTTCCGACGAGATCCTCGCCCCCTACGGCGTGGATCCGCGGGTCTACGGCGAGGCGCTCGGCTACTTTGTCAGCACGACGCGCAACGTGGGCACCGCCCGGGTCTCGGGTCTGGAGCTCGATTACCGCCAGAACCTCGCCTTCCTCCCGCCGTGGGCCCGCGGGCTGACGGTGTTCGGCAACCTCACGCTGCAGCGCGCGGAGGGGACGCAGCAGGCGAGCTTCACCGGCTTCGTGCGCCGCACCTACAACTGGGGCGTGAGCTACAGCCGGGAGCGGCTCTCTCTGCGCGTCGCGGTGAACCACCGCGGCCGGATCGAACAGGGCCGGGTCACCCTCGCGGGCGCCGAGCCGGGCACCGTGACCTACCTCCAGGCGCGGGCGATCGCGGACGTCGCCGCCGAGTACCGGCTCACCCGCCGCTACGCGGTCTACGTCACCGGACGCAATGTGAACGCGGCCAACGAGGACACCGTGGTCCTCGGGCCTTCGACCCCCGCCGACCGCAGCGTGCAGGGCCGCATCAACTACGGCGCCACCTGGTATGTGGGTTTCAAGGCCACTTACTGACCCCCGCCTCCGCGCGGGCCGGGATCGCGGGGAGGCCTCCCGGTGAGGCGCCGCGAGTGGTTACGGGGCGCGGCCGCCTGCGCCGGTGCGTCCGTCCTCGGGCGGGCCGCTGCGCGGCCGCCCGCGCTGACGCGTTTTCCCCTGGCGACCGAGGTCGAGTCCCGCGTGCCGGTCCACCGCATCGCCGCGGGCCGCGTCATCCATCGGTTCTTCGACACCTCCCCGCTCAGCCCCTCGGGCCGGTACGCCGCCCTGTTCCGGTTGCCGCAGGAGACCCGTTCCCCGCGTCCCGGGGAGGAGGGCGAGGTCGTGCTGGTGGATCTGGAGCGCGGCGGCGAGCGTACCGTCGCCACCTCCCGCGGTTGGGAGATGCAGATGGGGGCGAACGTCCAGTGGGGGCGCACGGACGCGGACCTGTTCTTCAACGAGGTCGACCCGAAGACGTGGACGCCGTTCGCCGTCCGCCTGGATCCCGGTTCCGGAGCGCGGCAGCGCCTCGACGGCACGGTCTTCACTGTCTCCCCGGACGGCGCGCTCCTGACCTCTTACAATCTGGTGGCCTCGCGCCTGATCCAGGTGGGCTACGGCGTGGTCCTGCCCGAGGAGCGCACGCGGCGGAACCGCGGCCCGGTGGACGATGACGGGATCTTTCTCACGGAGCTCGCCTCGGGTCGGACGCGGATGATCGCCTCGATCCGGGACCTCTGGCGGAACGCGGTCCCCCGGCTCGAGATTCCCCACGCCGAGCGGTGCGAGTTCTACTGTTTCCAGGTGCGCTGGAACCCGCAGGGCACCCGCCTGATGACGTTTCTCCGCTGGCACGACCCCACGGAGCCGAAGGGCGGTCCCCGGCGGCTCACGCTGCTGACGCTCCGCGGCGATGGATCCGACATCCGGGTCGCGGTTTCCCCCGCCCAGTACGCTCGTGGCGGCCACCACCCGATGTGGACCCCGGACGGCGAGGACCTGACCCTCAACCTCAACGTCCGCGAGGGCACCCGCGCCCTCGATCTGGTGCGGGTGCGGCACGATGGGACGGGCCTGCGCTCGATCCATCCGGTTGGTTCCGGCCACCCGTCGATGCACCCCACGCTGCCTTTCCTCATCACCGACGCCTACACGCACGAGCCCCTCGCGCGGCCGGATGGGCGCGTGCCGCTGCGCCTGATTGACCTGCGCGACGGGTCGGAAACCGCGCTCGCCTGGGTGCCCGCCCGGCGCAGCGATAGCGCCGCGTTGAGCACCGAGTTCCGCATCGACCAGCATCCCGTCTGGGTCGCCGGCGGCCGCCGCATCGTGTTCAACGGGGTGCACGAGGACAGCCGGGCCGTGTACGTGGCGGAAGTCGGGGACTGGCTCGATCGTGCGATGGCCCGCGCCTGAGTTCCCCGCTGCGCTGCCGCTCCCCCAGTTCCGCCCCGCCGCTTCCGCGCTTGTCCCCCCACGCTTCAGCCCCGCCCATTCTCCCCATGAACCGCCGCCGCTTCCTCCTCCGTTCCGCCGCCGCCCTCGCCGTGCCCGCCGTGGCGCCCCGGCTCCTCCGCGCCGCCGCCCCCGCCCGGCCCCCGCGCATTCTGCTCCGCTCCTCCTGGCAGAGCGTCAACATCGGCGACATCGGCCATACGCCCGGCGCCCTCTCCCTCCTCTATAAGCACTTTCCGGAGGTCGAGATCACCCTCTGGCCCGGCAGCCTCGGCCACGGCTCCCGCGACCTGCTCACTCGCGGTTACCCGCAGCTCAAGATCGTCGAAGGCTCCCTCGGCCCGGATAACCGACCCCGCTCCCCCGAACTCGCCCGCGCCTGGGCCGAGACCGACCTGTACCTGAGCGGCTCCGGTTCCGGTTTCCCGGCGAGCGCCCACGCCGTCGCCTTCCGCAAGGCCACCGGCAAGCCCGTCGGCGTCATCGGGGTCAGCACCGATCCCGTCTCCGGCTTCGGCGCCGGCCGGGATCCCGAGGGCGGTACCCTCGCCAACCTGCGGGAGCGCGCCCTCCGGCTGCCGCCCAACCACCTCTCCGCGGACCTCCGCTTCATCATCGATGAGGCCGCCTTCTTCTTCTGCCGTGACACGATTTCCCGCGATTACCTGCGCGCCCAGGGCGT
>CAIOTK010000461.1 GCA_903861185.1 uncultured Opitutia bacterium | reverse complement strand
TTTAAGCACAAAGTAAGTGTAAGAAAAACAACCAATTATTTCTTACAAGATTAGGCGCTGCGCAAGCCTTGATGCCACGGGGCGATCGTCCGCATCGCGGGGCGAACCGGAAGGGGTCAGCCTGTTGCACGTTGCGCGCTCAAAGTCCCAGTCTTTCGCCGCGCGGCATCCCTCGGCGCAACCCGCAACAGACAGACCCCTTCGTTCATCCGCAAAAGGCGCAAAGGGGTTGAGGGCTAAGGCGGAGCCGTGCGTGGCGTCTATAGACGCCGCGGGGGTGGGTTGGGGCTCGTGTCTGTGGCTCGATGTAGCCGGGGCATTTTGCCCCGGTCCGGCAGGCTGCGGGGATGTGGGAAGAGGCGGATTGCTTTTCGTTTGCGCTGACCGGGGAAGGATTCCCCGGCTACACCAGACCGAGGGCGGCGCGGTATGGGGTTCGGAGCCCTTGCCTTGCACCGCTCGCCGGGTGGGGTCCGCGGCGTCTATGGACGCCGTTATCAGCCCGGTCCGCGGCTTGCACCCCTTGCGCCTTTTGTGGCCATCGTCCGGAGGTCTAAGGCGCCCGTTTTACCTGCCTTCAGGTGGATTGGAGGCGTGGCCAGTGCCACGCGTAGGCGGTACGGATTTTCTCGATGGATGATTGCTGGAACTCGACCGGCATCAGGTTGACGCGCGGGATGCCGACCTCGTGCAGCGTGCGGGCCGTCGGCCGGTGGAGCAGGGTCTCGAAAGCGCGCGAAAAGACGCGGGCCGCTGCGCCCTGGACGGTGGGATTGGCCAAGGCGCCCGCGTGCAGACGACGCAGGTAAAGAGGCAGGCAGCGGGCGATCAGCTCGAGGTGTGCGCGGTCGTGGCGCGGGGGCGGCCCGATCTGATCCAGATCACGGACGTTGGCGGCCTTGGACTTCAGGAGGCTGACGGGATCTAGCACCCGGAAGGTGACTCCCGCGTAATCGATATCCTCTACCCCCTTGAGATCCTGAGCCTCCAGTCCGTGGACGTGTTTGAGGACCTCGACCAGAAGTTTCCGCTGGTCGGTCGCGAAGCCCCGCGCGATGGCCTCGCGCCCATCCCCGAAGCTCCAGAATGGAATCTTGTCGACGCGCCAGTTCGGCCCCAGTTGCTGAAGGAACTCTAGGATCCGCGGAGCGCTGAGTACATCGAGATCACCGCTGGCGTACTTGGTCGTGAGGTCAGTGGCGTCCTCTTCGAGGAAGGTGATGGCCCAGAGATTGACGGCTTGGCCCCCGACGATCGTCGGCCGGAGGTCGCCGGCGGCGATGATCCGGTAGTCGTGCGGGTAGGTCGGATCCGGGTTCAAGGCCGGACGCCACCGAAAGAGGCGAGCCTTGGGCGCTCGGGTTTGGTGGGGTCGATCCCGAGAAGGGCGATGTTTTCCCGCAGGGCTTGCGGCGCTTGACCCTGGGCCGCGAGGTGCTCGAGGCGGGCGCGTGACTCCGCGTGGAAGGCTTGGGCGAAGGCCAAGGCCTCCCGCTGGCTTTGCCATTTGGCGAGCAGCTGGCGGAGCGCGAACATCAGCGGAGTTTCGGTGTTTATAGGTCCGAGGTCAATCGGGCAGCGCGAGCGTGAGGGATTGTCGGAGTCGTTCCGGGGGAAGCTGAGGCCGCAGGCAAGTCTTGGCTCACGCGAGGCGCAAAGGGGTTGAGGACGGGCTGCGCCCTCTGTCTCGTCCGCCGTAGCCTTGGCGGAGGTGGAAGCCTTGGCGAAGGAGGGCCGAAGCGACGGTACGGCGGAGCGGTTCTCGTTTGGGAGGGCAGGTGCGAGGGTAAGAATGTAGATTGGTGGCAGTCTGCGCTGGCCGGGGCGACCCACCTTCGCTGAGCCTTCCGCCTCCGCCAAGCCTACGGCGGACAAGACGGCGGGCAGGCGCGCCCCAGCTACACCAGACCGATGGCTGCGCGGTATGGGGATTGGAGCCCTTGCCTTAGATCGCTCGCCGGGTGGGGTCCGCGGCGTCTATAGACGCCATTATCAGCCCGGTCCGCGGTTTGCGCCCCTTGCGCCTTTTGTGGCCATCGGCTTGGAGGGCTGCAGCTGGAGCGAAAATACGGCCCGGGATGCCGGATTTCGGGGTCTCCGCTGGCTTGGCCGCCGATGGTGGGAGGTGAAGCGTCAACCCCGAGATGGCGCGCGTTTTCCTCCTCCGATGGGCCCGATGAAGTTACCTGCCGATGCGGTCATCGCCCGCTCGAAGGTGACCGATTACCTGCTGGTGCGGCAGGACCGGGGCGATAAGTCCGCCTTTTTGGAGCGAGCCGGCTATTCCGCGCTGCATCCGGATCGGCTGATCAACGACCTGATGCGGCTGTCAAGCGAGTCCGGGGCGGAGCTGGTCGAGGAAAACGAGTTTGGCCGGTACTACGAGGTGGTGGGGACTCTAACCGGTCCTGCGGGAGTCAAGTTGGGCGTCAAAACGATCTGGATGTCGGAGCACTTGTCAGGGGTCACCAAGTTCATCACCCTTATTCCATCGGGGTTGTCCAAAAAATGATCTTTCCGCTCTACAGTGAGGTGGCGTTGGCGCGCGACGTGCCGCAGTTCCGACTCCGGCGCGGTGATCTGGTGCGGCTGGTGGAGCATCACTTTTCGCCGGAGGGAAAGGCGGGGTACTCGGCTGAGGTGCTGGGCGCGAAAGGGCAGACCTTGGCGGTGGTGGCGTTGCCGGTGGACGCCCTGGAGCCGTTGCGCGACGACGAGGTGCTGAGCGTCCGCACGATGGCAGGCTGACGGCCCCGGTGCCGAGAGAGCAGGGGCCCAGGCAGCCCCGCCGCGAGAAAGCGTGAAGCCTGCGTCAGCGAAGCCCGGTCGGATTTGATTCCGCCGGGCTTCGTTGCGTCTTGGGGCCGAGGAATTGGTCGGGGCGTAGGAGGATGGCCGCAAAAAGCGCAAAGGGTTGACGGCTAAGGCGGAGCCGTGCGTGGCGTCTAGAGACGCCGCGGGGGTGGGTTGGGGCTCGTGTCTGTGGCTCGATGTAGCCGGGGCATTTTGCCCCGGTCCGGCGGGCTACGCCCTCCGAAGCCTTGGCGAAGGAGGCACGAAGCACGGGACGGCGGAGC
>CAIOTK010000460.1 GCA_903861185.1 uncultured Opitutia bacterium | reverse complement strand
GGAGCTTGCCCTGTGTGTGGCGGCCCTGGCGGCCGCGGCTGAAGCGGCCCCGAGCAGCGCCGCGCGCGGCCCCCTCGCGACCCGCGACCCCGCCCAAACCGCCGCCCTCCGCGCCCACGGGCTGAGGAGAGCTCAAGTCCACTTTAAGTGTGATAATAGTGCGAAGGTCTGAGCCCCGTCGAACGACCTGAGGAGAGCCCAGGTTCACTTCAAGTGCGACAACAGCGCGAAAGTGTGAGGCGACCCGAACTTACGCCCCTTCCGCCGCCCCCAGCACGCTGATCCCGGCCACGCAGGCGGTCTCGGTCCGCAGGACCCGCGGCCCGAGGTGCCGTAAGCGGAACCCGTGTGCCCGGAGCGCCGCCCGGTCCGCCGGGCCCCAGCCCCGTTCGCCGCCCACTGCCAGCACCCACGGCGCCGCCCGCGGCCCGAGCGGCCCCTCCGCCTCGTAATTGTCGAGGGCCACGCGGGCGCCCTCCGCCGGCAGTGCCGCCAGCACCTCCGCCAAAGGCCGCCCCCAAGTCACCTCCGGCGGCCGCGTGGCGACCGCCTGCTCCAGCCCGAGGCCCACGTGCCGCTGCCATTCGCCGGAACTCCACAGCGTGCTCTGCGCGTAGCTTGGATCCCCCTTCTCGGTCAGGACAAAGTGCAGCGCCGCGACCCCGAGGGTCGTCGCGTCCCGCAGCACATCCCGCGCGGTCTGCGGCCGCGGGAGGCCCACGACCAGCACGCCCGCCGGCGCCGGCGGCGGTTCGGCCTCCGGCGTGAACCCAAAGGTCGCCGTCGCCGCGTCCAGCGCGCTCAGCCACGCCCGGCCCGGCGGCCCCCCGAGCAAGCCGGCCGCGAACGGTTCCCCGAGCCCGCGCCGCAGGACGCCCAGCACGTGCGCCACGCGGCGGTCCGTCCGCGGCAGGGGCTGTCCCGGCTCGTTCGGCGTAAAAAGGACGAGGTTCATCGCCCGGCCTTTCCCCGGCGGCCCCAGCGGGCAAAGATCGCCTCCAGCAGGCCGAATTGGTCCGTCAGCAGGCCCTCGTACCCGCAGGGCCGGTCGTCCCAATAGCGCCAGTCGACGCCGCTCTGATTCCCCCCGAACACCCGCGCCTCCGCAAAGCCCGCGCACAGTTGTTCGAGAAGCTGGTCCGACTCGCGCTTCAGGCCGGCCCGGTACAGGCCCATCAGGAGGTGCCGGGTCTGCGCGTGAGTGCGACCCCCGTTTTGGTAATAACCCATCGGGTAACCCTGCAGGATGTCCGCGAGGTCCGCGTCCGGGATCGGCCATAGGTTGCCCGGCAGGCCGAGCGCCGGATCGGGCATCCCCACGCGCGCCGCTTCCGTCAGCAGGCGCCCCAACACTTCCCGCCCGGTTTCTGGGGTGGTCAGGCCGAGGGCCACCGCCGCGCCGTTTACCGCGAGGAACGCGTGGTCGTGCAGCCGCCCCTCCCGGCACCGCCAGCCCGCGTACCAGCCGGTCGCCGGGTTCCAGAAGGCCGGATGGTAGGCCGCCCGCAGCCGGTCCGCCCACCGCGTCAACCGGCGCGCGGTCGCCTCCTCGCCGAACCGGGGCAACGCCGCCGCCAGGGCCCGCAGCGCCCCGTGCAGGATCGCGTTGGCGAAGGCGTCCTTCCAACCGAAGGACACCACGTCGAACCAGCTGGTGCTCCACTGGCCGGTGCCGCTCACGCCCGTCCGCCAGGGGCTTTCGATGAGGCCGTCGCCGTCGAGGTCCCGCCCCTGCACGGTTTGGAGGATCCGTCGCAGAGCCGCGCGATGCCGCCGGTACCACGCGGGGTCCGCCGTGCGGAGGTGATCGCCCAGCCCGCGCAGGCCCGCCACGTCCGTCATCAGGTACTCGTCGCCCACGT
>CAIOTK010000459.1 GCA_903861185.1 uncultured Opitutia bacterium | reverse complement strand
GTGCACGGCCACTTTGCTTGCGTTCCTCCTCGCTGAATCCCCTGGATTTTTCTCCGCCAAATATATCGCTTGATATTTCGCCGAATTTTCGCAAGCAAGAAATTCTACTTCGTCGACACCAATAGCATCTCACTGACCATTACCTGTGCATCGATCCTTGGATCTTTGCCTTGTTTTGACTAAGTGAGACCGCTTCTTCGCCAAATCCCGAGACGATTCTTTCGGAGCGTCCTTCAAGAAGGCCAAGGGTTCCCAACCCTGGCTTCTTCGCTAGCAGATTTGCTCGTTGCAGATTCAGATCCTGTGATGCCCACTGCCGCTCAGAGGTTTCCAAGAGCCTGAGGCTTTCACTTTGTTGCGCTCTCGTGCATCGTCGCCCAACGCCATCTGTGGCCATGGAAGTCAGACCCGTTCTCTTCGGCCGCCAACCTGCTCGCTGCAGTTTCGGAGTTTACAACGCCCATTGTCGGCCTCGGCCTCGACCTCGTGGAGCCCGGCGCTGCCAGGATTTGCTCGAAGCAGATTCGGACCTTGCGATACCCACTGTCGCCCAGAATCCCAAGAGCCTGAGGCTTTCGCTCCGTGGCGTACTCGTTGTATCTTCGCTCAAAGCCGCTCGTGGCCAGGGGAGCCAGAACCGTCCTCTTCGTCCGCCGACCTGCTCGCTGCGGATTCGGAGTTCACGACGCCCACTTTCGGCCTTGGCCTTTGGGCCCGCCCTGTATACTCGCCGCCGCACTCGCCGGGCGGGGAGCAGCGCGCTCGACCACCGGAACCGCTCCCCTACGACAGCCGTCGGCACGCTGCCGGCCTGGACCCGTCGATCGCTCCCCGGGCGGGTGCAGCGCGCCAGACCTCCAGAAGCGCGTATCCTCGCCGAACGTGCACCAAGACGCCGCCCATGAGCACTGCCTATCGCCATCAGGCCCGGGCCGCCGCTGCGGCCGGGCCCGCGCAGCCAGGACGCCTCCCCACGCCGGCCGACGACTCGCTGCCGCCAGCGGCCCGGACTCGCCGACGCACTCGCCGGGCGGAGCGCGGCGCGCCCGACCGCCGGAACCGCTCCCCCTCCGCCAGCCGTCGGCACGCTGCCGACCTGGACTCGTCGACCGTTCTCCGGGCGGGCGCGGCGCCACCTGACCACCGGAGTTTTTCGGAAGTTTACGACGCCCACTGTCGGCCTTGGCCTCGACCTCTTCGCCAGTTTACGACGCCCACTGTCGGCCTTGGCCTCGACCTCTTCGGGCCCGCCCTGTATACTCGCCGCAGCACTCGCCGGGCGGGCCGCGGCGCGCCTGACCGCCGGAACCGCTCCCCCTACGCCAGCCGTCGGCACGCTGCCGGCCTGGACTCGTCGATCGCTCTCCGGGCGGGCGCAGCACGCCCGACCGCCAGAAGCGCGTACCCTCGCCGAACGTGCACCGCGTCGCCGCCGCGAGCATCACCGAGCGCTGCCTATCGCCATCGGGCCCGGGCCGTCGCTGCGGCCGGGCCCGCGCAGCCAGGACGCTTCCTCGCGCCGGCCGACGACTCGCCGCCGCCAGCGGCCCGGACTCGCCGACGCACTCTCAGGCTCCGGGCGGGGCGCGACGCGCACGACCGCCAGAACCGCTCCCCCTACGCCAGCCGTCTGCACGCTGCCGGCCTGGACTCGTCGACCGTTCTCCGGGCGGGCGCGGCGCCGCCTGACCACCGGAGTTTTTCGGTAGTCTACGACGCCCACTGTCGGCCTCGGCCTCGACATCGCAGAACCGCGCCGGGTCCGCCCTGGGCCTCGCCGACCATCATACCGAGTCTGCCGTCGCCACGCCGCCCTGAGAGTGCACGTCCCCGGGTCGGGACGTTCGCTCCATTTGCTGCAGCTGCAGCCTCGCCCACGCGGGGGGGGGAAGGCTGGGGGTGCACCGCGCCCAGCCGGGCCGGGCCCCGCCGACCACTTTCAACGCAGCTCCGCCTTCCCGGGTCGGGACAGGACCCCGGAGGCCCGCCAAGCCATGCTGCGTTCCTCAACTCTGTCAGACT
>CAIOTK010000458.1 GCA_903861185.1 uncultured Opitutia bacterium | reverse complement strand
GTCCAGATGCACCGGATCCTCCACCTCGTGGCCGCCATCACCCCCGCGCGCGTCCTTGGCCGGGCTGGCGGCCTGCCTTGGCATTATCCCGAGGATCTTGCCCGCCTCGATGGACTCACGGCTGGAGCGGTGTGCGTGCTTGGCCGCCGCACGCACGAAGCGTGGCGGTCCGTCGAGCGGCACGGGCGACGCCCCATCGTGCTTTCGGGCTCCGACCTACCCCTGCGCGCCCCGGCGCCGCGGGCCGCGGACTTTTCCCAAGCCCTCGCGTTGGCCGACAAGCTGCCGGGGGAAACGTTTGTCTGTGGGGGCAGCGGACCCTACGCCGCGGCCCTTGCGCTCGCGGGCCGGCGGCATCTCCGCCTGCACTTGACGCTGGTCGCCGCGGAGTCCCCGGGCGACGTCCTCTTTCCGCCTTGGAACCACCTTCCTTGGCGCCTCCTCGAGAATCCGGGAGCGGTCACACCCGGCCTCACCTTCCTCACCCTAGACCTGCCGGCAAACCCGGCGTCCGGCCAGTAAACCGCGCGGCGTGGGCGGCCGCGACGACGAGATACTTTTCTGCCCAGCCGCGGAGGGCCTCCTGCTCCTCGACGCTGAGCGTTCGAACCACGCGCGCCGGAGCGCCGATCACCAGCGAGCCGGGCGGGCAGGTGAAACGTTGGGGCACCAGCGAATTCGCGCCCACGATGCTGCGCGCGCCGATCACGGCCCCATCCAGCAGCGTGGAGCCCATCCCGACGAGGCACTCGTCCTCTACCGTGCAGGCGTGGACGATCGCGCTGTGCCCGACCGTGCACCAATTGCCGATCAGGGCATCACGGTCGTCCGCCAAATGCACCACCACGTTGTCCTGCAGGTTGGTGCAGGCGCCAACGCGGATGCGGGCGATATCCCCCCGTAGCACCGCCCCGTAGAAAACGCTGGCGCGGGCGCCGAGTTCCACATCGCCGATGACGGTCGCATTGGGCGCGACAAAGAGCGCGGGGGAGACGACGGGTTTACGGGATAGGTGGCGTTCCAGCCGTTCCTGCACGTTCATCGCAGGAAGTTCTCGCCGGCGCGTCCACCCAGCGCAAGCTCCCCGCAACCCCGCACCTTCGCGCCTATGGACGTCCTCCTCAACCTCCTCCGCGGCCTGTTCGGCATGTCCGTTCTGCTGCTCGTCATCTATCTGCTCAGCGAGAACCGGCGGGCGATCAGCTGGCGCACCGTCGGGATGGCGATTGTGCTGCAGTTCACCTTCGCCGCCTTAGTGCTATACTTCAGCCCCGCGCGCGCCGCGATCGAATGGATTGGCGGGCGCTTCATCGACCTACTCGCGTTCACTAACGCCGGCGTTTCGCTGCTCTTTGGCTCCCTCGCCGACAAATCACGCCACGGGGTCGTCTTCGCGGTGATGATCCTACCGTCGATCATCTTCTTTTCCGCCCTCTCCTCGCTACTCTACTACCTCGGGATCCTGCAACGGGTGGTCTACGGCTTCGCCTGGGTGATGTCCAAGACGCTGCGTCTCTCGGGGGCTGAGACCCTCAGCGCCTCGGCCAATATCTTCCTGGGTCAGACCGAGGCCCCGTTTTTGGTTAAGCCCTACCTCGCCGGGATGACCCGCTCCGAGATGCTCACCATTATGGTCGGGGGGATGGCAACGATCGCGGGGGCCGTGATGATGGCCTACATCGCCTTCCTCGGCGGTGACGATCCGAAGCAACAGATGCTGTTTGCCACCCACCTCATCACCGCCTCCGTCATCAATGCCCCCGCCGGCCTGATGATCGCGAAGATGCTCGTGCCGCAGACGCAGCCGGTGGAACAAAAGCTGGCCATCTCCAAGGAGAAGCTGGGGTGCAACGCGGTCGACGCAATCTGCCTCGGGACGACGGAGGGGCTCAAACTGGCCGCCAACGTGGGCGCGATGCTGATCGCCTTCACCGCCCTTGTGACGATGGTCAACGCGATCCTCGGCTGGATTGGCACCCCCGGCACTCTGCTGCTCGGGGAAACCCGCTTCTCCTACCCGGGCCTCAACGCGTGGGTCAGTAGCGTCACTGGCGGCGCCTTCCCCGGCCTCTCCCTCGAGTTCCTCTTCGGGGTGCTCTACGCGCCGGTAGCCTGGCTGATCGGGATCGACCACGGCCAACTGCTTCAATCGGGCGCACTCCTCGGCACGCGTACCGTCCTCAACGAGTTTATCGCGTTCCAGCAACTAGGGACCCTGAAGGCGGCCGGCGCCTTCCCGGATCCGCGGTCAGCAATCATCCTTACCTACGCGATGTGCGGTTTCGCCAACATCGTCTCCATCGGGATCCAGATCGGGGG
>CAIOTK010000457.1 GCA_903861185.1 uncultured Opitutia bacterium | reverse complement strand
CCCGTCAGATTGAAGCCAGCAATGAGGGCCCCGCCATCCGGACTGACCACCGAGCGGGCCGAGAGGTTCGTCAGGCGGCCCCCGCCCACCGCGCCCGTATCGTACAACTCCAGCAGGGCCACGCCCGTGCCACCCGCCGCCTCGCTGAGCCGGGCGGTGTAGGTGCTGGCCTCCAGATCCGCGACCAACGCCGCATCCCGGCTCCCGCCGCGCAGGGCAAAGGCACCCACCCGCGGGAAGACGCGCCCCGCCGCCTCGGACCAATCGTCGTTACCCGCCAAAATACCCTCGGCTCCTGGCCGGCGCAGTTCCAAGCGGGGATCCGCGAGGACCCCGTCCACGCCGAACTCCGCGAGCGCCGGTCCGATGCCGCGCACCAGAACGGACTTGCTTCCGCCGGCCACCGCAAATCCGGCGACCAAGCTCTGCTCATCGGATCCCGCGATGGTCCGAATGGACAAATTGGCCAGCGCCGCGGTCGCAACCTCGGTATCCCGCAGACCGTGAAAAATGATGGGGTGGGTACCGGGGTCAGCCGTGTAGCCCAAGGTAAGCGCCCGCGCGCCCGCGTTGAGGCCCAGCGTTACTTCCGCGCCTTGACGGGTAACCGCCCGGAAGGTGCCGTCCGCCGACAGGGTGCCGGCCACCGCGTCCACCGTCTGCGCCGAGGTCGTTACAGCAAACACCCGCCCACTAGGCCCTACGATCACGTGCGTGCTCCCTTCGAACGTATAGAGGGCCTGCGCCCGATAGAGACCAGCTGACGCCAGCGGCCCGCGATCCGCCGGGGCCGCGAGGCTGTAGCCGAGCAACTCGCCGCTGGCACTTTCCGCGCTGACTTGGGCCCGCAGGGTGAAGCCGACTGGAGCGGAGGCCGTCGCCGGAGCGCCGGGCGCAGTCGCGACTACGCCGCGAGGCGCGAGGGTCGAGCCAGTGACCTGAAAACGGTTATCCACGCCTAGGGTGACCTCAGCGACGGCCGCGGTCCCGGTGGCCGGGAAGTGGGCGAGGAACATTCCGCGCCGATCTGCCCGGACATTGAGGGCCCAGACGCCCCCATCCGGCAAGGTACCAAAGTAAGCTCCGGCCACGGATTCGCCCGACGAGTTACCAACGCCTTGGCCGGCGCCGGTCCCTGCCGTACCGCCCGTCGTCCCGGAGCCCGCGGTGAGCGCGCCACCGGAAGCTCCGCCTCCGGTCGAACCGCCTGCGGTGAGCGTCGCGCCCGAACCATTACTACCACTCGTTACCGACGTCGAACCGCCTGCGGTGAGCGTGGTCCCGGACCCCGTTCCCGCCGTCGAACCTCCTGGGGTGAGCGACGTGCCGCCACTCGCGCCGGAACCCAGACCCGCAGTCGAACCCCCTGGGGTGAGCGACGTGCCGCCACTCGTTCCGGAACCCAGACCCGCAGTCGAACCCGTGCCCGCAATCACTCCCCCCGAAGAGCCAGAACCGACGCTTAACCGCACCGGCGCGCTGAGCACCGAGCCCACGCTGTTCTGCACCGCAACCGAGT
>CAIOTK010000456.1 GCA_903861185.1 uncultured Opitutia bacterium | reverse complement strand
GCGGGATTGGGGTCCACCGCGCCGACGACCACCCGACTGACGCCCGCCGCAAGGATCCGCGCGGTGCACGCCCCCGTGCGCCCTTCGGTGCAGCAGGGCTCCAAAGTCACGTACAAGGTCGCGCCCGGTCGCGGCAACCGGTCCAAAGCCTCGAGCGCGCGCCGTTCCGCGTGCGGCCCCCCATCGGGCGCCGTCGCCCCTTCGGCCACAATCACCCCGTCCTCCACCCGGACCGCCCCGACCTTCGGGTTCGGCTGGGTCTCGCCCCACCCGCCCCGCGCGCGCGCGAGCGCGCGGCGCATCGGGCCTTCGTGGCCGGGATCAGGCGGCGACATAGGGATTACCCGCCTTCTCCGCGCCCACGGTGGTGCGTGCCCCGTGCCCCGGGAACACGGTGGTGTCCTCGGGCAGGGAGTAGATCTGGCCGCGGATACTGGCCTCCAGCACCTCAAAATCGCCGCCGGGCAGGTCCGTCCGGCCCACGCTCCCCGCGAACAGGGCATCGCCCACAAAGGCCGCCCGCAGGGCCGCGCTGTAGAAAAGGATGTTGCCCGGGCAGTGGCCCGGCACGTGGCGAACCTCGAAGGCGAGGCCCAGCGCATCCAACCGCTCGCCCTGCCCCACCCATCCGTCGACCTTGAGGGGCTCCAGTTTCAGGCTCTCGCCCAAGAACCGCTCCATAATCTCGGGCGTCTCGATCAGCACCCGGTCATCGGCGTGGGCACGGACCTTCGCGCCCGACCGGCGGACGACCTCCGCGGCACCCTGGGTGTGGTCCCAGTGGCCGTGCGTGATCCAGAGCTCGGTGAGGCGGCACTTCTCGTCGCGGAGAACGGCCTCTACCGAGGGCCAAACGTCGCCCGGGGCATCGATCAACACCGCCTCGCCGCGCTCCGGGGCCGTGAGCAGGTAGGCGTTGGTCTGGATCGGCCCGGCGGGCAGGACGTGAAGCTTCACCCGGCCAATCCAGCCCCTTTTCCGAGGCGCGCAATCCCGGAGTGGGGCGGGGGCGCGGCCGGACCGGCTCTCAGCCGGCTTTCAGGCCAGCCCGAGCCGGCGCAGGACTTCCGGGGGTGGGCCGGTGAAGGCCTCCATCGCGTAGTTTCCGGTGTAGCCCAAGTCCTTCATCCCTTCTGGGGTGGTGAAGTAACCTCCCGCGCTCAGATCGCGGAAACGTTGGAAGAAACGAGCCCCCGCGCGGTGCTCCGGCTTGGCGGAGGCAGCGTCGCAGATATCCTCCGCGAGGGCCGTGCGCTGGGCCGGGGTGCCCCGGACGAATTCACTGCCCCAACGGCGGCGGGCCTCGGTATCGAGCCACGCCAGGCCCTCGGTGATGATCTTCCGGTCGGCGTCGTGGCCCGGGTACGGGGCGCTGATCCATTCGTCGATAAAGTCCTGGACCCCTAGGGCCTCGGCGCCCGGGCCCTCCGCGTCGGGGGGAATGATTAGGCCACAGAGGGCAGCGGCGGCGGCCCGTTCGGCGGGCGAGAAGGTGAGCGGCCAGACGTCGCCCGGGGCGTAGGCCCGCTGCAGATCGGGATCGGTGCCGTAGCCGCGGGCCGTGGGGGCGCCGGCGCGCAGATCGGGCGAAAAGGCGAGCGAACTGGCGGCAGCGGCCGAGATCCACTTGAGGGCATCGCGCCGGCTGAGGCGCGGGGCGGCGTCGGAGGGCGAGTTCATCGTTAAAGGTTACCCCGGCGCAGCTCGGCCAGCAGGTAGTCGCTGGCGCGCCAGGCCAGCGCCATAATGGTCAGCGTGGGATTCTTGTCCGCGTTCGAGCAGAAGGGACCACCATCGGTCACGAACAGGTTGCGCACGTCCCACGTCTGGCACCACTGGTTGGTCACCGACCGCCGGGCGTCCGCGCCCATAATGGTGCCCCCAACCTCGTGGATGATCTTGCCCCCCGCCTCGATGGCCTTGGCGCCGTCCATCGCGGGAGTCCCGCGGACCTTGCCGCCCAGCGCCGAGATCCAGTCCGCGAACGTACGCTGCATATGCGCCGCCTGACGGGTCTCGTGGTCGGACCACTTCCAGTGGAAACGCAGCACGGGGATGCCCCACTTGTCGCGCACCACCGGGTCGAGGTCGCAAAAGGAATCGTCGTTGGGGATCATCTCCCCACGGCCCGCAAAGCCGATGAAGGACCCGTAATAGCGGCGCGCGTCCTCCTTGAACTTCCGGCCGAAGCTGCCGCGCGTGAAGGCCTCCAGCCCGGATACCGTGTGCAGCGCCGGCATCTGCCGTCCGCTGCCAAACTCGATGTGGTACCCGCGGGCAAAACCCAACTTGCCCGCCAGCTGTTCCTGGTAGAGCCACCACGGGACATACGCGTGGTTGCCCCCGGCGCCGTCCTCGTTGTGCCGCGGGAGATTCTCGAGGGCCGGAATCTGGCCAGCCAGACCCGCACCCACCGTGTCCATGATGTACTTGCCCACCAAGCCGCTTGAGTTAGCGAGCCCCTGCGGGAAGCGCGGAGAACGGGAGTTGAGAAGAATACGGACCGACTCCGCGGAACTCGCCGCCAGCACGACCACGCGACCCTTCACGCGGTGCTCGCGGCCAGTAGCCTTATCGATGAACAGCACCCCCGTCGCCTTGCCGGCATCATCGACCGTGACCTCACGCGCCATCGCGTTGGCCACGATGTCGAGGTTGCCGCTGGCCAGCGCCGGCGGCAGGTGGACGGTGGTCGACTGGTAATTGGCGCGGATGGAGCAACCCCGCCCGCAGGGGGTGGCCCAGAAGCAGGCGGCGCGCTGGCGCATCGAGTCCGCGAGCAACCGCTGGGCGCGGGGGTTGCCGGGATGGATCTTCGCTGGGAGGACGTCGGGATCCTGACGCTGGGTGAGGACCGCCCGGTGGATCGGGATTACAGGCAGGCCCAGGGACTTACCCTTGGCGCGGGCGTACTGCTCGCCCGCGCGGAGGATTGGCGGCGGCTGCAGGCAGCCCGCCGGGGAATCGGGGGTGTTCTCGAGCCCATTATTGTCTCCGTAGACCCCGATCAGCATCTCCACCTTATCGTAATACGGCGCGACGTCCGCATACGACAGGGGCCAGTCGAAGCCCAGGCCATCGCGCGTGCGCGGCTTAAAGTCATACGGCCCGTTGCGCAGCGAGATGCGGCCCCAGTGGTTGGTGCGGCCGCCCATCATCCGCGCGCGCCACCACCAGAACTGGCGGGCGGGATCGTCCGAGGCGCTGGTGTAAGGTTCGCCGGGCACCTGCCAGCCACCGTCGATCGTCGCATCGTAGAATCCGAACGGCTTGTCGGGCGTGCTCTGGCCGCGCAGCGGCGCCTGACTGTTCACCTGGAACATCGGCGTCTCGCGGGCCGGGTCGTAATCGCGCCCCGCCTCCAGCATCAGCACCTTCGCCCCCTCCAGGGCGCAGGTGTAGGCCGTCTGGCCTCCGGCGGCGCCGGAACCGACGACGATTACATCATACTCGGGCTGGGTCTGCGACGGGGTGACGACGGGCATCGCGAAAGGGGTCACGGCAGGAGACGCGGCCGACCGCGCAAAGCAAGGCAAACCCGGCTGCGCTCGCGCCCGGACTCAACGTAACACCGCGGCCACGAAGCCCGCCCGGTCGTCGAGGTGCGGGTTGTGGCCGCTGTCCTTCAGGGTGACGATCTCCGCCGCCGGGAAATGGGTCCGCAGGACGGGGTGATCCTCTGGCTGAACGTAAGCGGACCGGCCCCCGACGATCACGCGCACGGGGCCGGGGTAGCGATCGCCCGCCGCGAGGGGGTTAGCCTCCAGCGCCGGGACCGCCGCGGCGAGCACCGGCAAGTTGACCGCCCAGCGCCAGCCGCCCTCGGGCCGGGCCTCGAGGTTGGTGAGGAGGAATTTCCGCAGGAAGGCATCCGGCACCCGGCCCTCGAGGCGGAGTTCGGCCTCGGCGCGGGAGCGCAGGTCGCGGAGGTCCAGTTCCTGCAAGGCGGCGAAACTGGCCCGGTGCCCCGCCCAGAAGTAGGTCCGCGGGGCAATGTCGACCAGCGTCAAGGCGGAGAAGCGTTCCGGGTGGCGACAGGCGGCCAGCATCGCGACCTTGCCCCCCATACTATGCCCGAGGAGCCCCACCCGCTCCCAACCGCGGGCGTCGAGCCAGGAAATGAGGTCGGCCGCCATCGCGGGATAGGACATCTCGGGGTCGTGCGGGGAACGGCCGTGGTTGCGGGCGTCGAGGGCGACGACCTCGTGCCGTTCCGCCAGCGCGGCGCCGGCGGTGAGCCAGTTACGCGAGGAGCCGAGCAACCCGTGCAGCAGCACCAGCGGGGGCTTGCCCGCCCCCCCGAGTTCGCGCGCGGCCAGCGTGAGCATCCGCCACTGATGTCACGCCGCGAGGGTGGCGGGCGAGTGGATTTCGGACGCTCGGTGCATCCGCCGGCCACACTTAGGCGTTTCCTCGACGCCCAACCGCAGGCGGAAGCGCCGGCGGACTACGGCAGCCCCAACTGCCTCCTTCACCCGCCCCGGAGCCGCTCGCGCGCCCGGGGCGGTTCATTGGGCCCCGTCAGGCGACGAAGGAATAGTCGTAGGGGGCCCGCAACTCGCGCCCGACCAGGGCATTGCCCGCCGCCGCGTCGGCCCCGGTAAATTCTTCGCGCGTCGCGTCCCACGTGAGCCGACGGCCGGTCCGCAGGGCAATCGCGCCGAGGTGGCACATCGTAGCCGAGCGGTGCCCAACCTCGACGTCGCAGATCGGATCGCGGCGGCTGCGCACGCAGTCGAGGAAGTTCTCCATATGGTTCTTACTCTCGTAAAGCCGGACCGCGCCGGCGGGCAGGGGTGTCTTCAGCAGCGCCGGATCGCTGGCCGTCAATTGGTCGCGGTTGACCCAGATCCAGCCGTCGGTGCCCTCGAAGCGGATGCCGTTGCGCTGGCCGTTCGGGTTGAGCTTCGCCCCGTAAATGCTGTCGTCCTTCGTGGTGTGAATGACGAGGCGGACCCCGTTCTCGTAGACGTAACGGATCTCGTACTCGCTGAAGGTGTCGTAGCCGCCGGGGATCGGCTGGACGAAGGGCGTCGCTTCGACCGTCCGGGGTGCAAGCAACCCGATAGCCCAGTAGGCGATATCGTTATGGTGGGCGCCCCAGTCGGTCATCGTGCCCCCGGAATAGTCGTACCAGAAGCGGAACGTGCGGTGACAGCGCTCCTTCACGTAGTCCACCCGCTGCGCCGGACCCTGCCAGTAATCCCAATCGAGGCCTGCCGGGACCGGCCCCGGGGCGAACGGCCCCTCACGGAGGCCGGCCGGCAGCCAGACGTGGGCTTCGCGCAGGCGGCCGATGCGTTCGTTGCGGACGAGTTCGCAGGCGAGGCGGAAGCGCTGGGAGCTGCGCTGCTGGGTGCCCGTCTGCAGGACGATTCGGCGATCGCGCACGGCCCGGACCAGCCGGCGACCCTCGTCGATCGTGAGGGTGAGCGGCTTTTCCGAATAAACATCCTTCCCGGCCCGCGCGGCGCCGAGATTGATCAGCGTGTGCCAGTGGTCCGGGGTGCCGTTGACCAGCACCTGGATATCGTTCCGGTCGAGCAGGCGGCGGAAATCGCTCACGATGGCCGGGCGGCGGCCGTCGACCGTCAGCTTCGCCGCGGCGGCCTCGGCGTGGCCACGATCCACGTCACAGACCGCCAGCACGTCGCCCCAGTTGGCCGCATTCTGGGCATCGCGGGTGCCCTGCCCGCCGGCACCGATCAGAGCGATGCCCGGACGATCATTCGGGCCGGGGCGCCGGGCGGGAGTGGTCTCCGCGGCGGCGAGGCGTTCCTCGACAAACCAGGCGGGCAGGCCGGCCAGGGCGGCAGTCTGGGCGCAACGTTGAACGAAACGGCGGCGGGAGATCTGGAACGGGGGCATCGGGGTCGGGGACCCGGGGATGTTCGGCGGGGCTAACCCGCGGCGCAAGCCCGGGAAAAGCAGCCGCCCCCGGTCCGATTCTAGGATCGTCCGGGGGCGGCGAAGGGAGGCGGACGCCGGGCTGCCCAAAGCCCCAGCGCCTACATCAGGGCCGGCGGCTTAGGCCGTCGCGGCCGCGGCGGCCTGGCGGCGGCGGCGGTAGACCGCGTAGCCGAGGCCCAGGGCGCCGGCGATCGCGGCGTAGGTGGAGGGCTCAGGGACCACCGAGTACGAATAGGTACCAAGACTGTACTCGACGGAGGTACTCGCAAAAGCGGACACCATCCCGCCGCTGAAGCTGGCGGTCCGCATAAACGGATCGACGTTCGAGGAGAAGGTGATCGTCAGTGCAGAGGGCGAAGAAACGAACGCCGTGGAGGCGGATCCGAAGGTCATCGTCCCAGCAGCCAGACTGGCGATATTCAGGTCCTTGGGTTCGACGGTGTCGCTGTACACATTGTTCATCACAGTGCCAGAGCCGGAAAAGGAGGTAATCCCACCGGTGACCGCACTCGTAGGCAGCTTGAAATCATTCGGCAAGATGGCCGCGGGAGTCGTCTGGAAGAACGAATTGAAGAGCAATCCGTACTCGGGGAGAAACGTGAGCGCGGACAGAGAACCACTCGCAGCCGCACTGGTCGGCGTGATGGTCAACTTGTACTGCGTAGGATTGTAGGTGAGGTCGAACAACTTGTTCTGCGCGACAGCGGTGCTGGCGCCGAGGGCGAGGAGGCCGAGGAGGGCCAGATTACGGAGGGAACGATTCATGGCAGGTATGGGCAGTGAGGTTGAACTGAGGTGACGGAACTAAAGGGGGACGGCGCGGGGCTCAGCCCAGCGCGTAGCTGAACGGGGGCAGGGAATCGGAGGCCCGAGGACGTACGGCGCTCGC
>CAIOTK010000455.1 GCA_903861185.1 uncultured Opitutia bacterium | reverse complement strand
GGGCGGCGAACCAGCCAAAGAACGGTTGCTCGCGGGGGCGGTCGCGGATGACCTGCACCCAGTTGGCGTGGCCGCCGCTGTTGCCCGGGGCCTTGACGGCATCAAACTGGACGAAGGCGGGCGCGGGGGCGGATTGGCCGGGCTCTGGCGGGGCACTGCTGAGGTGGTTCTTGCCGCTGAGGGCCGTGTGGTAGCCGGCGGCGCGCAGCAGTTGCGGGAACCAAGGCAGGTGGGCGGAGATCGGCTGGTGCAGCTCCGAGGCGCGGCCGTTGTTGTGCGGGTAGCGACCCGTGATGATGCTGCTGCGGCTGGGGCTGCAGCTGCTGGCCGTCAAATAGGCGGCGTCGAAGCGCCGGCCGGCCGCGGCTAAGCGGTCGAGATGGGGCGTGCGGGCGGTCGGGTGGCCATAGCACCCGAGGTCGTTCCAACTGATGTCGTCGGCAATCAGCACGATTACGTGCGGGCGCGTCGCGGCCGTGGCGGCGGCAGCCAAGGGCAACGCGAGCAGCAGCCAGGCGAGCAGGCGGGGCAGGGGCATAGGCGGACGCTGCGGGCGGGCGCCCGTGGAGGCAAGGGAACGGTGCTCCGACGTTGACCCGTGATCCCTTCGGGCTTCGCTCTGGCCATCCCCTTTCGCCCGATGCGGTTCCCCCTGCCTGCCCTCGCCCTGCTTGCGTGCACCTTCCTGCCGGAACGGGGTTGGGCGCTGGACGTGCCGGACTTCAACCGCGACATCCGGCCGATCCTTTCCAATAACTGCTTTCATTGCCACGGGCCCGACGAGGAATCCCGCAAGGGCGGGCAGGACGGGCTCCGGCTCGACACCGCGGAGGGCGCGCGGGCGGACCTGGGTGGCGGGGCCTTCGCCATTGTCTCCGGCGATCCCGATCGCAGTGAACTGTTCGCGCGGCTCGTGACTCAGGACCGCGAGGAACTGATGCCCCCGCCCGCCTCGGGCAAGACGCTCACGCCGGCTGAGATCGACCTCCTCCGCCGCTGGATCAAGGGCGGGGCGCCCTACGCGCGCCACTGGTCCTACGAACCGCCCCGGCAGCCGGCCGTACCCGCGGTCAAGGAAGGCTCTTGGGCGCGGGGACCGCTCGACCGCTTCATCCTCGCGCGGCTGGAGCAGGAGCGGCTCCCCCCGCAGCCGGAGGCCGATCGCGTGACGCTCGCGCGGCGCGTGGCCCTCGATTTGACCGGCCTCCCGCCGACCTTGGCCGAGGTGGAAGCCTTCGCTGCCGACGCGGCGCCGGGGGCCTACGAACGCTTCGTGGACCGTCAGTTCACGAAACCGGCCTATGGGGAACATTGGGCACGGCTGTGGCTCGATCTGGCGCGCTATGCGGATTCCAAGGGCTATGCGGACGACCAGCCCCGCAGCATTTGGGCCTACCGCGACTACGTGATCCGCGCCTTCGGCCGCGATCTGCCCTTCGACCAGTTCACCGTGGAACAGATTGCGGGCGACCTGCTGCCGCAGCCAACCCGAGACCAGATCGTGGCGACCGGGTTTCATCGGAACACGATGAACAACACCGAGGGTGGCACCGACGACGAGGAGTTCCGAACCGTGGCCGTGGTCGATCGGGTCAACACCACCCTCGCGGTCTGGATGGGCACTTCGATGGCGTGCGCGCAATGCCACACCCACAAGTACGATCCCATCACCCACAAGGAGTACTTCCAGGTCTACGCGCTGCTCAATCAGACCGAGGACGCGGACCGCAACGACGAGACCCCGCTCCTGGAGTTCTTCACTGCAGAGCAGGAGGCGGCGCGGGAGCGGGCGAGCGCGGAGCTTGCGGCCTTGCACGCGACTTTCCGGGCGGCCCGCGAGCGCGAGACGGTTGCGGCTGGCGAATGGGCGCGGGCCTTTCCCGCCCGCCTCGACTGGCGTCCGGCCCCGCTACGGGCCGCGCGCGCCGCGGGCAAGACCCCCGTGCGGCTCGACGCGGGCGAGGCGGCCGTGGAGGCCGGGCCGGCCAAGGAAACCTTCACCTTGGAGCCGACGCTGCCGGAGGGTGAGACGCTGACGGCCCTGCGGCTCGAGGCGGGACCAGCGGCGAACGGCGGCGGGTTGACCCTGCAGTCGGTCCGCGCGGGCGTGTTGCCCCCCGAGCCCTTCCGCCACGCCCGTTTCGTGCGGGTAGAGAATCCCGGTCGCGGCAAGGTCCTGTCGTTCGCGGAACTGGAGGTATTCAGTGGCGGGCAGAACGTGGCCCGCACCGGCCAGGCCCGCCAGAGCTCGACCGTCGAGGGGGCCGAGGCGGCGCGCGCCCTCGATGGCACTACGGATGGCGATATCCTGTTTAAGTCGGTCTCACTGACCCAAGTGGAGGACAATCCGTGGTGGGAACTGGACCTCGGCGCCACGCTGCCCCTGGAGAAGGTCGTGCTCTGGGGCCGGCGGGGTGAGGAGGGGACCCCGACCGGGATCCGCATCACCGTGCTCGACGCGGAGCGGCGGCCGGTCTTCGAACGCGTGACCAAGGAGTTCCCGCGGCCGACCAATACGGTTCTGCTTTCCGATCCCCGCGAGTTGCCGCTGGTGTTGGCGGCGGCGGATCCGGGGCAAGAGGCGCTGGAGCCGGGGGCGTTGGTTTCGGACCAGCCCCCGCGGAAGGCAGCCAAGGCCCGCAAGGCGGCGGCGAAGCCGGCGTGGCGCCCCGGCACCGCGGGCGGCGCGGGGCTCACCCTCGTGCCCGCGCGGCCGCTGCGGCTCGCGCCGGGCGAGCAGCTGGTCCTCACCGTGGAGCAGCAGGGCGCCAAGGCGCGCACCGCGGCGGGTGGCCTGCGGGTGCTCAGCACGACGGAAGCGCGCGCGGCGGAACACGCCCGCACCCCGTCGCCGGTGTTGACGGCCCTGCGGCGCCAAGAGGCTGAACGGACGCCTGCACAGCGCGACCTTGTGCTGGATCATTATGTGCGTGAGGTGGCCCCGGGCCTGGCGACCGAGCGCCGGCGCTTGGCGGCCTTGCAGCGGGAATTGGACGAGATGCCGCTGCAGACCACGCCAATCCTGCGGGAACTGCCTGCGGCGGAGCGGCGCGCCACGCGCGTGCACCTGCGCGGCAACTTTCAGACGCTGGGCGACGAGGTGCCGCCGGGCGTGCCGGCGGTGTTCGGCGCGCTGCCGGCCGGGCAGCCGGCGGACCGCCTAGCGCTGGCGCGGTGGCTGGTGGCCCGCGAGAACCCCCTGACGGCGCGGGTGCTGGCGAACCGTCTCTGGGAGGCGATCTTCGGCCTCGGCCTTGTGCGCACCTCCGAGGAGTTCGGTGCGCAGGGTGAACTGCCGAGCCATCCGGAGCTGTTGGACTGGCTAGCGGTGGAGTTGATGGAGGACGGCTGGAGCGTGCAGCGTTTCCTGCGCCGCCTCGTCCTTTCGGCTGCCTATCGCCAGCATTCGCGGGTGACGCCTGAGGCATTCGCGGCGGATGCGGAGAACCGGCTGTTGTCGCGGGGGCCGCGGGTGCGGTTGGCGGCGGAGATGGTACGCGACCAGGCGCTGGCCGTCAGCGGCCTGCTGAGCGCGAAGCAGTTCGGTCCGGCGGTGCGTCCCTATCAACCCGCGTTCGACCTCCGGGCGGCGTTTGGCGGGGCGCTCGATTGGAAGACCAGCACGGGCGAGGACCGGTTGCGGCGCGGCCTGTACACGGAATGGCGCCGGAGTAGTCCCTATCCCTCGATGGTGACCTTCGACGCGCCGAACCGCGAGGTGTGCACCCTGCGGCGGCCGCGGACCAACACGCCCCTGCAGGCCCTCGTGACCCTCAATGACCCCGTGTACGTCGAGGCGGCGCAGGGCCTCGCCCGCCTGATGGCGCACGGTGGGGACAGCGTGGCGGAGAAGGCGGCCGCGGGCTTCCGGCGGGTGCTCCTGCGGGCGCCGGCGCCGGCCGAACTGGCGCCGCTCGTGGCGTTGCACGCGGAGGCGCTCGCGGGCTTCACGCGCGAGCCGGAGCAGGCGGCCCAATTGATCGCCAACCCGGACCTGCCGCCGCCCGCGACCTTTTCCGCCCCGGACCTCGCGGCGTGGACGGCGGTCGCCAACGTCCTCCTGAACCTCGACGAAACCCTGATGAAGCCATGAACCTGCGCGTCGAACAGATCCGTCATCAGACTCGCCGCCAGTTCCTGCGGACGAGTGGGCAGTTCAGCTTGGGCGCGATCGCGCTGCAGGCGCTGGGGGCAGCCCCGTCGCCGGTGAACCCCCTCGCCCCGCGGCCTTCGCACTACTCGGCCAAGGTCAAGCGGGTCATTTACCTGCATATGTCGGGTGGGCCGCCGCACCTCGACCTGTTCGATTACAAGCCGGAGCTGGTGAAGCGGGATGGCCAGCCGGCGCCGGATGATTTCATCAAGGGGCGCCGCTTCGCCTTCACCACCGGCACCCCGCTGCTGATGGGGACGCCGCGGAAATTCGCGCAGTACGGGCGTTCCGGAATGTGGATGTCCGATGCGGTCCCGAACTTTCACGGGCTCGCGGACGATCTGTGCCTCATCAAGTCGATGCACACGGACCAGTTTAACCACACCCCGGCTGAGCTCTTGCTCTTTACGGGATCGCCCCGGGGCGGCCGGCCCTCGATGGGGTCGTGGGTGACCTATGGTCTGGGCTCCGAGAATGCGGATTTGCCGGGCTTCGTGGTGCTGATCAGCAGCGGCACCCAGCCGAGCGCAGGTCAGAGCGCCTGGGGCACGGGGTTTTTGCCCTCCGTGTTCCAAGGCGTTCAATGCCGCTCCAAGGGCGATCCAGTGCTGTACGTGAGCGATCCGCCGGGGATGAACCGAGCGCTGCGGCGCCAGACGCTCGATGCCCTGCGGGTGCTCAATGAGCGCCAGGCGGCCGAGCTCGGGCATCCGGAGACCCTGACCCGCATCGCGCAGTACGAACTCGCGTTCCGGATGCAGGCGAGCGTGCCGGAGGTAATGGACATCGGCCGCGAGCCGCCCTCCGTGCTGGAGGCCTACGGCGCGGTCCCCGGCGAGGCCAGCTTCGCCAATAACTGCCTGCTCGGCCGGCGCCTGCTCGAGCAGGGCGTGCGCTTCGTCCAA
Source organism: uncultured Opitutia bacterium (assembly GCA_903861185.1). Taxonomy (GTDB): domain Bacteria; phylum Verrucomicrobiota; class Verrucomicrobiia; order Opitutales; family Opitutaceae; genus ER46. The sequence goes on along the minus strand of CAIOTK010000455.1, from coordinate 1,450 downwards.
TTGTTCGACTGGGGCTGGGATTTCCACGGCACCACGCCCCGCGAGGACATTCGCGATGGCCTGACGCGCAAGATGGCCCGCACCGACAAACCCGTCGCGGCGCTCCTGCGGGATCTGCGCGAGCGGGGCCTGCTCGAAGACACCCTGGTGGTGTGGGGCGGCGAATTCGGCCGGACCCCGTTCCGCGAGGGCCGCACCGCCAAGGGCGAGGTGCTGGGCCGGGATCATTTCCCGGACGCCTTCTCGGTGTTCCTCGCCGGCGGCGGGGTGAAGCACGGCTACACTCACGGCGAGACCGACGAACTCGGCTTCAGCGTGACGCGAGACAAGGTGCACGTGCACGACCTGCAGGCCACGATCCTGCATCTGCTCGGGTTCGACCACACGCGGCTGAACTTCCGCTTCCAGGGGCGCGACCATCGGCTGACGGACGTTCACGGCCACCTCGTTAAAGACATCTTGGCCTAAGCCAAAAGCTGAGCCTGGCGTTGACGCGTTCCGGGGCGGGTCGCACGCTGCGGGCCTTCCCCTGATGCACCCCGCCACGCTCCCCCGTCGTCGTTTCCTCCAGTCGGCCAGCGCTTCTGGCGCCGGCCTCCTCCTGCTGCCTTCGGCCACGCTCTTCGGCCAGAATACTCCGAGCAAGAAGCTGAACATTGCGCTCATCGGCGTGTGGGGCCGCGGTCTGGCCCATTACAACACGCTGATGAAGGAGAACGTCGTCGCGCTGTGCGACGTGAACGAGCTCCGTTTCCCCGATGCCCTGAAGGCCTTCCCCAACGCGCGCACCTACACCGACTGGCGCGTGCTGTTGGACAAGGAGGATAAGAACATCGATGCGGTGGTCTGCTGCACGCCGGATCACCATCACGCGCACATCGCGATCTGGGCGATGAACCGCGACAAGCACGTGTATATGGAGAAGCCGATCGCGTTGACGGTTTCCGAGGCGCGGGCGGTGCGGGCGCTGTACCTGAAGAAGCGGAGCAAACTCGCCACGCAGGCCGGCACGCAGCGGCACGCCATCCCGAATTTCCAGCGGGTGAAGGAAATGGTCCGCGACGGCGCCGTGGGCACGCTACAGGGCGCCTTCGCCTGGGGCAATCGTCAGCTGCCCCGCCCCGGCTACTTGCCGGCGGAGGGCACTCCGCCCGCGACCCTGCACTACGACCAGTGGATCGGGCCCTCGCCGATGCACCCTTACAATCCCGATTACTTCTCGGGCCGCGCGGGCGCAAATTGCCTCCAGTGGAATATGTTCTGGGACTTCGGCACCGGCCAGATCGGCGATATGGGCGCCCACACGATGGACCTCGCCTGGAACGCCCTCGACGCCACTTACCCGACCTCCGTCGAGGCCTCCGGCGATCCGTTCAATCCTGAAGTGACCCCGGTGAAGCTGCAGGCCCACTGGCAGCTGCCCGCCAACGCTTGGCGCCCGGAGGTCCGC
>CAIOTK010000454.1 GCA_903861185.1 uncultured Opitutia bacterium | reverse complement strand
GTTCTCCCGCAATCAGGACGTTCGCTTGGTCCGCAACGTCCCGCCGCCCTGGGACGGGCTGCCGCTGCTCGATGCCGCCGGCACGGTGGTTCGGGACAACGACTTCGACAACCGCCTGAGCACCGATTCGAGCTACTACGGTGGCTTTGTCCGCGGCACTTGGAGTCCCAATTTCAGCTTTGTCGGAGCGCGTCCGGACGGAAACCGCGGGATCATCACCACCTCCGGCTCGACCAGCGCCACCCTCGCGACCAACGGCACGTTCTACCTCATTCCGCTCGCCGACGGGAACGTCGGCTTCCGGCAGACGCTGCCCTCGCACAACATCGACGACTTCACGGTCAACTGGTACCAGAACCCCAACGACTTCAAACCGATCCTCCCGCGCACGGACCGCTTTAACCTCACGGCCGTCCTGCGCCACCAGTTGGGCCGCGACCTAGAGGTCTTTGGCGAGGTGCTGACCTACCGGGCGAAGTCGATCACCGGGCGACTGCCCTCCGCCTTCGATTCGAGCACAGACCACAATATCTACCTTGGCGCGGACCATCCCTTCAATCCCTTCGGCAGCCGGTTCTACGATCCCCAGGGCCGCCCCAACTCGGACGGCACCCCGCGCCTCGCCGGCGCCCCGGCCGCACTCCAGTTCCTCGGCGGCGTCGGCGTGATCCCCCGCGATTTCAAGCCCCGCCGCATCACCGTCAACTCCACGGCGATCCGGCTGGTGGGCGGCCTCCGGGGCAAATTCGCCGCCGGTTGGGAATGGGAATCCGGCGTGATGTACGGCCGCAACTTCACCCGCGATGTGGAGAATTTTGCCGTGCGCGAGAGCCGCCTCCGGGCCGCCCTCACCACCTCCGATCCAGCTAAGGCATTCAATCCGTTCAGCTACACCTTCCGCCTCGTTCCCCAAGCCAGCACCACGAATCCCTACCTGCTCGTCGTCGACCGCCCCTACCGCAACCCCGAGGCCCTCACCGCTTCCCTCTACGATGATTTCGTCCGCGAGGGCCGCACCCAGCTCGCCAGCTGGGACCTGAAGCTCAACGGCCGCGTGCTCGACCGTTTCTGGGGCGGCGCGGTCGGCCTCGCCCTCGGCGCCGAGTTCCGTTGGGAGGACTACAAGGACTGGCGCCCGCCCTATGCCGCCTTCAACCCGGCCGACGCCCCCTTCAACGGGAACGCCTCCGACCCCAATAACCTCTTCTTCGGGCCCAACGAAAACGACTTCATCGCCCTAAGCCCGAACCCCAACCTGTATAAGTCCCGCACCAACGCCTCCGTCTTCGCCGAAGCCCTCTTCCCGCTTGTCGGCAAGGCGAACCGCACCCGCTTCGCCCGCTCCCTTGAGGTCTCCGTCGCCGGCCGCGCCGAACGGTTCTCCGACTTCGGGGACACCGTGAAGCCCAAGGTCGGGCTGAATTACCGGCCCAACGAGTGGCTCCTCTTCCGCTCCACCAGCGCCGCCTCCTTCCGCGCCCCCAACCTAGTCCAGTCCAACGTCACGCCCCTGCAGCGCTCCGGCTCCACGTTCAACGACGTCTACCGCGCCGAGGTCACCGGCCTCAATCGCGACTCCAACGCGGTCCCGGTGGTCTTCCGCCAAGGCAACGCCAACCTCCAGCCGGAGACCGCCCGCTCGCTCACGCTAGGCACAGGCTTCACCCCGCCGTTCCTCAAGGCCCTCACCGTCACCGTCGATTATTGGCGGATCCACCAGCGGGACGTGATCTCCGCCGTCAGCGGGACCACCCAGTTGCTGCTGGATGAGGAACTTCTTGACGGGGCCGTCCGCCGGGCCCTCGCCGCGGGCACCCCGATCGAGCGCATCGACCTCGGTAGCGGCACCGCCGGCTACGTCGGCAACCCGAAGGTCGTGCGCGACCCGGTCACGCCCGCAGACCTCGAGGCCTTCGCCGCCTACAATGCCACGCGCCCGCCGCAGGAACGCCGCGCGCCGGTCGGCGGGATCCGCTCGGTGGTGACCGATTACGTGAATTTGGCGGGCCGCGAGGCCGAGGGGCTCGATTTCGGCTTCGAATACCGCTTGCCCCGCACCCGCCTCGGCCAGGGTACGGTACGCGGCGACGCCTCCTACCTCCTCCAGTTCGACACCCAATCGGACCCCGGCGCGCCCAAGATCGGTAACATCAACCGTGACGGCCGCACCCGTTTCCGCGGCAACCTCGGCCTCACCTGGCGCCACGAGGGTTGGAGCGCCGGCTGGTTCACCAGCTATTACGGTCCCTACGTCGATACCGGAACCGCCACCACCGAGGCGGTCTACGCCGCGCTCGGCCGGCCCAACTACATCTCCTCGTACGTCGACTCCGGCGGCGTGCGCCGTTACCGCTACCTCGTGGCCAGCCACGTCCTCCATAACGCCTACCTGAACTATGCGTTCCCGTCCCGCCGTGGCTCCCTCTGGTCCAACCTCTCCGTCCGCCTCGGCGTGAACAACCTCCGCGATACGGACCCGCCCTTGGCCGACTCGGACACGGGTTACCAGCGCGGCGCCGGCACCAACCCGCGCGGACGCGCCTATTACAGCCAAGTCTCCAAACGTTTCTGAGCCCGGGTTAACTCCGGTTATCCGCGGTCGCGCCTCGCGCTGGGAGCGGCGCGCCGCGCGAAGTTTGCGCGGTTCAGGCGCGCGCGGAAATCGCAGTTGACATCCCGGGCCCCTTGGGAAGTTCTGATCGCTCCTTGGTTCGGCTTCCTAGCTCAATGGTAGAGCAGCTGACTCTTAATCAGTAGGTTCGGGGTTCGAGTCCCCGGGGAGCCACCAAGGGCCGTTAGTTTTGGTCGCGTTTTTTCCCACTTGTCCCTCGGATCCCGGTGGAAGTTGCCGGCGTAGCTCAACGGTAGAGCACCTGTTTTGTAAACAGGCGGTTGCGGGTTCGAATCCCATCGCCGGCTCCACCGCCCTCCGCGCCGCAATTTCCCGACCGCTTTCCTGCCCGATGGTGTAATGGTAGCACAAACGACTCTGACTCGTTTTGTCTAGGTTCGAGTCCTAGTCGGGCAGCCAAGCGTTCGCGACCCTCGCGCTGGAATGCGCCACGTCACTTTCTTTTCACCGAAAACTCCGACAAAGTGGGTTGACACTCCAGTTTCCCTTTCCCCTAGTCCCGGCTTTCGTGATCCCCGCATCCGAAGTTCACCCCCGCTCTACGGAGTGCCCCGTCCCCCGGATTCCCCTCTGCCCGGCCGTCTAACCGGCGCTTTTCCGCACCGCTTTCCCCCTCGTATCTCCCTCTTCCTCCCAAGACCTACTAACTCCCAGCCATGATTATGCAAAGCCTCCCCCTCGCGTTTCTCCTCGGCGACGCCACCCCGATGGAACTGTTCATCAAGGGCGAATGGATCATGTGGCCCATGATCCTGGTGTCCTTCGTGATGATCACGGTCGTGGTGGAGCGCTTGATCTTCATCTTCCGCGAGAAGTCCGCCCGTAAGCCGGAACTCGTGAAGAAGATGCTGGAGTCGGTCGAGCGCGGCGACGCCGACGGCGCCATCGCGATGGGCAAGGGCAGCTCCGACTTCGTCGCCCAGATCATCGTCGAGAGCCTCAAGCACCGCGAGCACTCCCTCTCCAACGCCTTCACCCGCGCGGCCAACCAGCAGCTCTCCCGCTTCCAGCAGGGCCTCGCCACGCTGGACACCTGCATCACCTCCGCCCCCCTCCTCGGCCTCCTCGGTACGGTGACCGGTATGATGCGTACCTTCGGCGCCCTCGGTGGCGGTGACATCGGTGCCGCCGCCGGCGCGATCACGGGTGGCGTGGCCGAGGCGCTCATCGCCACGGCCGCCGGTCTCGCCGTCGCCGTGCTCGGCCTCTTCCCCTACAACTACCTCAACGCGATGGACAGCCAGGCCAAGCTCGAGGTGTCCGACGTCTCCCACGCCCTCGAGATTATGACGAAGAAGACCGAGAGCTCCTCGGCTCGTCACTGAGTTCCCGCCCCTCGTCCCAGGCTCCGGTTTTAACCACCCTCCCTCGCCATGGCCGGTTCCTCTGGTGGCACCACGTCCGACGGGAAGAAGAAGGCGCGCATTGAGATCATCCCTCTCATTGACGTCATCTTCTTCCTGCTGGCGACCTTCGTGCTCTTCACGCTGTCCCTCAACAAGTCGAACGGCGTGGCGGGCATCAACCTCCCGGCCGCGGAGTCAGGGGAGAGCCGCGATCCGGCCGGCACGGTCACCATTTCCGTTACCGAGGCCGGGACGATCGCCTGGAACAAGGATTATATCAGCCTCTCCGAGTTCATCGACCGCCTCCGGACGTTCAAGACGGCTGAGCCGGAGGGCCGGATCCTGATCAACGGCGACGAGGGTGCCCTCTTCAACGCCGCCCTCTACGTCTTCGACGAGGCCCGCAAGACCGGCTTCCAGAAGATCTTCATCGAGACCAAGGTCCGCCAAACGGGCCGCTGAGTTAGCCCACCCTCCTTTCCCCGCCCCATGGCTGGTTCCTCTCCTCAACCCGGTGACGGC
>CAIOTK010000453.1 GCA_903861185.1 uncultured Opitutia bacterium | reverse complement strand
TCGGCTCGTCGGACTGGCGGAGAAGCACCGCGTCACCCTCGTGATGGAGCTACTCAACTCCAAGGTGAACCATCCCGATTATATGTGCGACCGGACCGCGTGGGGCGTGGAGTTGTGCCGGCGCGTCGGCTCCGAGCGCTTAAAGCTCCTCTACGACATCTACCATATGCAGATCATGGAGGGTGACGTCATCCGCACGGTGCAAGCGAACGCCACCTGGATCGCCCACTACCACACGGCGGGTAACCCGGGCCGCCACGAATTCGAGCCCCAGGATGTCCAAGAGCTCAACTACCCGGCGATCATGCGCGCCATCCAGGCCACGGGCTACCGCGGCTTTGTCGGTCAGGAATTCCTGCCCACGCGGGACCCGCTCACCTCGCTCCGGGCGGCGGTGCGCCTGTGCACGGTCTGAGGTCCGCCGCGGGGCTTATTCCGGGCGACCCAGCGCTCGCGCCAAGAGATTCCGCGTCATCCGCTGCACCCGCTCATCGGGTCCGTGCGGCCGACTCCAATGGGACCACGGTAGGACGTGGCCCGGCGGGGAAGACAGGGCCTGCGCCCACCAGATGGTGGAGGCGTTGAAGACGAAGTTGCCCTTGGGCCCGGGATACAGGGTCGCCGCCCATTGTTGCGGCCGCACGCCGCTGACCCAAGCGGTACCGGCGGCCACGACCTCTAGGCCCGGGATCTCGGTCGCCGGCTGCCCGTGATACTCCCAACCAATGAGGCCGGGGATACTCTCGCCCTCCTTCATCCCGGTGCCGGCGAACAGCCAGTGGCCCGGCAGACGGCAGGTCCAATCTCCGCCTCCATTGATCGGCTCGATATTGCGCGCGCCCATCAGCAGGCCCTCGTCGGGGCCGCGGTGGGGGAAGGGGCCGTGGCGCTCGTGCCGCTCGCGGGCGTAGGGCTGCTCCCCGCCGAAGGGGCCGCCGCGGAAAATGATGCGGTTCGGCCGGCCATCGTGCGCCGGGCGAAAGGGCGTGACCCAGCACACCGAGTTGCCGCAGAGGAACAGTAGGTTCACGCCGGAGTCGCGCAGCTGCTCCACGCTCCGGTACTGGCGGATATCCCAGTACTCGTCGTGCCCCACGCTGAGGAACGTCCGGCACCGGAGCGCGCGATCGGGCGTGAGCAGATCGCTATTTGAGCAGTAGGTGACGTCGTAGCCGTGCTGCTCGAGCCAATAGGCCACGGGAAACTCGAAACAAAGCCATTCACCGGAGCCGACCGTACGCGGATCGTTGACGACCCCGCTCCACTGCGCCTCGCGACCGTAGGGGCGGTCGAAGCTCACGTCCGCCCACGGGCCCTGGTTCCCCTTCGGGTGGGTGTAGACGGAGAACCGGTTGGGCCAACGGTTGTAGGCCTGCCAGGTATTGTCCGAACACTGGAAGAGAATGTCCGCGGGCCGATCATCCCGCACGATGAAGACCACGTGGCTTTGCCAGTACGGCTCGTCCGCTGCAGCTGGAATAGTCGTCAGCCGACCCAGGTAAACCCCGCTAACCCAGTCGGCGGGGATCGTCAGGGCAGTGGAGGGCTCCCACCGGCACTCGTGGAGGTTCTTCTCGCCCGGGGCCGGGGTCGGCTGGGTGCGCGTCTCCAAGGGGCCCAGTTCGGCCACCTTGCGCGCTCCCCGGCCACCGTAGTAGCCGGTCCGGAAGAGTTCCAGCCGCACCGGCCGCGGCGGGTTGGTGGAAATCATCACTTCAATCCGGTCGCCCGCCTGCACGCTCTGCCGGGAACAGTAGCCCTCGACCGCCGGCGAACGGAAGCCGTCCTGATCGACCCGCACGCGGGTTAGTTGCCAGTCGCGGGCCCCCTCGCGTGCGTTTTCCGCGGCGATGATCCCGGCACGGCGGGAGGCGGAGGCGGCTGCCGCGGCGGCTGCGGGCGCACCGGCCAGCAGGGCGGCCGCCCCGGTCTGCAGGAACTCTAGACGGGAAAGTGGAGCGGGGGGCGACATGCCGTGAGCGAGGCACGTTTCCCCCGCCGGGGTAAAGCGGTTTCCCGCTTCCATCCCTCCCGGACCGGCGGACCGGCCGGCTCGGGACCGGACGCTTTCACCCTTGCGGGATAGGGGTTTCGGGCCTTTGTCTCGCGCCTTAACACCCCGCGAACACCGGCAATCAACCGCCTCGCCGGCCGCGACCCTGATCCAACTATGAACCTGCCCCCGTCCCGCCGGATCCTTCCCGGTCTTATCCTCGGCCTTGCCGCCGCACTGCCGTCCGCCTCCGCCCTCCAAGTCTCCGAGGGCGAACTGAAGGTGAGCTTCGACACCACGCTCTCCTTTGGCGGCCTCTATCGGCTCCAAAACCCAGACCGAGGTATGTACGGGACCACGAACTCGTTCGGCGGGATCGCTGGGACGCAGAACTCGGTCAATGCCGATGACGGCAACCTCAATTACGGCAAGGGCTGGGTTTCCCAGCTCCTCAAGGGCAGCCACGACCTCGAGGTCCGGTACGGCAACTTCGGCGCGCTCGCGCGTGGGTACTGGTACAATGACTTCAAGGCCGACGAGGTGCTGCGCACCCCGCTCTCGGACCAAGCGTTGGACCGCACCGTCAAGGGCGCCCAAATGCTCGACCTTTACGGGCGGGTGAAGACCGATGTCGCCGGCGGCCTCCCCTTCGACCTCCGCCTCGGCCGGCAGGTCCTGAGCCTCGGCGAAAGCACGTTCATCCCGAACGGCATCAACGTCGTCAATTCAGCCGACCTCTCCAAGCTGCGCGTGCCCGGCTCGGAGCTGAAGGAGGCCCTGCTACCGGTAAATATGGTCAAGGCGTCGATTGGCCTCACGCCCGAGATCACCGTCGAGCCCTTCTGGCTCCTTGAGTTCCGCCGCAACGAGCTCGAGCCGGCCGGCACCTTCTTCTCGACCAACGACTTCGCGACCCGCGGTGGCCGCACGGTGTGGCTCGGCTTCGGCAGCATTGCCGACCAGGGCAGCACCCTAGGCGGCATCTCCCGCACCGAAGACCGCGATGCCGGTAACTTTAACCAGTACGGCGTCTCGACCCGTATCCTCGCCCCCGGCCTCAACAATACGGAGTTCGGCCTCTACTACGCCCGCTACAACAGCCGCTCGCCCGTCATCAGTGCCCGCACCCCGACTACGCCGATCGACACGAACCTGACCGGCCCGCTGACCGCCGCGTTTCTCCGCGGAGGACTGCCCGCCGCGCAGGCTTCCGCTCAGGCGGCCGCCATCTTCCAGATGATCGTCAAATCGTCCCTCGCCCCGGCGACCCTGACGCCCGTCGAGATCGCCACTCTCCAGAGCGCTCAGGTGCAGGCGGCCATCGCCGGCGCCCGCCAGATCGCGCTACTCTCGGCCGCCAACTCCGGCCGGTACTTCACAGAGTACGTCGAGAACCTGAGCCTCTTCGGCCTGAGCTTCAACACCTCCCTCGGTGGCTCCGGCATCTCTTGGCAGGGCGAGGTCTCGCTCAAGAACGACGTCCCGCTGCAGGTGGACGACGTCGAGTTGCTCTTTGCCACCCTCTCCTCCCTCGCGCCCCAGTTCGCCTCCGCCAACCAGCTCGGCAACTATCTCGGCCAGTACGGCCGCGAGATCAGCGGCTACCGCCGCCATCGCGTCTGGACCGCACAGTCGACCCTGACCAAGGTCTTCGGGCCCACCCTCGGCGCCCAGCAACTGACCCTGCTCGGCGAGGCCGGCGGCGTATGGGCGAACCTGCCGTCGAAGGACGTGCTGCGCTACGACGGCCCCGGCACCTTCACCGGCGGCTCGCAGACCTTTATGAACACGGCCGGCTTCCCGCAGGTCCCCGCGACCGCCACGGACGCCTTCGCGGACCGCTTCTCCTGGGGCTACCAAGTTCTGGCGCGGCTCGACTACAACAACGTGCTGCCGAACGTGAACCTCCAGCCCACGATCGCCTTCACCCAGGACGTTAAGGGCGTCACCCCGCTCCCGCTCGGCAACTTCATCGCCGGCCGGAAGAGCGTGAACGTCGCCGTCGAGTTTACCTACCGGAACGCCTGGTCGTTTGAGCTGCGCTACGTGAACTTCACCGGCGCCGGCAAATTCAACCTCTTGTCGGACCGCGACTACGTCGCGACCACGCTCAAGTACTCCTTCTGAACCCCTCCGGACCCCGTCCCATGAAAGTTCTCTCCTCCGCCCTCCTCCTCGCCTCGGCCGCCAGCGCGGCCTTCGCCGCCGTCTCCGCCACCGAGGCCGCGCGCCTCGGCCAGGAACTCACCCCCCTCGGCGCCGAAGCCAAGGGCAACGCCGACGGCAGCATCCCGGCCTGGACCGGAGGCATCACCGCCCCGCCCGCCGGCTACCAGCCCGGGATGCATCACACGGACCCGTTCGCCGCAGACCAGCCGCGCTTCACCGTGACGGCGGCCAACGCGGCCCAGTACCAGGCCCAGCTCACGCCGGGACAACTGGCGCTGCTGCAGGCCCACCCGACGTACAAGCTGACCGTCTACCCCACCCGCCGCAGCGCCTCCAACCCGCAGCGGGTCTATGACGCGACGCGGCAAAACGCCACCAGCGCCAGCCTCGTTTCGAGCGGCAATGGCATCGCCGGGGCGACCGTCGGCGTACCGTTCCCCCTCCCGCAGAACGGCCTCGAGGTCCTCTGGAACTCCCTCACCCGCTTCCGCGGCGTCGCCGCGACCCGCTACATTGACCAGGCGGCGGTCGAACGCGGCGGCGGTTTCCAGTTGGTGAAGTTTGAGGACGAGTTCCTCTTTAACTACACGCGCCCCGACATCACCCCCAAGGAACTCGAGTCCACCAACACCCTAATCTACTTCAAGCAAGCGGTCACGGCCCCCGCCCGTCTCGCCGGCACCATCCTCCTCGCGCAGGAGACGATGGATCAGGTCAAAGAGCCCCGCCGCGCTTGGGTGTACAACGCCGGCCGCCGCCGCGTGACGCGTGCGCCCAACGTGGCCTACGACAACCCGGGCACCGCCGCCGACGGCCAGCGCACTAGCGACCAGTTCGATATGTTCAATGGCGCGCCTGATCGCTACGAGTGGACCCTCGTCGGCAAGAAGGAGATGATCGTCCCCTACAACTCCTACAAGCTGCACGCCAAGGGCGTGAAGGTCGGTGAGATCCTCAAGCCGCTCCATATCAACCCCGACCTGACCCGCCACGAGTTGCATCGGGTGTGGGTCGTCGAGGCCAAGCTGAAGCCCGGCACCTCGCACCTCTACAGCCGCCGGACGTTCTACATCGACGAGGATTCCTGGCAGATCCTCGCGGCCGACCAGTACGACGGCCGCGGCCAGCTCTGGCGCGTGTCTGAGGCCCATTGCATCAACTACTACGACGTGCAGGCCTTCTGGAGCACCCTCGAGGTCCACCACGACCTACAGAACGGCCGCTACTTGGCCGTCGGCCTCGATAACGAGAACCGGATGTACGACTTCGGCATCAAGCGCACCCCGGCCGACTTCAACCCCGAGGCCCTGCGGCGCGACGGCGTCCGCTGACGCCGGGATGCGTTCCCGCGCTCCCCTCGCGGCCAGCATCGCCGCCTACCTGCTCCCCGCGGTCCTGACCGCCGGGGAGCCCCCCCTGCCCCGCGGCTTGCTGCTGGACGGAGCCGTCAGTGGCTCCCTTGCGGTCGTGGTTGGGGAACGCGGGAGCATCTGGGTTTCCCGCGCGCCGGCCGCCGGTTGGCGGCGCGCGGAATCCCCCACCCGGGCCACCCTCACTGGAGTGGCCCTCGCGCCGCCCACCGCTGACGGCTCCCCCGGGGTCGGCTGGGCCGTAGGGCACGATGCCCTCGTGCTCGGCACGCGCGATGGCGGCACCACTTGGACCCGCCAATACCAGGGTGAGAACCTGCAGGACTCCTTCCTGGACGTCCTCGCGCTCGACGCCCGGCAAGCCATCGCGGTCGGGGCTTACGGCCTTTACCTCTCCACGCGAGACGGAGGCGCCACTTGGGAGCGCCGGCAGGTGCGGGAAGGGGACGCTCACCTCAACCGGATCAGCCGGAGCGCGGCGGGGACCCTTTTTGTGGCCGGCGAAGCGGGCACGCTCCTGCGCTCCCGGGACGAGGGGTTGAACTGGACCCCCCTCCGGACGCCCTACGCGGGCTCCTTCTATGGCGTGCTCCCGCTCGACCGGCGTACCCTGCTGGCCCACGGCCTGCGCGGGCACCTGTACCGCTCCGCTGACGAAGGAGAAACCTGGCAAGAGATACCGCCCCCGGTCGTCGGGCTCCTCGCCACCGCGGTCCGCCTGCGTTCGAACCTAATTTTGGTCGGCGGTCCCGCGCGCGCGCTCGCGGCTAGCCGAGACTACGGCCTGACCTTCAGCCTCGTACCTGGGGCGCCGGCCTCCGCGGTGGCTGAATTGCTCGAACTCCCCGACGGCAGCGTCCTCGCCCTCGGCGAGGCGGGCGCGACACCCGTGACCCTCCCATGACCCCGGGTCCCTCGCGCCTCGATCGCTTCACGGTGTGGATGTTCCGACACCGCAACGTGCTGATGGCGCTGTTCACGGCGCTTACCGCCGGGATGCTCTGGCTCGCCCTCGGCGTCCGGGTCGATGCCAGTTTCGATAAATCCCTGCCCCGCGGCCACCCCTACATCGAGACCTTCGTTAAGCACCAGTCGGCCTTCGGGGGCGCCAACCGGATCCTGGTCGCGCTCGTCGCCCGCGAGGGCGACATTTTCAACCCTGAGTTCTTCGCCCAGCTGAGGAAGGTCACGGACGAGGTGACCTTTCTCCCCGCGATCGACCGTCCGCAGGTCCAGTCCCTCTTCACGCCGAACGTAAGATTCATCGAGGTCGTCGAGGACGGCTTCGCGGGCGGCAACGTGATCCCAGCCGATTTCCAGCCCTCGCCGGCCGCCTTTGCCCGGGTGCGGGAAAACATAGTGAAGTCAGGCCGGCTCGGCCAACTAGTAGCCCACGATTTCAGCGCCGCGGTCGTCAGTGCCCAGTTGCTCGAGACCAACCCGGCGACGGGCCAGCGCGTCGATTACGCCGCGGTGGCCGCTGGGCTGGAGCGCATCCGCGAGAGCGTGGCTACCGCCACCGGCGGACGGGTGACCGTGCACATCATCGGCTTCGCGCAGATCGTTGGGGACGTGACCGCCGCCGCGGGCAGTATCCGGCTGATGTTCGCGGTCGCGCTAGTGGTGACCACGCTGCTGGTCTGGAACTACGCCGGCCGTTGGAAATTAGCCGCGGCCCCCATCGTCTGCTCGGTCGTCGCCGTCATCTGGCAACTTGGGATCGTGGCGGCCCTCGGGATGGGGGTGGACCTGTTCTCAATCTTAGTCCCTTTCCTGGTCTTCGCCATCGGGGTCAGCCACGGCGTGCAGAAGATCTGCACCTTCCGCAACGAGGTGTTTAAGGGACAGGACGGCCCGACGGCGGCCCGCGCGGCCTTCAGCCAGCTCATTGGCCCGGGGATTGTGGCGCTGCTGACCGACACCATCGGCTTTTTCACCATTATGGTGATCAGCATACCGACCATTCAGGAGCTCGCGCTCATCGCGAGCCTCGGGGTGAGCGTGATTACCCTGACGAACTTCTTCCTCCTGCCGCTGATGCTTTCGTATCTCCGGCTACCGCCCTCGTACGCGGACTGGGTGACCACCCGGCGTCAGCGCGGGGAGGTCACCTGGGGCCGGCTCGCGCGCGCGCTCAAGCCACGACCGGCGGCGGCGATCGCGCTGGCGAGCCTCGCGGTGGGTGCTTGGGCCGTCCATTTCTCAAAGGAGGTGCGCATCGGAGATACCCAGGCCGGCGTGCCCGAACTGCGCCCAGACTCTCGCTACAACCGCGACAGCCAACTGATCGCTTCCAAGTTCTCCATCGGGGTGGACCTGCTCAGCGTGATCGTCGAAACCGTGCCAGACGCCGGAGTCGACCACGAGGTGATGACGCTGCTCGACGAATTTGATGGTCGGATGCGTGAACTCCCCGGGGTGCATTCTGTCGTCTCGTTGGCCGGCGTCGCCAAGGGCGTAAACGCGGGTTTCTGTGAGGGGTCGCTCAAGTGGCGCACTCTCCCGCGTAACCGCGACGCGCTGGCGCAGGCCGTCGCGCCGGTCGAGACCTCCACCGGCCTGCTGAACGCGAACTCCTCCGTGCTGCCGGTCCTGCTGTTCCTGCGCGACCACCGCGCGGAGACGCTGACCGCGGTCACCACCGCGGTACGGGAGTTCGCCGCCCGGCACGACTCGCCCAAGGTCACCTTCCGGCTCGCGAGTGGGAACGCCGGCGTGATGGCGGCGACAAACGAGGTCGTCGCTGCCGCCGAAAAGCCAATTCTCTACTGGGTGTTTGGGTCCGTGATTGCGCTCTGCCTGATCGCCTTCCGCTCCGTCCGGGCTGCGCTCTGCATCGTGACCCCACTCGCGATCGTGAGCTATCTCGGCTACGGAGTGATGGTCGCCCTCGATATCGGACTGAAGCCGTCTACTCTTCCCGTCGTGGCCCTCGGGGCCGGGATCGGCGTCGACTACGGCATCTATATCTTCGCGCGACTCCACGCCGAGCTGAAGGCGGGGGCACGGTTTGAGGATGCCCTTTTCTGTGGGTTTAAGGATGCGGGCGCCGCCGTGGTGTTCACCGGGCTGACGCTCGCCATCGGGGTCAGCACTTGGGTGTTCTCTGACCTTAAGTTTCAGGCGGATATGGGCCTGCTGCTCACCTTTATGTTCACGGTCAATATGGTCGGGGCCATCTTCGTGATGCCCGCGATGGCGCGCTGGCTCTGGCTTAGGGCCGGGACTGCACCCTCCGTCCCGCACGCCTGAACCTCGGGTGACGCCGGCGAGCGGCATCAGTCCCCGAGCAATTCCTCGGCGTGCCGCTGCGCGCTCCGAGCCTGTCGATCGCCCAGCATCCGTGCGAGTTCCGTTACCCGCGCCTTCCGAGTGCCGTGGATCGGCTCGATCCGGACCACCGCGCGCTCCCCGCTCTGGTCCTTAGTCACCACCAGATGCGCCGCGGCCTGAGCCGCGACCTGGGGCAGATGGGTCACGCACAGCACCTGGTGCCCGCGCGCAATACCCGCCATATTCTCACCGACGACCTTGCCGATCTCGCCGCCCACGTTTGCGTCCACTTCGTCGAAGACCAGCAACGGCACCCCGTCCAGATCCGCCAGTACGGTCTTGAGCGCCAACATCACCCGGGCCAGCTCGCCGCTGGAGGCGATGCGGCTGAGGGGTAGCGGAGCTTCGCCGACATTCGGAGAGAAGAGGAATTCGGCGCCGGAGTCGCCCGCCGGGCCCAGCTCCGGCAAGGAGGTCACGCGCACCTGAAAATCCGCTTTAGCAAAGCCCAGCCGGGAAATCGCGCGCGCCGCCGTCCGGGCCAACTCCCGCGCCGCCTTCTCCCGCCGGACCCGCAGCGCCTGCGCCCGCCGCCGGGCCTCCCGCAGGGCCTCCGCCACCTCTCGCTCCAGTCGGCCCAAGACGCCCTCGACATCGCCCTGCACCTCCAAGCGCCGGCGCATCTCCTCGCGCGCGGCCAGCACCGCCGCGAGGTCGCCTCCGTGGCGCCGCCGTACCTCCAGCCAAGTCGCCATCCGCTGCTCGATTTCCTGCGCCTGCTCGGGATCCAGGTTCAAGGCTTGGCCTAACGCCGCGAACTCCTCCGCCAGATCTGCCAACTCCAAGGCCGAGGAAGCCAGCCGGGCCGCAAGGGGCGCGCTGGCCGGATCCAGTTCCTCCAACTGCCGTGCCAGCCGCAAAAGGGGCGCCAGCCGGGCTTGGATCCCGTCCTCCCCCGCCAATCCTTGCCCCAGAGCCTCCGTCAAACCGGTCAACTCCTGCGCGCGACTCAGCCGCTGGTGGTCACGTTCCAACTGTTCGACCGCCTCGGCCGTCAGCTCCAGCTGATCCATCCGCGCGAGCTGGGCCCGCAGGAATTCGATCTGGTCGGGCGTGAGCCTGGCTTCCGCCGCGACTCGCCGCTGCTCGGTAACCCGCTCGCGCCATCGCGCGAAGGCTTCGGCGTAGGCCGCCAAGTCCTCCCCGTGGCGGCCAAAGAGATCCAGCAACTCGCGCTGGCAGTCATCCCGCAGGAGCCGCCGCGGCTCGCTGGGGCCATGGAAGTCGATCCACACCTCGCCCAGCCGCTGCAGCGCCGCGAGGGTGGCGAGGCTGCCGTTCACGGTGATCCGGGGCGCCTTGTCGCGCGAGAGCGTGCGCCGCAGCAGCAGCGCGCCCTCCTCGCACGAGGGCAACTGGAGTTCTTCCAGCACGGCGTTAAGCCGCTCCGGGGCGGCGAAGTGCAGGGCAGCCTCCACCTCCGCCGCGGGCGCACCCTGACGGATCACGGTCTTGTCCGCCCGCTCCCCCGCCAAAAGGCTGAGCGCGCCCAAAAGGATGCTCTTGCCCGCGCCGGTTTCTCCGGTGACGGCGGTGAAGCCCGGGGTGAACTCCAGTTCCACCGCCTCGAGCAGGGCCAGATTCCGGATGCGAAGCGACTGCAGCATGGTAGCGGGAACGGATGAGGCCGCGAGCGCGGGTGTCAAAGCCGCTTCTCGCCCGCCGCTTCCCCGAGGGCTCGCTCCAACCTTTCCGCGACCGCGCCCGACGCCACCAAAGGTCCCAGCCACGCATCGACGGCAGTGCGCCAATCCGCTTCCCGGGGCAACAGCACCGCCTTGCCGGCCCGCGTCAGCGGCTCCGCTAACGTGCCGACGAGACGGGGATCCCGCCGCGACTGCAGCCGGACCTCGATCGCGTCCGTGAACATCACGTCCCCGCGGCCTTCGGCCAAGGCGGTGAAGATCGTGCGGTTGTCCGGGTAGAGCACGATTTCCGCCTGGCGCAGCCGCTCCCGTACGAAACGCTCGTTGGTCCCGCCGGGATTGACGATCGCGCGCACGCCCGGCTGGTCGATCGCGGCCAGCGAGGTGTACCGCAGCGCGTCCACCCGGCGGGCGATGGCGGTCTTCCCATCCTCGAGGTAGGAGATGGAAAAGGCCGCTTCCCGGGCCCGTTCCGCCGTCGCCGTAATGCCGGAGAGCGCGACATCGAAACGGTTGGCGCGCAGGTCCGCCATCAGGCCCGGCCACGAGGTGGAGACGAAGATGGGTTTCAGGCCGAGCGCTCGCGCGAGGTCCCGCGCGAGCTCGATATCGAGGCCCCGAAGCATTCCCTCCGCGTCGGAACTGAATGGCGCGTAATCCCCGGTGGTGCCCACCCGCAGGACACCCACGCGGCGCAGCCCCGCGAGGGTCGCCGGTCCCGTTCGGCGCAGCGCGCTCCGGGCGGCCCGAAGTTCCCGCAATTCCGCCGGTGCGAGCCCAGGAAGGCCCACGAACCGGACCCAAGGGTCGGCCGAAGACGGCAGTTCCTCCCCGGCCGCCAGAAACGCCGCCGCCAGCAGTTCCCGTCCCACCGTGTCCAACCGGGGTCGCAACACCGTGGCAAGGTCCGGTGGCTCCGCCGGCAAGACGCCGCTCGCCTGCCATTCGGCCACCAGTGCCTCCTGGCACCGCCGCGCCCACGCGATCTGGAGGCGCAGAAAGTCCTCCATCGGCCCGGGCGCGAGTCCCAGCGCCTCGGCGTCGCCCCGCCAGACGCGCAACACCTCGGCCTCGCGGACCGGGTCCAGCACGGGCTGCCCCCGGCGTTGTTTCCAAGCCGCCACCTGCGGCATCAGTTCGAAGCGCGCCACCATCGCGATGACCAACCTCGCTTCCCGGTCCGCCGTGGTGAGGAAGACGGGGGCCGAATCCGGTGACGCCGCCCCCTCTGGAACAGCGGCTCCGAGTCCAGCACCTAAGCCGGCCCAGAGCAGCAGCCCGGCAAGCAGGCGCAAAAAAAGGCTCATCCGACGACCCTTAGACGTTCCCCGCCCGAGCGCATTCCTCCAGTGGCGTCAAAATCAGGGGGTCCAGACGCACGCCTGCAGCGCGGCCGAGTCCGGCGTGCCGAGGCGAGTGCTATTGCCAGTCTCCGTGTCGAGCACACACAAGACGCTAGAGGTCCGATCCCGGGCCGTGTAGACGAGATGACGTCCGTCGGCGAGCCACGACGGTTCCACCCCATCGAAGCTGGCCTTCGAGGCAACCTTGCCCGCGCCCTTGGCGAGGTCGAAGACCCCGATCTGGTACTGGCGACCCACGCGGACCGTGCAGGCGATCTTGTTGCGGTCCGTGCGGCTCCAATCCGGTTCCGCCGCGTAGGTGCCGAGGTTGAGCGCAAGCCGCCGGGGCGACCCGCCGGCAGCCGGCATCTGGTAGAGCTGGGGGCCTGGCTCCATCGCGAACACCAACTGGCTCCCGTCCGGCGACCAGCAGGGAGAGGATTTCACGGCATCCGAGCGCGTCTTCCGTGAGGGTTGGCGGCCCTGAGCGTTGGTCACGTAGATCTCGGAGGAGCCCTCGCCCGTCATCACAACGGCGATCTGCTGCCCGCTGGGGCTGAAGCGGGCGCCGCTATTGGTGCCGCGGAAGCTGATCAGGGTCTCGCGCGCCCCAGTGGACACATTGGAGACGAAGACATCGGGCGCATTGGACCGGAAGTAACTGGTGTAGATTACGCGCGTGCCGTCCGGCGACCAACGCGGGCTCAAGACGTGGGCATTGTCGCGCGTGATCTGGCGGGCCTCGCCGAGGAATAGGTCCGAGGTATAGACCTCCCCACGGCCCGCCCGGCGCGACACAAAGGCCAAGCGCGCGGTGAAGAAGCCCCGCAGGCCAAGGCCGTTGGTCTTCACCACGGCGACGTCCGCGGCCTTGAGGAGGGCCTGCCGGGGCGAGGAGCCGGCCACGGTTTCAGTGTGCACCAGCGTACCGGCGGAGCCGCGGGTGATCTCCACCCGCACTTGGTTGGCGCCCGCGGCGGAGAACTTCAGGTCGAAGGCCTGCCCGCTCGAGACGAGACGGTAGCGGCCGTGCGCCCGGAAGGCCGTCAAGGCCAGCGCCTGCAGGTCCGGGGTGGTCCCAGAAACCCGCACCGGCACCGTCGCAGTGTCGACGTCGATCCGGACCTCACCGATGTTACGGGAGGGCTGTGCCCCAAAAGCGGGAGCGGCAGCAGCGGCGAGTCCGGAGGCGAGGAAGTGGCGGCGGGAAAGAGCCATAGCGGGATGGCATTTCTATTTGCGCCCCCCTCCCCGATAACAACCCTTAACTGCTCCTCCCTTTCCTCCGTGACTCCCGACGCCATCCAGGACCGCCTCAAGCTCGTCAAATACCCCGGTTTCAGCCGGGACATCGTCTCCTTCGGGCTGGTACGCTCCGCAGGATTCTTGGACGGCACGGTCAAAGTGTCCCTCGCGCTCTCGACCACGGACCCGCAGATTCCGCTGCAATTGAAAGCAGGGGTGGAACAGGCGCTGCAGGGCCAACCCGGCGTAAAGGATATTCTGGTCGAGATCGCCGTGTCCGCCGCGGCCAAGGCCACCGCCCCCGCCACCCCCGCCGCGGCCGGCAACCTGCCCGGCAACGCACCGGCAGCCCGCGGCATCCGCCACGCCGTCGCCATCGCCTCGGGTAAGGGCGGGGTCGGCAAGAGCACCTTTGCCGTCAACCTCGCCTGCGCTATCGCGCGCACGCTCGCCGCGGAGGGCCGGCCCGGCCGCGTCGGCCTGATGGATTGCGACATCTACGGCCCCAGCGTGCCCCTAATGATGGGCCTGAGCGGCCGCCCCGAGGTCGAGGGCGACGGCGCCGACGCCCAGCTGATCCCAATGGAGGCCCACGGGGTCAAAGTGATGAGTATGGGGTTTCTGGTCGACGACAACACGCCCGTCATCTGGCGCGGCCCGATGATCATGAAGACCATCCAGCAGTTCGTGCAGAACGTGCGGTGGGGGGAATTGGACCTGCTCCTCATCGACCTGCCCCCCGGCACGGGTGACGCCCAACTCTCGCTCGTCCAGACCCTGCCCTTGGACGGTGCCGTGCTCGTCACTACGCCACAAGCTGCGGCCACCAATGTCGCGCGCAAGGGCGGCCTGATGTTCCGCAAGGTCAACGTACCGCTGCTGGGCGTGGCGGAGAATATGAGCCACTTCACCGATCCCTCCGGCCAGCGCCACGCGCTCTTCGGCACGGGCGGCGGTATCGCGACGGCGGAACGCCTCGACACCACCCTCCTCGGCCAAGTCCCGCTCTTTCCGGAAATCCGCGCCGGCGGCGACGCCGGGGCACCCGTGGTGGTCGCCAACCCGGACGGTGAGGCGGCACGAATCTTCGCGGCGATCGGCCGCGAACTCCTCCAACGGTTACCGGCGAAGCCGGCGGTCAGCTAGGCGGTTCGCCCCAGTTACCCCGCGGGAATTGACAGCCTTGTAACCCTCGGCCTCAATCGCCCTCGTCCATGTCGCAGCGACCTCCCGAGTCCCAGACTTCCCGCGAGTTCGTGAAGCAATCGAGCCTTTACCAGGAATTTCTGGCCGAGCGGGAGGAGATCCTAAAGCACAAGTGGATCGAGTCGGAGCGCCTAGGTTATGACATCGGGTTTGAGCGCGCGTTGCTCGATTGGATCCGGAAGCACCGGGAGGGGTGGCGGGCGGCCCGACGCCAGCAGCACGGGGCTCCCGGCGGATCCGCCAGTCCCTTCGCGCCTCCGTCAATCGAGAAGCCCGAGGCGCAGCCCTAAGGGGAAAAGCAAAAAGCCGGGCCTTCGCCCGGCTTTTTCGTAAGCGGAGTCCTCGGGAACCGGGACTCGCGCGGCGGTTACTTGATCTCCTTATGGAGCGTATGCCGCCTGAGGTGCGGGTTGTACTTCTTCTTCTCGATGCGCTCGGTGACAGTCTTCTTGTTCCGGAAGGTCAGGTAGCGGGAGGCCGGCTTGCCCTCTTTCTTCGCCTCGGTGCATTCCAACGTGACTTGTTCTTGCATGGTTAAAAGGTTTGAGGGACGAGCGAAGCCCCCGACGCAGGGCGGCGCAATCCCAAACTTCCCCGGTCAACGCACCTCGGCCGGCGGGCGCGGCCGGGTGAATAGCCCGGACTCCAGCCCCGGATTCGCCTCCATCCGCGCGATCACCGTGGTCTGCCGGACTACCCCGTCGACCACCTGGACCACCCGGTGTGGCAACAGTACGCCGGCCACCGAGCGCGGATCCTCATAACGGGTCAAGATGCGGACCTTCCGGCCACCCGGCCCCGCCTTCTCCTCGAGCCGGAGCGCCAGCCAAGCCGTTTCTGGATCGAGGAATAGGAACACGGTTTCAACGAGGCGGCGGGTCGCGAGAATCCGCCGCCAGCGACGGCCCTCGAGCTGCACCTCTCCGCCGTCCTCGAGGACATACCCGCGGTCGGGCTCCGCCAAGAGCGGATTATCAAATTCCGCGTCCGCCGCGAACACGCGCGCCGCCGCCGGGACCATCGCCCGGTAGGTCGGAGGCCACTGGCCGGTGTCGAACTCCCACGGCGGCTCCATTCCGTCCGTGGCTTGGACCAGCGTCCGTCCGCCCCGCTCGGTCTCCACCCGCACCGCCGCCGGGCGCGCCGCGAGGAAATGGAACCGCACCGCCGCCCCACCCGCCTGCACAGTGCCCTCCGCCCGCAGGGACCTCAGCGCCGCAAGGTTCGCAGCACCCCCCATGGCTTCCCGATGGCGCGCGATCCAGTCGGCAACTTCCTGGCCCTCAACGGAGGCCAGCAACAGAACCGGGATCAGGAGCGCACTGCGCAGCATCTGCCGAAAAAATCCGCTCAGCCCCCGGCCCGCAAGCCCCCGCCGCCGCGGGCCTTTCCCATTGAGGCTAACCGTTCGCCCGCCAAGGTCAGCGTATGGCCCCGGGGCTGACCCGTATCCTCTCCGACCTTCACTACGGCGACCACGCCGGCCGCCTGCGCCGACTGGACGAACTTGATCCCCTGCTCGAGGGAGTGGACCATCTGGTGCTCAACGGCGACTCCGTCGACACCCGCCCCTCCGCGCAACCGGCTCACTCCGCCCGCTGCCGCACGGAACTCCTCGCCTTCTGCGCAGAACGGGTTCCCCGCCTGACCCTAGTGACCGGCAACCACGACCCCGATCTCTCCACCTGCCATCACCTCGACCTCGCCGGCGGTGAGGTCTTCGTGGTGCACGGGGACATTCTGTACCCAAGCCTCGTGCCTTGGAGCCGCGATGCCCCGGTTGTGCGCCAGCGCCTGAAGGAGGAATTCAAGCGCGCTGCTGCCGGGACCCGGGGTAGTCTCGAGGGCCGGGCGAGCGCGTTTCGCCGCGTGTCTGCGTCGCTCCCGCAGCGCCACCCGGCCGGAATCCCCGCTTGGCGGGCGCTGCTCAGCTTTCTGGCGGACACCGTCTGGCCCCCGCACCGGGCGGCGCTCATCCTGCACTCGTGGCTGGTTCTGCCCGCCCGGGCCGGTCGTCTCGGGCGCCGGCACCGGCCCGCAGCCCGCTTCGTCCTGACCGGCCACACGCATTACCCGGGCTGCTGGCGCCCCCGGACTGGGCCCGTGGTCATCAACACCGGTTCCTTCACCCGTCCTCTCGGTGCGCTCGCGGTCGATTTGCGGGACGGAGCGCTGCGGGTCCGGGCCGTCGAACGACGTAGCTCGCACTACCACCCGGGCGAGCTACGGGCAGAGTTTGCGCTCGCCGGATCGGCCCGTTTGCCGGAGAGGTGAGGGATGGGTATGGAGTTCGGCTGGTGGAACCGGGATCCCGCAACCGGCAAGTACGAGGTCAAAGCCCTCGTGCACGGGGGCAACATCGAGTGGCGCCGCCACCAAGGGCACCACTCGTCCTGGGAGCCCCACGAGCCCAGCGACGACGATCGCGCGCGCCTCTTGGCGGAAGCCGAAAAGCGGCTGCCGCGGCGCCTGCTCACCCAGCGCCAATTCGAGGAGATCCGGCAGCTCAGTAGCCAATCTGGCCCGGGCCGGATCTCCGGCCGCCGCCACCGGCCCTCGCCCGACCTCTAAGTTGCCCCGTAAACCGGGGCTAAGCGGCCGTTGGCGCCCGCGCCTGATCGGCCCGTGCTGGCGGCGCGATGCTTGCCACCCTGCTTTCCGCCGCCCTCCAGGGCATCTCGGCCGAGACCGTAACGGTCGAGGTCAACAGCAACGAAGTCGGCGATCCCAAATTAATTTTGGTGGGCTTGCCCGACGCCGCGGTGAAGGAGTCCGACGACCGCGTGCTCTCCGCCCTCAGCAACAGCGGATTCCGCATCCCCCGGACGCGCACCACGATCAACCTCGCCCCCGGCAGCCTCCGTAAGGAAGGCCCGTGTTACGACCTGCCCATCGCGCTCGGTATTTTGCTCGCGACGCAGCAGTTGCACGCTGCGGAGATCGATCCCTGGCTCATCGCCGGTGAGCTGAGCCTCTCCGGCGCCACGCGCCCGGTGCGGGGCGCACTCGCGATGGCGCGGCTAGCCCGGCGGCTGGGCAAACGAGGACTGCTCCTGCCCGGCACTTCCGCGGAGGAAGCCGCCTTAGTGGAGGGACTCGAAGTCTACCGGCTAGATTCGCTCGATGCCGCGGCTCGGTTCCTCGGGGGCAGCTTGCACCTCGATCCGTTGCCCCGTCGGGCCACCCCCGATCCGCCCGCGAGCCACGTGGGACCCGATTTCGCCGAGGTGAAGGGCCAGCCCACCCTCCGACGGGCGGTGGAGGTGGCGGTGGCGGGAGGGCACAATCTGCTGATTATGGGGCCGCCGGGCTCGGGCAAATCGATGGTGGCAAAGAGAATCCCTTCGCTGATGCCCGCGCCCACGGCCGAGGAAACATTGGAGATCCTAAGCATCCACTCTGCCGCGGGCCGCACCCTGCAGGGGGAAGCCGCCACCCCGGCCCGCCCGTTCCGCTCGCCGCACCACACGGTGTCCGACGTCGCGCTACTGGGCGGAGGCACGATCCCGGGCCCCGGCGAGATTTCCCTCGCACATCTAGGAGTACTGTTCCTCGACGAACTGCCAGAGTTCAAGCGCTCAGCCCTCGAGGTCCTGCGCCAGCCGTTAGAGGACGGTGAGGTGACCATCTCCCGCAGCGCCGGCAAGGTCACCCTGCCCTGCTCCTTTATGCTCGTGGCAGCAATGAACCCCTGCCCTTGCGGGCACCTCGGCGACCGCCACCGCGAATGCCGCTGTTCCCCGACCCAGATCCAGCGGTACCGCGCCCGGATCTCCGGGCCGCTGCTGGACCGCATTGACCTGCACGTGGAGGCGCCAGCGCTGAGTGTCGCCGAGCTGCGCGCGGATCGCCCGGCCGAGGCCTCCGCTACCATCCGCAACCGCATCCACGCCGCGCGGGCCCGGCAGCACACCCGTCTGGCCGGGTCAGGCACCGCCGCCGTAAATGCCCGGATGTCCCACGCTCAGATCCGTCGGGACTGTGCCCTACCCGCCACCCTCGGGGACCTCCTGCAACAAGCGATGGAGCGGTTGGCCCTCTCCGCCCGCGCCTACGACCGGATCCTGAAGGTCGCCCGCACGATCGCCGACCTCGACGCAAGTGCAGCCATCGGGGAACGCCACCTGCTGGAGGCGATCCATTACCGTAACCTCGACCGCCGGCAGGCACTCTAAGGGGGGCTCCGCCGCGCGCACTTGCGGCGGCGCCGCCCCCGCGCCAGCTTCAGCCCCGATGCCGCCGCCCGCCAGCCCGCCGGTCCTCTTCGCGATCCTTGCCTTCAACTCGGGCAACCAGCTCGCCGTGCGCCACCTCGGCTCCAAGCAGGGCCTTGCCTTCACCGGCAGCGACCTCGCCATGGCCACCCAACGGCTAGAGTCCTCGTTTCCGGAACACACGCCACCAGCGGAATTTCTCTCCGTCACCGCCGGCGGGCGCACCCACCGCGTCCATTTCACGCAGGTGGCCGGTCCGGCCCAGGATTCCGAGGTCGTCTTCCGCCCGATCGCGAGCCTCGAGGCGGCGCCGACGGACCTCGCGCCCTCGCTTGCGGCAGTGGTAGCCGCCCTCGAACCGCACTTAGCGGATATTCCCTACCTTCACCTCGGCGAAAACGACTTCATCTATAAATTCCGCCCCGCCGCCGAGCGCAACCCGGGGATCTACGCGCAGGACGCAGCCGCGATCGCTCTCTATCAGTCGCGGCTGTGCACCGCCATCAAGGAACTGGCTCGCCGCCACGAGCGCAGCGCCACAGACCCCGTGCCGCTCGACTTCGGCCGAGTCACCTACGTCATCCCCAGCCACTTTGGCTTCTGCCTCGGGGTACGTAACGCCATCGAACGCGCCTACGAGACCCTCGCTGCCAACCCCGGCCGGCGGGTCTTCATGCTTTCGGAACTTATCCATAACCCGTTCGTCAACGAGGACCTCCTGCACCGCGGCCTGCGGTACCTGCAGTCGGAACGCGGCGTGCCCTGCCGCACGGAGGACCGCCCGGATGCCCCGCTGCTCTGGGATACGCTGACGCCAGAGGACATCGTTATCATCCCGGCCTTCGGGGCCACCGACGAGGACAAGCGCCGCCTCGTCCGCAAGGGCATCGCGGTCTGCGCCTACGACGCCACCTGCATGCTAGTCGAAAAGGTCTGGAAGGCCGCCCGGAGCTACGGCCGGGAAGGCTACACGGTCATCATCCACGGCAAGCACGAGCATGAGGAGACCAAGGCGACCTTCTCCTACACCCGGCGCCACGCCCCCGCAGTCATCGTCCGAGACCTAGCCGAGGCCCGCGACCTCGCCGCCCTCATCGCCTCGGCCGATCCCGCGATTCGCGCGACGTTCCACCAGCGCTTCGCCGGCCGGTATACCCCGGGCTTCGACGTCCAGCGCCACCTCGACCGCGTCGCCGTGGTCAACCAGACGACGCTGCTGATGAACGAGACCCTCGAGATCATCGAACTGTTCCGGGACACCTTCCGCCGACTCCACGGAGACGATAGCCGCGTGGGCGGAGGCGGGCGGCGGGACACGCTCTGTTATGCCACGCAGGTCAACCAGGATGCCCTCGCGCGCGCGCTCGCCGCACCGTTGGACGCCGCGTTTGTGATCGGTGGCCGTAACTCCTCTAATACCTACCAACTCTACCGCCTCTGCGCCGAGCGGCTCGGCGAGCGGGCCTTCTTCATCCAATCCGAGGATAACCTCCCGTCCCTAGCCACAATCGACCACTACATCTACGATCGCGGCGGCCGGGGCCACCTCGAGGGTCGCCCGCTTTGGCCGGAAGGTCCGCCCCCCAAGCCGCGGATCCTTGTCACAGGCGGCGCCAGCTGCCCGGACGGCATCATCCAGCAGGTAATTCACCGGCTCAACGGGTTTTTCCCCGCCGGGTCCCTGCGCAATATCGATTCGGTGGTTGCCGAACTGCAGCCCACGCCCGCAACGGAAGCGGGGCGGAATCCCTAGCCCACTCCGGCCGGCGCGGGCCTTAGAAGCGGATCGAAAGCCC
>CAIOTK010000452.1 GCA_903861185.1 uncultured Opitutia bacterium | reverse complement strand
TGGTGCCCCCACGGGGAATCGAACCCCGCTTTGAAGATTGAGAATCTCCTGTCCTAACCGATAGACGATGAGGGCGAAAACTGAACGCGTGAGCGTTGGCGATTTCGCCGACGCGTCAAGCGCGCAGTGCGACGCTCACTTCTTCACCGTAAACGGCAGCGAGAACTCCGTCTTTTCCCACTGGATGCGGATCACGCCATTGAGGCTCTGCGGGGGCGTGTTCTGCACGGAGAGGGTCAGCTGGTCCACGTTGCGGTCCAGCGCGGTCTTCTTCAGCGGCACGCGCGCCTGGTCGTTAGCCTCGTCCACCGGGACGCCCCACTTGCCGATGCTGCGACTGAAGGCCAGCTGCGAGCCCTCACCCTCCTGGGGAACAATATACAGGGTGTAGACGCCCGCCGGGATGGTGGTCCCGCCGGTCTCGATCGCGTGCTGCAGAATGATGCTGGTCGCCTCGTCGGCGCCCAACCGGTCCGGCTTGCCCCAGGGCACGAGGCCACCCCAGATCTTGCGGGCCTCGCCGCCCTTGCGCGGGTGCACGGCGTGCGGGCGGCCATAGGTGATGGTGATCATACTGCCCTCGCGGCGGTTGGGTCCGATCACGCCGCTGGTGGTGGCGTGCGGGGTGGCACCGCCCGTGCCGGCACCGGGGAGCGGCGGCGGGGGCGGAGCCTTCTTGGGGGCAGGATCGGCGGCGAACAGGCCGGCCGCGAGGGCCAGCCCGGTGACGAGGTGCGCAAGACGCGCGCGGTTGATGGTGGTCATCGGAGGAAAAAAGTCAGAGCTTGAAGGCCGCCGCGGGTCCCGAGCGGCGGGGGCGCCGCGCTGCCTGCAGCAGGATGGCAGCGAGCATCCCGAGGCTCAGCAGCCAATAGAAGGGATCAATGACGTAGTCCCACGCGTTGCGCGACTCCAGGGCGTCCAGGCCCAGGGCCGCGAGCGCCGCCACCAGCAGCAGCCCGGCGCGCAAGCCCCCCGCGATCGCGAGCACCGCCAGCGCCCCGAGCACGCTCGCCGCCACGCCGCGTTCCCAGCCCCAGAAGTAAACGTCCACGTCCGTCGCCACGAGCGGGTGCACGTAGAGGACCGTACCCGCGACCGCGCCGAACCCCCAGAGCGCCAGCCAATCCTCGCGCCCGAACCAGGAGCGTTCGAACACCACGCGCGCCCAGGCGACCAAGCCTAGGCCGAGCAGCGGAAGCGAGGGGTTCGAATGGAAGCTGAAGGCGCGCATCCAAAGGGGGACGTCCCCGAGCGGCAGGAAGGCCAGCCCGGCGGCGACGAGGCCGAGGAGCAGCCGGCGCCGGAGCGTAAAGCCGTGCGGCACCAACCGGCGCCCGGCCGCGGCCAAGGCCGCCCAAAGGAGCAAAATTACGGCCGAAACGTAGAACCCGACCAGCGCCTGCTCCCTCATGGCAGGCTGGCCCGGTCCTGTGCCAGCGGACGTTGGTCCAGCCAGGCGACGTTAAAGCTCACATGGCGGATCCGTTCCCGGCGCCACGTATAGGTGAGATGGATGCGGCCCTGCTGGTCCTCCGCCAGCGTCGGGTACGAGTACTCCGCCCGCGGGGTCTCCTCGATGACGGCGCCCGACCGCCAGGAGCGGCCCTGATCCGAGGAAACGGCTAGGCGCAGGTTCTCCCGGCCGCTCGAGGCGTGGTTGTAAACGATCAAGATACGCCCGTCACGGAGGCGCAGCCCGTCGACCGCAGCATCGGGATTGGGTAAGTCCGTGTGGCGCGCGGCAGACCAGGTCCAGCCGGCGTCCTGCGAAACCGAAAGGTGCATCAGCCGGTCCGCGCCGCGGTCCCGCAAGAGCATCAGCACCCGGTTCTCGTCGAGCGGGACTAGGGCCGGCTGGATGAGTCCGGCCTGCCCGGGGAGGTTACGCACCCGGTAGTCCGCCAGCCGGCCGTCGGCACCCGGGGTGAGCCAGAGAATCTGCGGAAACTTGGCGGCCATCTCGTGGTAGACGGGCAGGCCGATGCGCCCGTCGCGGGCGAAGATCGGCTTGTTGCGCACGAGGGTGCTGAGATTGAGAAACGGATTCAGCGTCAGGCGCTCGCTCGGGCTCCAGGTCAACCCCTCGTCGGCCGAGATTCGTACGTTGAGCGCGCTCCCCGACCAGCCGCCGACCGAGACGCTGACATACACCATCCAAAGCAAGCCGCGCGGGTCCGGGAAGATCACGGCGTTGCCGACCTTCTTGATCACCCGGTCGAGCTCCTGCTGCGCCATCACGCGGTCCATCTCCATCCGCGGGGTCGTCCACCCGCCGCCGGTCGCCGACAGGCGCGAGGTGTAGAGCGCGACGTCAGTCCCACCCTCTCGAGAACCACCGTACCAGATGGCGAGGAGATCCCCGCTCGGCAGCGCGCACAAGGAACTACCGTGCGCCGAGGGGGTGTGCGCCGGCGGAGAGACCCATCCGTGCGCGAAATAGGGGACCGCATCCGTCCACTCGGCACCGGCAAGCACGGCCGGCGGGGCCTGGATGCCCGCGGGCGCCGACGACTCCCGGGAACCGCCGCGGCCGAGCACGAAGGCGACGGTACCAAGCGCGAGCAGAACCCCGCCGCAACGAGCCCGGAGGGAAAGTCGGCGGCTGGCCGGGGACGGGGCAGCAGGGGCCGGGCTCATAACGCGGGGGCGGTCGCCGGGTTTGTACCGGAGGCGGCCTTGCGGTTGTGCAGGAGCAAGTGCCGGGAGGTTTCGTGGAAGGCCTCGCTCCACGCCCGCAACTCAGCCGACGCCTCCGGCGGGACGACGGCCGGGGCGGGTTCGCCCGCCCGCGCCCACACGACCTGCTGGCGCCCGCCCGTGAAATCCTGCACGCCATACCAGCCGCCGTGGAGCGCGCCGATCGTGCGGTCGTTGTGGTCGATGATGAAGGCGACGTTGCCCGCGCCACCATCCGCGCGCTCCCGGGCGAGCAGGTCCCGCCCGAGCGTCGAGTTGCGCACGGTCATCCCCGCTAGGCCGGCGATCGTCGGCAGCACATCCACCATCGAGGCGACGCTCTGGATCCGGGCCGGCGCGATCCGCCCAGGAGCGTAAAACAGCAGCGGCACGTGGTAGCGGGTGAGGTGCTGCTCGGTCCACGCGCGCGGGAGGCGCGCACCGGCATCGCCCCCGATACCGTGATCGCCAATAAAAACAAAGATCGTGTCCTTGAAGTAGGGCGCCTGCCGGGCGGCCGAGAGGAACTTACCGAAGGCAAAATCCATATAGCGGAAGGCGTTCAGCTCCGCGAGGGATTCGAACCCGGCCCGTTTCACCTCGGCCGGCGGGAACTCTAGCCGCTGGAACTCCCCGAGGTCCTCGTCCGCGATGGTGTAGGGCCGGTGGTTGGCCGCCGTTTGGATGATTGCGAAAAAGGGCTCCCGGACGCCTCGTAGCACGGCGTCGGCTTCGAGGAAGAGGTTCTTGTCGCTGATGCCCCAGACGTCGACCCGGGGCGAACGGAAGCTGTCCTCCTCGTGCAGCCGGAGGCCGCGGATGTTGTGGCTCAACAGGCCCCGCAGGTTCGCCCAGCTGGCGCTGCCGCCGAGGAAGTAGAAGCGCTCGTGACCGGCGAAGTCATCGAGGATCGTATGCTGGTCCACCATCGCCGGGTTGCGACTGGCAGTCTCCGTCGGCGAGACATCCGGAATCCCGGTCAGCAGCGCCCACACGCCCCGCGCCGTGCCGAAGTGCGGGGTGAAGCAGTGGTCGAAGAGCAAGCCCTCCGCGGCGAGGGCGCGGAACACCGGCGTCGTGTTGACCGGATTGTCCCACAGGGAGGTCTTGTAGGCGCTAAAGGACTCGGCGATGACCAGCACGACGTTGGGGGGGCGGACGTTTGCTCCCGCCGCGGCCGCCTGGACCCGGGTAAAAGCCGGCGGGGCCCCGGCGGGCGGGGTCGACAGCCCAAGGTAGGTGGCCATCCGCGGCAGATGGGCGCGCACCGCTGCGGGATCGCTGCCCGTGGCACGGAAACTCAGCGAGCTAAGGAAAGACTCGACCGGGTTCAAGGCGAGACGCGCCCCCGCGTCGCCGCGCAACGCGTAAGCGTCGCTCCACCGCAACGGATACTGGCCAATGCGGCCATACAATGCCACGACCCCGGCCGCCGACAGGCCCGCGACCAAGAGCCATTGCGCGCGGCGAGCGGGACTTGGCGGGACATTGGCGGCCCAACGGTGCAGGCGCGCACTCAACACCACGCCGAGCGCCGTCGCCCCACCCCAACCGAGCACCAGCCAAACGACCGGGTAGCTTTCCCACAGCATCCGCCCGGCGATGCGGGCATCACCGAAAAAGCCCAAAACCGACGCGTTCAAACGCTGCTGGAGATAGCGGATGTGCAGGAAATCCGCGAGGTACAGGAGAACTAATCCACCCCAGCAGAGCGCCAACCAAGCCAACCAGCCGCGCTGTGCCGAGCGCGAGTCGAAGGCGTGGAACCGACCGAAACGGCCCACCAGAAGTACGGGCAGGAGAATGGCAGCGACGACACGCGCGTCGAAGCGGAGCCCTAGGAAGAACGCGGCGGCCGTCGGCGCCTCGCCGGCGGCGATCATACCCTGGGAGGCCCACCGTAGGCCGGAAAGGACAGCCAAGAGGAGACCGGCTAGCGCCAGCACCCAGCGGCACACACGACAGGAGGGGAAAAGAGTGGGCAAGGGGATGGGCCCTTCTCTCGACCCGGGGCACCCGCGTTCCGGCGGGTGCAACCGTGGCGGTAGAAGGGAGAAGCAACCGGCGCCGAGGGCGGCGCTGGAAGGCGCCAACAGATGCCGTTGCGTGGCGCTCCGTCAACCGCGGAACGCGGAGGCGCCCCGCGAGGGCACGCTAAAGGTTCGACGCCCGCGCCTCGACCGTGGCTGGATGCGCTGATGCCCCCTACCCCGCGCGGCCGCCTCCGGGCTGTCTCCCTGACGCTGTTCCTGCCGTTCGCCTTGGTGACTCCCGGTGCCGCGGCCAGCCCCGCACTTCCCTTCCCGGCGGAGGCCTTGGCGCCTTCTGAGGACCGCTCCGCTGACCTCGTCGCCGCGGCGCGAAGGCTCGTTGAAGCGGCGCACCCGGTGATCCTAGCGGAGCGCGGCGCACTCTGGCGGCCCGACTTCCGCGACCGCAACGCCTACGAGGCCTCGCTCGCCCCGAACCGCGCGCGGCTGGCCCGGCTGGCTGGTCTGGCCGATCAGCGAGAATCCGCCCCGGAATTCCGCTTGGACGCCGGTCCGGACGACGCAGGCCCCTTGGCGGCAGCGCCAAGTTTCACCGTCTCCGCGGTTCGTTGGCCCGTGCTGGCCGGCCTGGAAGGCCGCGGTCTGCTCCTGCGCCCGACCGGTCCGGCCCGCGCCCGCGTGGTGCTGTTCCCCGATGCCGATCAGGAGGCGGAACAGCTCGCCGGCTTGGTGCCCGGGCTCGCCCCCGCCCACCAGGCCGCCCGGCGCCTAGCGGAGGCGGGCTGCGAGGTCCTGGTCCCACGACTGTTAGACCGGGACGACACCTACT
>CAIOTK010000451.1 GCA_903861185.1 uncultured Opitutia bacterium | reverse complement strand
TGCGCCATCTTCATGATCTGCTGCACGCGCTCGACGGGCAGGTTCATCTCGTCGGCGACCTCCTCTGGGGTGGGCTCATGGCCGTACTCCTGCAGGAGCTGCTTCTGCACCTGCATCACCTTGTTCAGGGTCTCGATCATGTGCACCGGGATGCGGATGGTGCGGGCCTGATCGGCGATTGAGCGGGTGATGGCTTGGCGGATCCACCAGGTGGCGTAGGTGGAGAACTTGTAGCCGCGGCGATACTCGAACTTCTCGACCGCCTTCATCAGGCCCATATTGCCCTCTTGAATTAGGTCGAGGAAGGAGAGGCCGCGGTTCGTGTACTTCTTGGCGATCGAGATCACCAGACGGAGGTTGGCTTCGACCATCTCGGTCTTGGCCTTGTGGGCCTCGCGCACGTGCACGAAGGTCTGGTTGACCACCGCGAGGAGGTCGTCGGGGGCGATGCGCTGCTGCGCCTCGATCTGGCGCAGGCGGGCTTGGACGGGCTTCGTGTCGAGGGCGGCGTCCCGCTTAGTCTTCGGGTTCTTCGCGCGCTCCAGCTGGGCCTTGAGGGTCTCGATCTCCTCGAGCACGGGGCGCAGCTGCTCGAGGTACTCTTCGTACACCTTGAGCTTAAAGTAGAACTTGCCGAAGCCCGAGCGCAGCGTGGTCTCCCGCTTGCGTAGCTTGGCGAGGACCTTCTTCCGTTCGGCCTCGCCGCGGGCCTTGAGGTACTCCTCCCAGCCCTCGGCCGCGGACGCCTCCGCTGCGCTGGTGTGCTCGACCAGCTTGGGCAGCGCCTTGAAGTAGGCCTCCCGCGACTCGATCTTCTTGTCGATCACCAGCCGGTCGAACCGCTCCTCGCGGTTGATCAGCTTCGCGCCGAGGCCGGCGATGTAGGCGCCAATCGCGGAAGCCTGGAAGAGCGCCTCCTGCGCCTTCAGTTCGGCCGTCTCAATCCGCTTGGAGATCTCTACCTCCTGCTCGCGCGTCAGCAGGGGGACTTGGCCCATCTGCTTGAGGTACATCCGCACCGGGTCGTCGAGGATGTCGTTCTGCGAGGAACGCGACTGCTCCTCCTCGGCCTCCTCCATCCGCTGCTTGTAGTCCTCGACTTGGTCGGGCTCGAGGATCTCGATCTCCAGATTCTGCAGGATCGAAAGGACGTTATCGATCTCCTCCTGGTTCTCGACGGACTCGGGCAGCGCCTCGTTGATGTCGTCGAAGGTCAGGTAACCCTGTTCCTTCGAGAGTCGGATCAGGTTCCGGATCTTGTCGTTGATGCCGCCGGCGGGGATCGCCTCGCCGGCACCCTCAGCCCCCTCCGCGGGGGCGGGCAGCTTTGCCAGGGCGTTCTCGACCGCCTCGGCGGGGGCGGTATCGGCGGCGGTGGACTTGGTCTTGCGCGACATGGAAGGAGGGCGTTGGGAGGCTCCGGCGGCGGGCGGCTCAGGCGGGCGGCGCGAGGATGACAGGTTGGCGGAGCTGGCGTTGGAGGGCGGAGCGTTCTTGCAAGAGTGAAAGAGACGCAGATTCACGTTCCGCACCGGGGTTGGCCAAAGCAAGTTCTATTTGGCGGAGCCGGGGCTCGAGGGCCCGCGAACGGAGCCGCGCGAGGCCCGCCTGCGCCACCCGCGCCGGATCATCTACCCGCGGCGGTTCGAAGCGCAGGGACGCCACTAAGGCCCGTTCTGCGTCGTCCTCCAACAGCGGGTCGAGGTGGTCGCGGCCCGGCCAAGAACCCTGTTCAAATTCCCCGAGGAAGCGGTTCAGCAGGC
Organism: uncultured Opitutia bacterium; assembly: GCA_903861185.1. Classification (GTDB taxonomy): domain Bacteria; phylum Verrucomicrobiota; class Verrucomicrobiia; order Opitutales; family Opitutaceae; genus ER46. The sequence goes on along the minus strand of CAIOTK010000451.1, from coordinate 5,266 downwards.
GGCCGGCGGTATGGCCAGTATCGACCCAACCGGGCTGCAGGGCGTGGCCGACGGCCGGGCCCAGTTCCTCGTGGTGCAGGCACAGGGCCAGCAGGTCGCGTTCCGCGGTGAGCGGATCGGCGCCGGCCGGTCCGACGGCCGAGGCTTCGGCTGCCGGCCGCGGCGGCTCCTGTCGCCGCACGCGGGATTCGTGCGCGGCCACCTCCTGCTGCATCACGCGTGGGAGCAACCCGAGGGCGCCCGCGGCCTCCTGCGCCAGTGCCGCGCGCGCCGCCTCCCCGGCGCTATGCCCGATGATCTCCGCCACGGCCTGCGCAGCCCGACCCCGCTCCTCCGCGCCCGCTCGCTCGGGGTGGGGGAGAATACTCGCCGCCGCGAAGGCCATCGCGCTCAACGCCCCCGTCCGCAGTCGCTCGTATGCCGCCAAGCCCTCCCCCAGGAACAGCAGATCCGGATCCATTTTCCCGTCCCCGACCGACTGCAGGAAGCGCACCTCCACGCCCGCTTGGAGGGCGAGCGGGAGCAAGCGCTGCGCGGCCTTGTGCCCCGCTGCGTCGCGGTCAAAGAGGCATTCCACCTGGGGGTGGTAGCGCCGCAGCAGGGCCAGTTGGCCCTCCGTGATCGAGGTGCCTTGAGGTGCGATTGCCGTCCGGAGCCCCACACTCCAGCACCGCAGAGCGTCAAGTTGGCCCTCCACCAGCACGAAGGGCCGCCCCTCGCCGACGGCCGTCCGCGCGCGGTCCAAATTGAAGAGCAGCTGGCCTTTGGTGAAGATCGGCGTCTCTGGGGAATTGACGTACTTGGCCTCCCGGGCCGGATCGTCCTCAGGCGTCCGCGCGGTCTGGCGCGCGGTGAAAGCGACAACCCGTCCCTGGTGGTCCCGGATCGGGATCATCAGCCGCCCGCGGAACCGGGGCCGTAGGGCCGCCGGAGTGAGAATCGCCTGCTCGTGGATGAAGAAGAGGCCACAGCGCCGCAGCGCCTCCTCCGAGTACTTCCGCCGCAGCAGCGCCCCGCCGAGGCCGCCGCCGGCCCCGTCCACCGCGCCCACCTTGAACTCCCGCGCTAGGTCGAGGCTGAAACGCCGTTCTTCCGTCCAGTAGCGCCGGAAAAAATCCCCGGTCTCGTCCGTCGCTAGCAGCGCCTGATGAAAGTGCTCCGCGGCCGCGTCGTGTAGGTCGAAAAGCTCCTGCCGCAGCGAGCGCTCCTCGTGCGTGGGCCCGCCGCTGCCCTCCTCGTATTCGATCACGATCCCGAAACGCTTGCCCAGCGCCTCCACGGCCTCAGTGAAGGTCAGCTGCTCGGTCTCGCGCACGAAGGTGATCGCGTCCCCGGCTTTGCCGCAGCCGAAGCACTTGTAGAACCCCTTGTCCGGGTCGACGTGGAACGAGGGCGTCTTCTCTTGGTGGAAGGGGCACAGGCCCTTGAGCCGGCTGCCGCCCGCCTTGCGCAACCCGGCCACGCGCCCCACGACGTCCGCCAGGTTGACGCGCTGCTTGAGGTCGCGCACGCAGCTGGGCTTGATGACGGGCATTGGTGGAGGGAACTTCTTCAGTCCGGGCGGTTCCCTATCCACCGCGGGCACCGACGGTCCGAAGAAGAATGCACTTTCAACCGGGTCCCCCGACTGTCAAGTTCCGCGGCCCGTGCGCCTCCCCCCGGCGGCGTCGCGGCCACTTTTCGTCCCGCCGGCCGTCCTCTCCTCCATGCGCCTTCCGCTCGTCCTCCTGCTCGGTCTCGCCGGTGTGCTGCCGTCCCGCGCCGCCGCCCCGACCCCGCCCGCCCGCGCCGCCGAGCCTGTGTGGGAAGCCCCGCTCGCCCGGTTCGACGAACCCACGTACGAGACCCAGGTCGAGCGCCTGATCACCGCCTACGAGCAGGCCAGCGGCCGCCGCCTCGCCCCGGGCGCCAAACGCAAGGCCGGGCTCAAGATCTACGCCGACTCCGGCCCCGGCCTCTCCACCCCGCTCCCCCTCGTCAAGGCCGTCATCTCCGCCCTCCGCCGCCGCGGCTTTGAGAACGGGGATATCTTCCTCGTCGGCCTCAACGCCCTGCGCCTCCGGATGACCGGCTACCTGCCCTCGCTCGTCTCCGGCCGCACCCCCTTCTCCGGCAATCCCGTCTACGTCCTCGAGTCCGGCCGCTTCTACGACCCGGTCTGGTTTTACGACTCGCCGCTCCCCCAGCGCTTCGACCCCATCTTCGCCCAAGAGCAGACCAAAGGCGTCTCGCCGGACACCACCAAGGACCAGGACCGCAAGAGCTTCCTCGCCACGCCGCTGTTTCTGGAGGCGGATTTCTGGATCAACCTGCCCGTCTACACGGACCATCCGACGCTCGGCATCAACGGCGCGCTGGTGAACGCTACGCTCTGGAACGCCTCCAACACGGCGCGCTTCTTCCGCTCGCCCGCCAACGCCCCGGCCGCCGTCGCCGAGATGAGCGCCATCCCCGAACTGCGTCAGACCTGGGTCTTCACCCTCGCCAGCCTCCAGCATTACCAGTTCGTCGGCGGCCCCTTCTTCAACTCGCTCTACACCGTCTCTGAACCGCTCCTCTGGCTGAGCAACGACCCGGTGATGCTGGATTCGCTCGTGCGCGACCGCATTAACGGCCACCGGAAGAAACAGGGCTTCGACCCGGTGGATGAGGAGATCCGTACGCTGGAGTTCGCCGAGACGCTCGGGGTCGGCTCCACCAAGACGGCCCAAGTCCGCATGCTCCGGCTGGACTGAGCCACTTCCCGCTTGCGGCCGCCCGCGCGCCGCGCCCAATTCTCCCTGCTCCGATGTCCTCCGCCGCTTATCTGCCCTTTCTTCTGCAGGCCGGTCTCGCCGCCCTCATCACGGGCACCGTCATCGGCGCGAGCCACCTGCTCGGGCAACGCTTCAAGAAGAACGCCATTAAGGACTCCGCCTACGAGTGCGGCGTGGCCAGTGGTGGCCTGCCCCACACCCGCTTCGCGGTGAAGTTCTACCTCACCGCCCTGCTGTTCATGCTCTTCGACCTCGAGGTGGTCATCCTCATCCCCGCCACCTTCGTCTACCGCGAATTTCTCGCCGCCCATATCCCCATTCTCGGGCCGCTCCTCTTCTTCCTTGGCGTGCTGGTGCTGGGCCTCGTCTACGAGGTCCGGAAGGGCGCGTTGGAGTGGGAGAAGTGAGCGGCCGGTCCGCCCCCCGGCCCCGCCCGATGCGACTCGAGAAGATCCTCTCCCGTAGCCGCATCATCGATGTGCGCAGCCTCGACCTCGAGGGCGCCCTCCAAGAACTGCTCGCCACCTGCGTGGGCAAGTTCCCCGACCTGAAACCCGACGCCCTGCTCCGCGGCCTCCTCGCGCGCGAGGGCACGATGACCACCTACCTGGGCAACGGCGTCGCCCTACCGCACGTCCGCGTCCGAATGCCCCGCCGCTACGTGCTCGCCATCGGCCGCAGCCGCGTGGGCATCCGCCACGACGGCGCCCTCGGGGACGAGCGGGTCCATCTGATCGTAATGCTGCTGGCGGGTGAGACGGCCCGCGATTACCTCCAGGTGCTCGCGGCGATCGCGCGGCAGGTGAAGGAGAAGGACCTGGTCGACAACCTGGTCAACGCGCCCGACCTCGACACGCTGCACGAACGGCTGGTCGGCGGGTTCGTCGGGATCGGCGCGGTCGAGGCCCACCAGAACCGGGTGAATCGCCTCCTCTTCCGCCAAGCCGAGCGCGTGGCGACGGGCGCCGGCTGCGGGGCGATTATGATCTTCGGGGATACATTCGTCGGCGGGCTCCAGCCGGGAGTGCTGCGCTCTAAGCTGAAGACCATTCTCGTCACCCGCTCCGCCCTCGAGCTCGGCGATCCCGGGGAGGAGCGGTTTACCGAGACGCTGCAGGTCCGCTCCTTTTCGAAGCAGCGGCTGGCCCAGCTGCGCAGCGCGATGCTGGTCGCCCTCACGCGCGGGGTCGTGACCTTCCGCGATCGCATCTGCTGCATCGGCGGAATCACCGGGAGCAACCAGTTCGACACGCTCGTGGTGGTCGATATCGAGCGGGAGTTCCAGACGCTCCTGACCGGGTCGACCGCGGATTTGCTCCCGCCGGACGTGAAGCCCGAGGTGCTTGAGCGGGTGATCGCGGTGGCGACTGAACTGGCGGTCGAGGGCCGCGAAGGCCGGCCCGTCGGCTGCCTGTTTGTGGTGGGCGACAGCGAGCGCGTCGGGGGGCTATCCAAGCCGCTCGTGCTCAATCCGTTCTACGGCTATAAGGAAGAGGATCGGAATATCCTGAATCCGTTTATGGACGAGACGGTGAAGGAATTCTCGTCGATCGACGGGGCCTTCGTGATTCGCGGCGACGGGGTCGTGGAGTCGGCCGGCTCGCTGATCCAAGCGACTGATCCGGCCCACGACCTGCCCAGCGGTTTGGGCGCCCGCCACGCCGCAGCCGCGGCGGTCAGCGTGGCCGCCAACTGCATCGCCATCGTCGTCTCCTCGAGCACCGGGCAGGTCACGCTCTTCCGGCGCGGGGTGATGCTCCCGCTCACGGAGAAACGTCGCTGAGCCGGCTAAGGGCTTGCCAGCGCTGGCCCCGGCCGGTGCCCTCGGGAATGGCCATCCTCGGCTCCTACGCCACCGTCCGTTCGCAGGTGCCCGCCACCCCGGGTTTTGCCGCCGCCGTTGCCTATGTGGACGCGCTGCTCGCCCCCGGCTCTGCGGGTCGCGCCCGGCTCGCGGCGCTCGCGCCCGGCACTTCCACCCGCGTCGAGCTGGGCGGGGGCGCCTTTGCGATGGAGCAGGCTTACCTCACCAAAACCCGCGCCGAGGGTTTCTTCGAGTCGCACCGCCGCCACATCGACGTGCAGGTGGTGGTCGAGGGCGAGGAGGTGATGGAAGTCATCGACGCCGGCCGGATTGCCCCGGCCGGACCGTTCCAAGAGGAGCGCGATTTTCAGGCCTATCCGCCCGCGACCGGGACGCTAGTCGCGCGCTTCGGCCCGGGCGACGTAGCGGTCTACTTTCCCGCGGATGTCCATCAGCCGAGTTTGCGCGCCGGCGAGGCCGCCGTGCTGGTCCGCAAGACGGTGGTCAAGGTGCCCGTCGCCTGAGGCCTCTCGGCCCACGCCGTCCCCGGCGATGAATTACCGCCATCAATTTCACGCCGGGAACTTCGCCGATGTGGTGAAGCACGCCCTGCTGGTCGCCCTAGTCCGGGCGCTGCAGCGCAAGGACAAGGGCTGCCTGCTGCTCGACACCCACGCGGGTCGCGGCCGGTACGACCTCGCCGCCG
>CAIOTK010000450.1 GCA_903861185.1 uncultured Opitutia bacterium | reverse complement strand
GCCGTCCTCGAGGTTGAAGATCGGCGGCACGAGGTACGCGGGCTGGCCCTCGTGGCGGGGGTGCCAGAGGCGCTCGAGGTTCCACGGGCCGGCCCTGCCGAGCGGGGCGAACTGGTAACCCACGCGCCAGCCGCTGTCCCCACCCTCGAGCACGTGGACAAATCGCTCCTCGTCACCCTGGTCGCAGTCGTTGTCCCCGGTGAAGAGGTCGCCCAGCTCGTTGAACACGAGGGACTGGGGGTTGCGAAGCCCAGTGGCGAAGAGCTCGAGGTGGGAGCCGTCGGGCCAGCAGCGGAAGATCGCGCCCTCGTCCGGCACGGAGAGGACCTTGCCCTCGCGGGTGCGGACGGTCGCGCCGCGGTCGCCGTTGCTGAAGTAGAGGCGGCCGTCGGGGCCGAAGACGAGGCCGTGCAGGTCGTGACCGGTGAAGTTGAACCGCACGCCATAGCCGCGGCTGAGCTCGGTGCGCGTCTCCGCGCGTTCCGCCCCGCTGAATTTCCACAGGCTGGGAATGTTGGTGAAGTAAACCTCACCGCGGCGCGCGAGCACCCCGGACGCGATGCCGTCGAGCGGGGAATTGAAACCGTCCGCGTAGACGCTGCTGCGGTCCGCCACGCCATCGCCGTCCGTATCGGCGAGCAGGCGGATGACTTCGCCCTCGAGGCCCAGCTCGCGTTCCCCGGCTTCGCCGAAGGCGCGGCGGATGAGGGCCGTGCGATCCTCGATCGTCCGGCAGGCGAGGTCGTCCTCGAGGATCCCCATATAGTCGCGGATATCGAGGACGCTGGTGCGGTAGCGGTACGTCTCGGTGACGAGGAGGCGGCCCTGCTCGTCGAAGTTAAAGGCCACGGGGTTGGCGAGCATCGGCTCGGCAGCCCAGAGCTTTGCCTCGAGGCCCGGCGGCAACTGCATCCGCGCGAGGGCCTGGGTGCCCTCGTCGGAGGCGGGCGCGATCTCGGGCTGGGCTTGGCGAGTCCCCGGGTTGCGCAATCCGGCGGGCGCGGGCTGGCGGCGTCCTTTACCCTCGGCGGCCGCGGCGGTGGCCGGGAGCGGGGTCAGGCAAGCGAGGGCGAGGGCGAGGCGCGACAGGACGGACAGGCTCATAGGAGACGTGGAGGCGGGAGGCTAGGCGGGGGGCGGACGCTGGCAAGACGCGCCCGCCGCGCCGTGGATACGCGGTTTTGCCCCGCGCCCGGGACGCGTGCCGGCCCCGGCCCGCTTAGCCTCGCCGCAACGCCGCGCAGACGATTCCGGCGGCCACTGCGGCGTTGAGGGACTCCGCGTGCCCCTGCCGCGGGATCGTGATCCGGGCGGTGAGGGCGCCGCGCACCTCGGCGGAGAGACCCCGGCCCTCTGCGCCGATCACGATCACGGCAGCGGGTAGAGGAGGGAGGGCGTGAACGCTGGTACCGCCGAGGTCGCAGCCGAGCACGGGTAGGCCGGGGGTCGCCGCCACGGCCGCGGCGAGCGCCGGTGCCAGCGGGGCGGACGCCGCGCGCACCCGGGCGAAGGACCCCATCGAGGCGTGCACCACCTTGGGGTGAAAGACATCGGCGCTGTCCGGCGAGAGCAGCACTTGGTCGAGCCCGAACCAATCGGCGATCCGCAGCAGCGTGCCGACGTTGCCTGGGTCCTGCACCCCGTCGAGGACGAGCGTGAAGCCGCGGCCGGCGGCGGCGGGATCAAAGGCCGCGCGGTGCAACGGCGCGACCGCGAGGACGGGCGAAGGGGTGGGAAAGTGGCTCACCCGCGCCATCTCCGCGGCGGAGAGGCGGTGGAGGGGCACGGCCCCGGGATCGCCGCGCCACTCCGGGGTCGCGTAGAGGGCGAGAAAGGGATGGCCCGCCGCGAGCAGTTCGCCGACGACCTTCTCCCCCTCGACCGTGAAGCGGCCGGTGGCGTCGCGGTGGCGCCGCTCGCGCAACTCGCGCAGGTCCTGCAGTTCCGCTCGGGTCGCCATCGTGGGTCAGCGGGCGGCCGTCCCGGCCGGCACGACGCGGCTTCGCGGCCCGTCAATCACCACG
>CAIOTK010000449.1 GCA_903861185.1 uncultured Opitutia bacterium | reverse complement strand
GGCACCACCCGGGAGACGGAGCCAGTGAAGTACCAGAGCTGCCAGCGATACTCGTCCTTGATCTTTTCGATGGGCGCCGCGGACGGGCCCCGCAGTTCCACGCGGTTGCCGAGTTCCCGCTCCACCAGCCGCGCCCACTGCTCGGCATAGAAGCGCAGCTTGTCTGGGTTAGGCCCCCGGAACAGGTGCTGGATCAGATGGCGGTAAGGCGGGTAGCCAAAGTCCCGCCGGAGCTTTAGCTCGGCCGCGGCGAACCCGGCGTAGTCCGCGCGCCGCGAGAACTGCACCGCCTCGGCCTGCGGCGTGAAGGTTTGGACGATAACCTCGCCCGCACGGTCGCCCCGCCCCGCCCGACCCGCCACCTGCACGAGCAACTGGAACGTACGTTCGTTTGCCCGAAAGTCCGGCACGTGCATCGAGATGTCGGCGTCCACCAACCCCACGAGGGTGACGTTAGGAAAGTCGAGGCCCTTCCCGATCATCTGCGTCCCGATGAGGATGTCGATGCGCCCCGCCCGGAACTCGGCCAGCACCTCCCGGAACCGGTTCTTCCGCGCCATCGTATCCGTGTCCATCCGCTCGACGCGGGCCCGCGGCGCGACCCGCCGCACCGCTTCCTCGACGCGCTGCGTGCCGAGCCCACGCCAGCGGATGTCGGGCGCACGGCACTGGGTGCAGGAGGCCGGCGCGGGCCGCTGGTGGCCGCAGAGGTGACAGCGCAGCGTGTCATCCGTGCGGTGGAAGGTCATCGCAATACTGCAGTGCGGACAGCCCTCGACGTGCCCACATTCCCGGCAGAGCAGCGACGAAGAATAGCCGCGGCGATTGATGAAGAGGATCGTCTGCTCGCGGCGTTCGAGGCGCGCGTGGAGTGCGCGGACCAGCTTGCCGGAGAGCGCGGGCAGGGCTCGCTGCTTGGCCGCTTCGATCCGGAGGTCGACAACGTCAATGTACGGCAACTGGCGGGCATCCACCCGCTGCGTGAGCTGGAGCAGACGGTACTTGCCCGCCTCCACATTGGTAAAGCTCTCCAACGACGGGGTGGCGGAGCCAAGGAGGCAGAGTGCCCCCGCCAGTTTCGCGCGCATCACCGCGACGTCGCGCCCGTGGTAGCGCGGGGTCTCATCCTGCTTGTACGCCGGTTCGTGCTCCTCGTCGACGACCACGAGTCGCAGGTTCCGCACCGGGGCAAAGACTGCCGAGCGTGCCCCCACCACCACGCGCGCCTCCCCAGTGGCGAGGGCCAGCCAGCCGTCGAGCCGTTCGCCCTCGCTGAGGTGGCTGTGCCAGACGACGCACCGCTCCCCGCCCGCGATAGTCTCCAGCCGGGAGCGCAGCCGCGCTACCGTCTGGGGGGTGAGCGCGACCTCGGGCACGAGGAAAACCACCCCGCCTCCGGCCCGCAGCGCCTCGTCGATCGCCCGCAGGTAAACCTCCGTCTTGCCGGAACCGGTTACGCCCAAAAGCAGCGAGACGCTGAAGGCGCCCGCGCCGAGGTCCCTCGTCAGCTGGTCGACGGCCGCCTGCTGCTCCGGGTTGAGGGCGTGCGGCTGGGCGGCGACTAGTTCCCCACCGGCGTGGCCGTCGGCGTAGGCGACCCGCTCGACGCGGCGGGACTCCTCCCGGAGGACGCCGCCGCGCAGGAGGGCGGCGACCGACGAGGGACCGATGCTCAACCGGCGGAGGACGAGCCCCTTCGGTTGCGGGCGGACCTGCTCGGCGAGAAAGCGGTAGAGCCGCGCCTGCTGCGGGGCACGCGCCGCCAGACTTTCGAGGTCCGCCGCCGATAGGGTCCGCGCAACGGCCAGCAGGCGTTCCCGTTTCACCGCCGCACCGCGGCGCACCGCCGCGGGGATCATCGTCTCGATGATCGCGTCGATGCCGCACGCGTAATACCGGGCCATCCAGCGGGCTAATTGCAGCAGTTCCGGCGTGAGCGCCGGGAACGGGTAGACCACATCCGTCAGCGCCTTGAGGCGCTCCACCGGAAAATCCGTTGGCGGGCCTACCTCGCCCACCAGGCCCAGCCGGACGCCTCCGAGAATTGGCATCCGCACTAGCGATCCCACCTCGACGGAGGCAGCGATTGCCGGGGGAACGCGATAATGGAGGACCTTGTCAAAGCCCGCGAGCGGGTGGACGCCGACAATCATCGCGGGCGGACGGCGCTCCGGCTCAACGGCCGGCGCCGAAGACCGCGGGCAGACCCCGCTTGGGATCGACGAAGCGGATGTCCGTGATCACGCCCGTCGCATCGAGCGTGAGCACGGTCAGCTGATCCTCCTGCGTGGGGTAGCGCGCGAGGAATTCCTTGCCGTCAGCGATCAAAATGCGGTGCGGGTACTTGCGCATCTTGGGCATCGCAAACGCGCGGGCGATGCCGGGCATCCCGTGGATGTTCGACAGGAAGATCGTCTCCTGGCGCGCAAGGAAGTCGGCCGGCTGGGTCTCAAAGAAGGCATTGGCCGCCTTACCCGAGCCCATCTCGAAAGCGACGATTACCCGGCGCACGCCTCCCTCGTAAGTGTAGGCGCGGTCGTGCTGGTC
>CAIOTK010000448.1 GCA_903861185.1 uncultured Opitutia bacterium | reverse complement strand
GTCTTCACGTGGAAGGGCCAGTACACCTCGCGCGGTTGGACCGAGTGGACCCAGGGCTTCCAGTTCGGGATGGCGTTCCTCCACTTTGACGCCACCGGCGACGACGAGCTCCTCCGCCTCGGGCGCGAGAAGACCGTCCGCCATATGGCCTCCCACGTCTCGCACGTGGGCGTCCACGACCACGGCTTCAACAACATCTCCACTTACGGCAACCTCCGGCGTTTGATCCTCGAGGGCCGCCTCCCCGCGGACCAGCGCGAGGTCGACTACACCGAGATCGCCCTCAAGGCCTCCGGCGCCGTCCAAGCTGCCCGCCACGTCCCGACCGCCTACCGCCAGCCCTGGTCGCCCCTCGCGGACGCCGCGGGCGTCGCGCCCTCCGGGTACGTCTATTCGTTCAACGGGCCGCAGTCCCTCTTCGCCGATACCATCCGCTCGATGCGTTCGCTGGTGGTGGCCCACCAACTGGGGCACGTCCTGATGGGCGAGGGCGACAAGCCGGTGAACCTGCTCCACCGCGCAGTCGAGCACGCGGCCACCACGGCGCGTTTCAACGTGTTCTTCGGCCAGGGCCGCGATCGCTACGATGTCCGCGGCCGCGTGGCCCACGAGAGTATCTTCAACCGCAACGACGGCCAGTTCCGCTGCCCCAGCTCCCAGCAGGGCTATTCGCCGTTCACCACCTGGACCCGCGGCGCCGCCTGGATCATCTGCGGCTTCGCCGAACAGCTTGAGTTCCTCGATACCGTCCGCGGGTCCGACCTCGATGCGGTCGGCGGCCGCCGTGCGGTGACCGACCTGTTCCTCGAGACCGCCCGCGCCGCCAGCGACCTGTATATCGATGGCTACTCGGCGCGCGACGGCGTGCCCTACTGGGACAGTGCGGCCCTCGATACCCACCGCCTCGGCGACTTCACGGCGGTGGACGCGGACCCCTTCAATGCCCACGAGCCGGTGGACAGCTCGGCCGCCGCGATCGCTGCCCAGGGCTTCCTGCGCCTCGGGCAATACCTCACGGGCCAGGGTCAGGCCGCGGCCGGCCGCCGCTACCTGCAGGCCGGGTTGACCATCGCCAATACCCTCTTCGCGGAACCCTACCTGTCCACGGCGCCGCGGCACCAAGGTCTGCTCCTGCACAGTGTCTATCATCGGCCCAACGGCTGGGACTACATCCCGCCGGGCCGCAAGGTCCCGTGTGGCGAGGCCTGTATGTGGGGCGATTACCACGCGATGGAGCTGGCGCTGCTCATCCGGCGTCTCGCGGTCGGGAAGTACTACACGTTCTTCTAAGCCGAAAGGCCTTCCGGCCTTGCCCGCCCGCGTCCGCCGCTTACCCGTTTCCCGATGAACCTCTTCGCCAACCTCCTCCGTCCCGCGTTCGTTGCCGCCGCCCTCGTCTGTGCCCTCCCGTTGGGTGCAGCGGAGGCCAAGGTGGTCAGTCCCAAGGAGGCGGCGGCGCTGGTCGCTAGCGGCAAGGCGGTGTTGGTCGATGTGCGCGAGACCGAGGAGTGCGCGGCGTCGGGCGTGGCGCAGCCGGCGAAGGTGCTGCCGAAGAGTGATTTCGACGGGGACCAGAAGCAGTGGCAGGCGTTCCTCGCGGCCAATAAGGGCAAGCAGGTGCTGGTGTACTGCGCGAGCGGCCGCCGCTCGAAGGCGGTCGCCGAGGCCTTGGCGGCCAAGGGCATCGATGCCGCGAACGTGGGCGGTCTGAAGGACTGGACCGCCGCCGGCCTGCCGGTGCGGAAGATCGAGTAAGGGCTTGGTGTAGCCGGGGCATTTTGCCCCGGTAAGCACAGTCCGCCACCCCCTCCCGCGGAGCCACTCCCTCCGCCCGCCGGCAATTGCTCCGCCACCGGCGCTCCCGTCCCGCCGGACCGGGGCAAAATGCCCCGGCTACATCGAGCCGACGTGATCCCAAATGCTCGGAATTCTCCTGACGCGAAGCACCCCCGGGCCCTCGCTCCGCACCAATTCTACACCGCCTGCGGCTTGGTGTAGCCGGGGCGCGCCGCCCCGGTAAGCACAGTCCGCCGCTCCCTCCCGCGGAGCCATCCCCCCGCGCCCGCCGGCAATTGCCCCGCCTCCGGCGCTCCCGTCCCGCCGGACCGGGGCAAGATGCCCCGGCTACATCGAGCCGTTGCGCGGCGAAAGGAAACGGGCCGGAACGGGGCTTGAGCCTTGGGGATCCGCCCGCCCTTCCCCTCGTTTGTCCTGGCCTGCTCCTTCAGCCCTCCTGGCTTTATCCTTCGGTCATCCTTCGGTTCTGACTGTAGAAAAACCGATTTTACCTCTGAAGAACCGAAGGATAACCGAAGGATGACTGTAGGATCATCGCACGAGACCTACACGAGGAGGCCTCCGGGCCCGGGGCGGCGCGCCCCGGCTACACCGATCCCCGCCGCCTTCCGAAAAGGCACGCCGCAGACGGGGTCAGCCTGTTGCATGTTGCCCAGGCGGGTTTCGCACCCGACCCAGCCAGCGAACGCGAGGACGAGCGCAACACGCAACAGGCTGACCCCGTCGCCTTACGGCCCCGCGCCCAGCCGGAGCCGGGGCGGCGCGCCCCAGCTACAACGAGCCCCGCGGCACCAACAGCCCTAGGGACGCGGCAGCATCGCCCCGAGGCGCGCGACCAGCTCGGGATGCGCGGACGCCACGTTGCGGTTCTCCTCGGGATCGGAAGCGTGATCGTATAGTTCGACGGCGCCGTCGCTCCACCGCGTGAAGCGCCAGCGCTCCGTGCGCACGGAATCACCCCGCGCCGCACCGCGGGTGACCAAAGTGAAGGCGGCCGCCTTCCCCGGCGCGTCCGGATCGCGCAGG
>CAIOTK010000447.1 GCA_903861185.1 uncultured Opitutia bacterium | reverse complement strand
CGGCTTCCTGCGCTCGGACACCTCGCTGATGGACTCCTTCGACGTCGAGCGCGTCGAGGCGATCGGCGGCTCCAACTCCCTGCTCTTCGGCTCCGGTGATGCCGGCGGCGTCATCACCAGCAGCTCCAAGCGCGCGATCGTCGGCCGGCCCGCCCGCGGCACTCTTACCCTCGGGGGCGATTCGGAGGGTAGCCGCCGCATCTCCCTCGATGTCGGCGCCGGCTCGCGCCTGTTCGCGTTCCGCGTCAACGCCGTCCACGGCGACGCCCGTTACTTCCGCCCGGCCAACCGTCAGGTAAACCAAGGGTTGCACCTCGCGGCGACGTTCCGCCCTTGGCGGCGGCTCGAGATCCGCGGTGAGTGGCGCCACCTCACCCGCATCACCACCTACCCGAACTCCGGCACGCTCCGCGCCCCGCTCAACCTGCTCCTGCCCACCGGCGAGCGCGTCGACGGCCAGAGCACGCGCTACCTCGCGGCGTTTGCCAATGTGAGCGACCTGACCGGCGGCGTGATCGACGTGACCAAGGCCGACACGCTCTTCGGCCCCTACTACGCCTTCGCCTTCAAGAACGTGCTCAAGTCGGTCGTCGCCGAGGCGACCCTGGCCGAGGGCCTCGCGCTGCAGGCCCGCTACGGCCACGACGCCCGCGTAAACAACGCCCTAAGCCCGACCAACAACACGATCTTTATGCCGGGCTCGGTGGGAAATCTCTACGTTGACCCCGCGACCGGCCTCACCGGCACGCAGTGGGCGTTCACCTCTGGCCTACCGCAGCTCAACCCATTCCACACCGGCGCTCGCGGCTACCGCGTCGCCCTCGTCTACCAGAAGGACCTCGGCCGGCTGGGCCGCCACCAGGCTAGCGCGTTCCTCCAAGATATGGAATCGTGGACCAACCAAGAGCAGTGGCGGTACTACGAGACCGACGCGACCGGGAAGGTGATCCAGAACCCGGCGCTCATCACCGCCGCCGACTCCGGCCGCATCAATATGCCGGCCATCTGGCTGCCCATCAACACGACCCAGATCATCGGCGGCCGGAAGTGGCCCTTCTCCGCGGTCGACCACCCGAACGGCAAGACCTACGTCGCCCAGCCCGTCATTTACCCCGGCGCCGTGCCCCGCACGCCCACCAACCCCTACGGCTTCTCGGGTCCAATTAACCCGGCGACCGGCCTCAGCACCGTCGCGGGCTACTACCACGACGACACCGACGAGCGCAGCCAAGGCTTCAGCCTGTTCAGCGAGTGGTGGAAGGGCCGCATCGACACGATGGCCGGCTACCGCAGCGAGGAGGCGGTGTACCGCCGCGTGACCACCGACGTGCGGCGCGGCCCGATCACGTACGACAGCCTGACGACGGGCGCCGTCGTGGACACGCCGGTCAAAGGCGTGCGCCTCTCGCTCAACTACTCGACCAACGCGAAGATCAACTTCGACACCACGCGCGACATCTTCAACCAGAGCCTGCCCGCCGGGCGGGGCGTGAGCCGCGATATCGGGCTGAAGTTCGGACTCTGGGAGAACCGGATCTCCGGCAACCTGAACTATTACGTGTCCGAGGCGCAGAACTTCACCGCCACCCTCGGCGGAACCCAGAACGACGTCGACCCGAACGGCATCAATGGTCGCAACGGCGGCCCGGCCTACACCTACAGCCGCACCTCCGACGGCTACAACCTGACCCTCTCCGCGCGGCCCCTGCGCGGCTGGCAAGTACGGATCAACTTCGCCACCGCCAACGGCAGCGAGCGCAGCGACGTCATTCTGCCCCAGTTCTACAACGACCAGTTCAACACCACCACCGTCGGCGGGCAGACGGTCGTCGGCGTGCGGCCCACCGCCGCCGCCGCGATCACGCCGCTGCTCGTCCCCTCCGACCCGCGCAACCCGGCCTCGGCCCCGGTCCCGCTCTCGCTCGCGATGATGCGCGACCCGAACAGCCCCTACTTCGCGCAGCTCGATCGCGAGTCGGGTCAGATCCTCAACGCGGACGCGCTCGGTCTGCTCGCCCCAGGCGTGGGCACGAACCGCACCGGCCTGCCGGTGACCGAGCACCAGCTCGGCTTTGTGTCGCCGTCCGGCGGCACGCTCATCGTCCGCCGCGCGGGCGAGCAGACCTTCGGTTACGCCGAGCGCAGCTACAGTCTGATCAATCGCTTTCAGTTCGACCAGGGCACCCTGCGCGGGCTCGTCGTCGGCCTCAACAGCAGCTTCCGCGACCAGCACCGCGGGTATATGTACACGGACGCCGCGGACGGCGGGAAACGGAAGATGTACTACTTCCCCGACCGGATCCTCCACGACCTCTTCGCGCTCTACCGCCTGCCGGGCCGCGGCCTCCGGCCCACGCT
>CAIOTK010000446.1 GCA_903861185.1 uncultured Opitutia bacterium | reverse complement strand
ATGATAGAGGACCTCATTCGGGTGGGCCGGTCTTTATATAACATGTAATCAGGATTTTATAACTCGATCGACTTGCCAGTGCGCGTGTGAGTGCGTAATTCTTCTGCTAATTAAGTGTAAGCGAACGGATGCGATTTCCTAAACAATTGTTCAGCAGGGTTTAACGAGGCTTTTTTGTTTATCCTTTTTTCGATTTTCGGGGCCTAAAGAGACATTTTTATCATGCAGCGTATAGTTTTTATACTCTGCGCCGTAGACGGCTTCCGCACCGGCCGAGGTGGCGGAAGCCACGATCCAACCAGGGCAGAGTCTTGAAGTTCCACTTTTCCGAGGACGTCCTGCACTCCCTCGCCGCTGCACCCGCGCAGCGGCGGAGGCGCTTCACGGACTCGCTCCAGCGGGGGCTCGTCTTCGATGCGACGCCGAGCGGGGGCTACTTCTACTTCCGCTACACGTTCGGCGGGCGCCAGCGGCTACTGGGCCTGGGCAAGCTGGGCGCTGCGGACCTCGGCCACATCCGGCAACGCGTCACCGAGCTCACCCACCAGCTGGTCGATGGACACAACCCGGCGCTGATCCGGGGCGAGCGGGCCTCCGCACCGTCCCTCGGGGAATTCTACCGGGAGCGGTACCTGCCGCACGTTCGCACGTACAAGACCACGACGATTAACGATTCGAGCTACTTCGTGAATCATCTGCTGCCGTTCTTCGGGGAGACGCCGATGCACCGGATCACCCGGAGCGAGGTGTCGCGGTTCGTCAGCCGCAAGCTGGAGGAGGGGTTCAAGCCGAGCTCCATCAACCGCTACTTGGTCGCGCTCCGCTTCGCCTTCAATCTGGCCCTGCAGTGGGAGGTCCCAGGGATCAGCAAGAACCCGCTGCACCGGTACCGGCTGCTGAAGGAGAACAATCTGATCAATCGGTTCCTGACGGTGGAGGAGACGCTGCGGCTGAAGGCCGCGCTGGCCGAGAGCGCCAACCAGGATCTCGCCGCGATCGTGGGGTTCCTGCTCGTGACGGGCGCGCGCAAGACCGAGGTCCTGGAGGCGCGCTGGGAGCAGTTCGACTTGGAGCGCCGCCAGTGGCGGATTCCGAAGTCGAAGTCCGGTTACCATCGGTTCATCCCGATCAGCGACGCCGGGCTGCAGCTGCTGCGCAAGCGGCAGGCGCTGGGGATCCAGTCCCCGTGGCTCTTCCCCAGCCCGGCCACCGGCAAGCCCTACGTCGAACTCTACAATGCCTGGAACACCGCCCGCCGCCGCGCCGGGCTGGCCGACCTGCGCATCCACGATCTGCTCCATTCCTTCGCCTCGTCCTTGGTCAATGGGGGCGCCCCGCTCTACGAGGTGCAGAAGCTGCTCGGGCATTCCAATATCCGGACCACCGAGCGTTACGCCCACCTCGCCCCCGAGCGGCTGCTGGGCTCCATGCGCATCTCCGACGCCGCCTTCGGCGATGTCGCCGAGGCCTCGTCGCAGCAGCTGGAGCTATTTGCGTAAAAAGGGGTCCGGCTTTGCCCTTTGCCACCGCACGCCTGAGCCCTTTTTAATTGGTGCCCGGGACAGGACTCGAACCTGCACACCTTTCGGCAAAGGCTTCTAAGACCTTCGTGTCTGCCATTCCACCACCCGGGCGGCTCCAAGCGCAGCTTGCCCCCGGGCCATCCCGCCGGGCAAGCCCGGAAACGTCTCCGCCCTCGCCTCCGGCGGGATCTTGGCTACAGGTGGTTTGTCATGAGGTTCCTCCTTCCCCGCCTCGCCGTCGCCGCGTGGGTCGCCGGCTTCTCCCTGCTGCCGCTCCCTGGGTCCGCGAGCGACACCCCCGAACGCGCCCGCGTCACGATCCTCGCCACCACCGATCTCCACGGGCGGGTTTTCCCCATCAACTACGGCACCAACCAGCCGGCCGCCGAGGGCCTCGCCCGCGTCGCCACGCTGGTCCGCGCCGCCCGCAAGGAGGTGCCCGATCTACTGCTGGTCGACTGCGGCGATACGATCCAGGGCACGCCGCTCGCCTACTACCACAACCGGATCAACAACGGGCCCATCGACCCGATGATGCTCGCGATGAACGCGCTGGGCTACACGAGCATGACGCTCGGTAACCACGAGTATAACTTCGGTCTTCCGGTGCTCCACAAGGCCCGCGGGGAAGCACGGTTCCCGTGGCTGTCCGCCAACACGCTGCGCAGCGGCACCGACGAGCCAGCGTTCACGCCGTACGTGGTGCGCGAGGTCGCCGGGGTCCGCGTCGGCATCCTTGGGCTCACCACTCCCGCCATCCCTTCGTGGGAAAGCCCCGCGAACTTCGCCGGGCTGACGTTCATCGACCCCGTCGCGTCCGCCAGGCGCTGGGTCGAGGTGCTGCGCCAGCAGGAGAAGGTCGATGTGGTCGTCGCCACCGTCCACTTCGGGCTCAACCAAAACCTCGCGGATGGCCGCACGCCTCCCGGCGAGATGGAGAACGAAAATCCGACCCTGACGCTCGCCCGCGAGGTGCCGGGCATCGACCTGATGTTCCTCGCCCACACCCACCAAGACGTCGCGGGGCTGTCCGTCAACGGGGTGCTGATTTCCCAGGCTGGGCGCTGGGGCAGCCGTCTCGCCCGCGGCGATGTCTATCTGGAGCGCCCGAATCGCTCCGCCCCGTGGCGCGTCCTCGCCAAGGCATCCACGACCTTGCCCGTCACCTTGGCCACGACGCCGGATCCGGAGCTCCTCGATCTGGTCCGGCCTTACCACGAAGCCACGCAAACGTGGCTCTCCCAGCCCGTCGGCCGCTCCGCGATCGCCCTGAGCTCCCGCGAGGCCCGCCTCCGCGACTCGGCCATCATCGATCTGATCCACCGGGTCCAGCTCGACTCCGGCAAGGCCGACATTTCGTTCGCCGCCGCGTTCACCCTCGATGCCACCCTGCCCGCCGGCGACGTGACCGTCCGCGATCTCGCGGGGCTTTACATCTACGAGAATACCCTCGTGGTGATCGAACTCACCGGAGCCGAGGTGAAGGACGCCCTCGAACACGCCGCCGGGTACTTCCGGGCGTACCAACCCGGGCTGACCCCCGCCGAGTTGGTCGATCCCGCCATCCCGGGCTACAACTTCGATACGGCCGAGGGTGTCGAGTACACCTTGGACCTCCGCCGGCCGCGCGGCGACCGGGTTGTCGATCTCCGTTTCGGCGGGGCCGCGATCGACCCCAATCGCCGCTTCCGTGTCGCCATCAACAACTACCGACTGAACGGCGGCGGCGGCTACCGGATGTTCCGCAACGCCCGGGTGGTTGATCAGGCCAACCAGGAAATCCGGGAGCTGATGATCGACTGGGTACGCCGCAATCCCGAGATCCCGTCAGCCCCGACCGGCAACTGGCGCCTGTTGCCCTGACGGGCGCCGGACGCGCCCGCGAGCGCCGCCGCAAAAGGGGTCAGGCTTTGCCCTTTGCCGT
>CAIOTK010000445.1 GCA_903861185.1 uncultured Opitutia bacterium | reverse complement strand
GCACGTCGCGCGCGCCATTCGGAATCGTCACCGCCGTGGTGGGCCGCTGCCCGCGGGCGACGTCCACCGCCACCTGCGCCGCGAGGGCCGCGAGGTTCTTGAGGGGTTTGTAGATGGTCATCGCCTGCGTCCCGCGCAGGATGCGCTGGCAGGCCGCGAGGTCGGCATCCTGACCGGTCACGAGCACCTTCCCGGCCAGTCCGTCCTCCTGCAGGGCCTGGATCGCCCCGCCGGCGGTCCCGTCGTTTGAGGCGAGCACGGCGTCGATCTCCCGATGCTTGGTCAAGGCGGCGTTCAGGATGCGCTTGGCGTTCTCGGGCTTCCAGTCGAGGGCCCAGTCCTCGTGCACCACCGTGACGCGCCCGCTGGCGATCAGCGGGGCGAGCACCTGATCCTGGCCCTGCTTGAAGAGCTTCGCGTTGTTATCGGTAGGGGCGCCGTAGATCCGCACCACCTTGGCGGGGCGGCCCGCGGGGAGACGCGCCGCCAAGTAGGCGGCCTGAGCCTCGCCCACCTTCACATTATCGAACGAGAGGTAGTAATCGATCGGCGCGTTCAGGATCAGCCGGTCGTAAGCGATCACCGGGATCTTCGCCTCGTTGGCCGAACGCACCGCGCGGGTCATCGCCGCGCCGTTGTGCGGGACAATCACGAGCACATCGACCCCGCGGCTGATCAGGGCCTCGACGTCCCGGACCTGGCGGGTGTCGTCACTGTTGGCCGATTGGACAATGACCGAGGCTCCGCGCTTACCCGCCTCGGCGATGAAGGTGTCACGGTCGCGCTGCCAGCGTTCCTCCTTGAGGGTGTCGAGCGAGAGGCCGATGACCGGGCGTTTCTCGGCCGCGAACGCGGTGGCGGCGGCGAGCAGCAACAGGAGCAGCCGGACAGGGGTGGGGCGGACGGTCATAGGGGGAACGACGGGGTTTACTTCCGCGAAAACTTCGCGAGGCTTGCCGTCGCGTGACGCTCGACAACCCAAAACTGCTGACCCTGCCCGCGGCCGCCGCCTGGCGGGACACCCAGCGGGCGGCGGGGCGCAAGGTGGTGCTCACCAACGGGGTATTCGACCTGCTGCACACTGGGCACCTGTATACCCTGCAGGCCTCGCGGCGGCAGGGCGACGCCTTGGTGGTGGCGCTCAATGCGGACGCCAGCGTGAAGGCCCTGAAGGGGCCCTTGCGGCCGGTGCAGACGGAGGCACAGCGTGCCTTCGCCCTCGCGGCATTGGCCTGCGTCGACGCGGTGATCATCTTCGGCACGCCGCGGCTCACCGCGGAGATCGCGGCCCTGCGGCCCGACGTCTATTGCAAGGCGGGCGACTATACCCTCGCGACGCTCAACCCGGAGGAACGGGCGGCCCTGGAGGCCGCGGGGACGCGCATCGAGTTCCTGCCCTTTTTGCCCGGCTTCAGCACCACCAGCCTGATCGCGCGGATCAAGGCCGCGGGGGAAATCTGACGATGCGCGTCGTGGTCCTAGGTTCGGGTCGGGGGTCCAACGCCGAGGCGATGCTGCTCGCGCAACAGCAGCAGCGGCTGGGCGCGGCGCGCGTGGTGCGAATCCTGTCGGACCAGCCCGGCGCGGGAATTCTGGCGCTCGGGCCCCGCTTCGGCGTCGAGGCTCTCTTTGTGGATCCGGCGCCCTTCCGGACCAAGCTGGAAGGCGAGGGTGAGGCCCGCTTCATCGCGGCGGTCCAAGCGGCCCAGCCCGATCTGGTGGTGCTGGCGGGGTTTATGCGGGTGCTAAAGCCCGGCTTCCTCGGCGCTTTCGCCGGCCGGATCATCAACCTGCATCCCAGCCTCCTGCCCAGCTTCCCGGGCCTCGACGGTATCGGCCAAGCCTTCCGGCGGGGCGTTAAGGTCACGGGCTGCACCGTTCACGCGGTGACCGCGGAGGTCGACGGCGGCCCGATTCTCGATCAGGCCGTGGTCCGCATCGAGGCAGGGGATACCCTCGAGGCGGTGGCCGCGAAGGTTCACGCCGCGGAACACGCCCTGTTGCCGGCGGTGATCGCAAGGCTGAGCCAGCGGGGCCGGGAATGACGTTGCGCCAGTCGTGGCGCGGGGAAAGCTCGCGGCTGTGGCCCTGCACGAACTGAAGGTCGAAATCCCGGCGGCATCCGCCGGCGCGGCGGATGAACTGTTCTTGGAACACGGCGCGTCCGCCTGGAGCGTCCTCGAGGATGTGATCGTGCGCCGCGCGTGGCTGGTCGGGATCGGCCCCGCCGCCGCCGCCCTCGCCGACGAATGGACCGCCCTCGCCCCGGCGTTGGCCGCGGTCGGCGTCACGCCCCTGACCGCACCGGTGGCCCGTGAGTTAGCGGAAGCGGACTGGCGCGACAGTTACAAGGCGCACTTCCGCGCCTGGCGCTTCGACCGGCTCCATTGGGTGCCCGTCTGGGAGCGCCCGACTTATGTGGTGCCGCCGGGCGACGCGGTCCTCTGGCTCGATCCGGGCCTCGCCTTCGGGACTGGCAACCACGAGACGACACGCCTGTGCGTGGAGCGCCTCGTCGTTTGTGCCGAGGAACACGGCACCGGCGGCCGGGTGATCGATGCGGGCTGCGGCTCGGGCATCCTCGCCCTGTCGGCCGCGCTGTTGGGTTACCGGGATGTCCTAGGGTTCGACAACGACCCCGAGGCGGTGCGGGTCAGTGGCGAGAATGCGGCCCTGAATGGCCTGACCGGCCAAGTCCGCTTCGAGACGGCGGATCTGGAGACCGGCCTCGCGGGGCGGCAGGCGGACCTCTTGTTGGCGAATATCCAGGCCGACGTCCTCCTGCGGTATGCGGCGGTCCTCATCGGAGCCGTGGCGCCGGGCGGCACCTTGATTTTGAGCGGGATTCTGGCCGGAGAGAACGGCCAGGTCCGGGCGGGCTTCGAACGGGCGGCGCCCGGCTGGAGCGTCAATGCCCGGGTAATGGGCGAGTGGAGCGACGTCGTACTGGTCCGGCCGGCGTGACGGGTGCGGCGGGGCTTCCGCCTTGCGTGGGGGCTCCCGGCGCGCATTGGTTCGGCTGATGGCGGACTTTTCCCGCGTTCCTCTTTACCCTTGGCTGCGGCGCGCCGCGGTCTGGTGGTTGGCGCTTGGACTGGGGTTAACCGGCCTGCGGGCCCACGATCCGGGCCTGAGTACGGTGCAGGGCGATTGGCGGGGCGGGAGCCTCACGCTCACCACCGGCTTTGCCCCGGCCGACGTGGAGGCGATGCTCCCACCGGAGGCTCCGCGGGCGCCCCAATGGGGACCGGCGGAGTTCGAGGCGGTGCGGCCGCTGCTCTTCCAACTGGCGGCGAGGCTCTGGGAAGTACGGCGCGGCGCCCGGCTACTGGACCAGGCGGACGTCCACGTGGAACTGCTGCCCGGGGACAACGTGAGCTTTCAACTCCGGGTGGATCCAGGGGAGGGCGGTGAACCCGTCACCCTACGCTCCCTGCGGCTGGCGGATCTGGGGAGTGTGCACCGCCAGTTCGCGCTGGTGCTGGATGAGGCCGGGCGACTGGTCGCGCGGAAGCTGCTCAGCGGCCGCGATCCCGTACTGGAGGTGCCGCGGGCGGTCGTGGCGGCGCCGGCCCCGGAGGCTCCAGGGACGCCCGTGGCGCCCAACTCGGCGCCGGCTGCGGTCCCTGCCTCAGTCCCGGCCGCGGCGGCCGAGGAGTCGGCCTTACCCACCTTGCTGGAGTTTTTGTGGCTGGGCGTGCAGCACATCTGGACGGGCTACGACCACCTGCTCTTCTTATTCGCCCTGCTGGTGGTGTGCCGGACGTTTCGGTCGATCGTCGCGATTATCACCTGCTTCACCTTGGCCCATTCGCTGACCCTCGCGGCGGCGACCTTGGACTGGGTCCGCCTGCCGCCCAGCTTGGTCGAGCCAATCATTGCGGCCACGATCGTCTATGTGGGCGCGGAAAACCTCTGGCGCCGGGGAGAAGAGCCGCCGGGGCGCTGGCTGCTGACCTTCGGGTTCGGCCTCATCCACGGCTTCGGGTTCGCCAGCATCCTACGGGATCTGGGCGTCGGGGCGGATCCGGGGGGCATTCTGGGGCCCCTGTTTGCCTTTAACCTAGGCGTCGAACTCGGCCAGGTGGCCATTGCGGCCGTGGTGATGCCGCTGGTCTGGCGGCTGCGGCAACGGCCGGCGTTCGTGACCCGGGGCGTGCCGGCCCTGTCCGGGTTGATTGCCCTGTTGGGGCTGTACTGGCTCCTCGAACGGACGGTCTTCTGACCGCGTTACTGCCCAGTCAGGTGAACAGGTCGGACGCCGTGCGGCCGAGGAAGTCTTCCATATACGCGGTCGTGGCCTTGCCCTCGATGAAGATCGGGTCGGCCATAATCGCGCGGTGGAGGGGGATGGTCGTCTTGATCCCGCGGATGAGGTACTCGCTGAGGGCGCGGTAGGCGCGTTCGAGGGCGACCTTGCGGGTGGAGCCGGTGCAGATCAGCTTCCCGATCATCGAATCGTAATACGGCGGGATCGCGTAGCCGCTGTAGGCGTGCGAATCGACGCGGACGCCGTGGCCGCCGGGGGAGTAATAGAGGCCGATCGTGCCGGGGGAGGGGGCGAAGTTGCGCGCCGGGTCCTCCGCGTTGATGCGGCACTCGATCGCGTGGCCCTCAAACTTCACGTCGCCCTGGTCGAACCCGAGCTTCTCGCCATTGGCGACCCGGATCTGTTCCTTGATCAGATCGATCCCCGTAACTTCCTCCGTCACCGGATGTTCCACCTGGATGCGGGTGTTCATCTCGATGAAGTAGAAGTTGCCCTTGGCATCGACGAGGAACTCGATCGTCCCGGCGTTCTCGTAGGCGGCGGCCTCGGCGGCCTTGACCGCGGCCTTGCCCATCCGCTTGCGGAGGTCGGGGGTGAGGAAGGGGGAGGGGGACTCCTCGATTAGCTTCTGGTGGCG
>CAIOTK010000444.1 GCA_903861185.1 uncultured Opitutia bacterium | reverse complement strand
TACGATTCACTGCGCGACAGCTTCGAGGGGCCAAATTACGTCGCCGGCCCCTGCCAGCTCTTCCGGCGCGCCTGTTTCGAGGAGATCGGTGGCTACGTCGCGAACCCGGCCGGCGGCGTGGACTGGATCGCCGTGATGACCTCCCGGATGAAGGGCTGGGCGGTGCGCGCCTTCCCGGAAAAGCGTTTCCACCACCACCGCACGATGGGCACGGCCGAACGTGGGCCAGTGGCGGCCCAATTCGCCTACGGCCAGAAGGACTACTACCTCGGCGGCTCGCCGGTCTGGCAGCTGTTCCGCGTGGCCTTCCGCCTGCCCAAGAAGCCCCTCCTCTTCGGCGGCCTCGCCCTGCTGGCGGGCTACGGCTGGGCCGCCCTCCGCCGCGTGCCCCGACCCGTCTCCCCCGAACTGATGCGCTTCCACCGCGCCGACCAGATGCGGAAGCTCCGGCACATCCTGGGCAGCCTCGCGCGCGGAAAGAAGCCCGGCGCGTTCACCCCGCCCGCCTCCGGTTAGACTACTTAGCGCCGCGGCGGGAAATTACCCCGACTTTTCGCTCCTTAACCGCTCGCCTTCAGCCCGCTTCCTGACGTGATTGCCAGAAATTCCCTGACCGTTGCTTCCTGCGTCGTCCCCCATTCCTGCCGCGCTTGCCGCTGGGTTCGCTCCAGCCGCTGAGGAGTTTCCAATGACTTCCTCCTCCGCCGCTGCCCGCCCCTCCCCGCACTCCGCCCGCCTGCGTCCCGCCCTCGAGCGGTTCGTCGCCTGGTTCGAGGGGTTTGGCGAAACCTCGCAGGACCACCAGGATTTCTTCGCCAGCGTGCCCGGACGCGCCGCTAAGCGCTTGTACTATAGGCAGCCGTTGCTAGGAAAGGCGGCTGTGTTGCCGATGGTCGCCTGCGAAGCCTTTCTGCCCTGGACCCGCCGCTTCTTCCACGCGCGGATGCGGCTGCCCATCGCCGACGCCCACTACGCGATGGGCTTCGCGCGGGTGTATGAGCTCACCGGAGAGCAGCGCCACTTGGACCGCGCCCGGCACTTCCTCGGCGTGCTGGAAGCCACCCGCTGCCCGAGCTACGCCCGCCACGGCTGGGGCTACCCCTTCGACTGGCAGACCCGCAACGGCGTGATCCCCCGCGGCACCCCGCTGATCACCACCACCCCCTACTGCTTCGAGGCCTTCGCCGATGTCCACCGGCTCGCCCCCGATCCGCGCTGGGCAGCCATCCTCCGCTCCACGGCCGAGCACGTGCTGCAGGATTACCGCGACATCGCCACCGGCCCCGACGCGGCGACCTGCACCTACACGCCGGACGGCGGCGAGCGGGTCGTCAACGCGAGCGCCTATCGGGCCTTCACTCTGTTCTATGCGGCTCACCTGCTGGGGGACGATCGGTACCGCGAGCCGGCCCGGAAGAATCTGAATTTCGTCCTCAGTTGCCAGCAGGCGGACGGATCCTGGCCCTACGCGGTCGACGGCGTCCGGCCGTTCGTCGACCACTTCCACACCTGTTTCGTGATGAAGGCCCTCGCGAAGATCGAGGCGCTGACGGGCGACGCCGGGTGCCGCTCCGCCCTGGATCGGGGGGTGGCCTATTACGTGGAAAACCTGTTCGACGCGGATGGCCTGCCCCGCCCCTTCGCCCGCGCGCCGCGCCTGACCCTCTACCGCCGCGAGCTGTACGATTGCGCCGAGTGCGTGAACCTCGGCGTCCTCCTCCGCGGCCGCTACCCCGCGCTCGACCAGGCAGTCGACCGCACCGTCGGGGAACTCCTCGATCACTGGCAACTCCCCTCCGGCTCGTTCCGGAGCCGCCGCCTGCTCCTCGGCTGGGATAATGTGCCGATGCACCGCTGGGGCCAATCCGAGGTCTTCCGGAGCCTCGCCCTTGCTGCCTGAACGCGACCCCGGCACAGACGCTCCATCTACTTTGCCGCGGTGAACCCGCGCCGGCGCTCCGCGCCGCCGCCGGCTGGGCCCGTCATCTGGGCCTTGCCGCCAACCTAATCTCAACCCGCGCTGCGCCCGCCGGGTCTACGGACTCCGTCCTGCTGGATGTCAGCAGCCTCGCCGCCGCCGAGGTGCCGCCGGATCTGACCCAGCTCGCCCCCGGCATCCCGCCCACCCACCTGCTGCTGCTGGTCCGCGACGCCAGTCCCACAACCCAGACGTGGCTGCAGGCCGCCACCCACCACGCGGTCGCGGGCGTCAAGACCGCCCCTGGCGACAGGAAGCTCCATTTCCATACGCTGCCCACCGGCGCCGGCGCGGAACTCTCCGGTGCCACCCTGCCGCGCGACGCAGGATCGGTCCTCGCCTTGGCCGCCGGTCCGCAGACCGCCCCCCTCCTTTCCACGGCCCACCAGCCGCTTTGGCTCCGAATCACCGCCGGCCCCGCCGCCGGGATGCACGTCTGGACCTGCCCGGGGGGACTGGCCCCAGACCATCGCATCACGGAGGAAAAGGAGATCGAGGGCCGGCTCGACGCCATACTCCCACTCCTCGCCTTCCTGCGCGGCGCCCACGGCAACGCCTGCTGGCACAACCCGCACCGCCACCTCGGGATCGTCATTGATGACCCCTTGCTAGAACCCCGCTACGGCTGCCTCGATTTCACTGCGCTCCTCGCCACCAGCCGCCGAATCGGCCTGCACGTCACCCTTGCCTTCATCCCCTGGAACGCGTGGCAGACAAGTCGGGCAGCCGCCGCTCCGTTCCGCGCCCAACCGGACGTCTTCAGCCTCTGCCTCCACGGCTGCGACCACACCTCCGGCGAATATAACGCGACGGATCCGGACCGGCTCCGCACGCTGAATGCCGAAGCGCTCCGCCGGATGGCGGAGCACACGGAACGGACCAGTCTCCCCACCCAACCGTTGATGGTCTGCCCGCAAGAACGCTTCTCCCGCGCCGCGCTCGGGACGCTCGCCGCCGAACCGGGGATCGAGGCGGTCGTCAACTCCCGCTTCTTGCCCCGCGATCATCAGGCCGGCACCATTACTGCCGCCGACCTCCTGCGCCCCGCCTTCACCGGCTATCACGGTTGCACCCTGATCAAGCGCTTCTACCCGGAAGAAACCTGGAAGCTCGCCCTCGCCCGTTTCCTCGGACAACCGGCGCTCTTAGTCGAACATCACGACTATTTTCGCTCGGGCACCGGCCCCCTGGAACAGGCGGTCGCCCGTCTGCGTGCCGCTGATTCGGACCTTACCTCTCCGCCGATCACCGACGTCGTCCGCAAGACGCACTGGCGCCGGATTCCCGCCCCCGGCCAACTCGAGATATTCGTCCTCACCCGCCGCTTGGACTTCCAAGTAACCGGCCCCGGCCCGACTCAAG
>CAIOTK010000443.1 GCA_903861185.1 uncultured Opitutia bacterium | reverse complement strand
GACCTGCGCGCCGGGCTCCCCGTCCGCGGCGATAGCGAATGGTCGGTGGGCGTGGGGTTGAGCCAGCAACTGCCCCGACCCGACAAGGTAGCCCTCGCCCGCGCCGCCGCGCGCCTCGGCGGTGAAGGCGCTCCCCTCGAGCTGCGCGAACGCCGCCGCCTCATCGCCGGAGAGGTGCGGCGTCTCTGGTATGACCTCGCGATCCACCAAGCGCGTCTCACCGCGGCGCAGCGGACCGCCGCGGAACTCCGGGCCTTCGCCACCGACCTACAGGGGCGGCATACCGCGGGAGAAGTCACCGACGCGGACTGGGACCTGCTGCAGGGCGAACTTACCCGGGCCACCCAATCCCTTCAGGTCGCCGAGGCCGAAGAGACGGGCGCCCACGCGCGTCTCCGCCACCGCCTGCGGCTCGCCCCCGACGCCCCTCCGCCCGCGGGCGAGGAGCTCGCTGCCCTGCTCGATCGTCCCCTGCCCGCGTCAGACACCTGGTCCACCGCCCGGCCGGAACTCGCCTTGGCGGAGCTCGAAGTGCGACGCGCCGACGCCGCCGTCGCCCTCGCCCGCGCCCAGAGCCGCGGGGACTGGACGGTCGGGGCGGGAGTGGACTATGAACGCCGCGCGAACGACGCGACCGGGCGCCTAGAACACGAGCCCCGGCTGAGCGTCGGGGCCAGCGCGCCTTGGCCAACCCAACGGCCGGCTAATCGCGGGGATATCCGCGAACGGGAGGCCGCGCGGCAGCTCGCAGCAGCCAACCTCGAGGCGCGGCGCGCCGAGATCGCGGCCGAGGTCGGCGCCGCCCTTGCGGCCGCCGGCGCCAGCCAACCCGTGGTGCGCCAGTACCAGCCGCTCCTTACGGCCGCCGCCCAACTCCCCCAACGGCTAACGGCCGCCGCCGCGCGCGGCGAAGTCAGCAGCTTCCAGCTGGCTCAAGCCCGCCAGCAACGAACCGCTCTAGAGGCGGACTTTCACGCCGCCGCGGCCCGCTACCTCACCTTGCTCGCCGAAGCCGAAACCGCGGCCGGCCTCGTCCCCACCCAACTCTGAATTTCCCGATGAAGCGCCTCCTGCTCCCGCTCGTCCTGCTCGCCCCGGCCCTCCCGCCCGCGCCCGCGGGCCCCGGCCACGCCCACGATACCGCCCCCGCCTCCACTGGCGCCGCCAGCGGCCCCGTCCGCCTCACGCAGACGATGGTCCGCAACCTAGATCTCCAGACCGCGGAAGCCACGCTGCGGCCCGTCGACCACACCTTCCCCGCCCTCGGAATCGTCGAGGCCGTGCCGGGCCACGTCACCGCGGTCACCTCCCGCGTGGCGGGCCGAGTCCTACAGGTCGCCGTGCGCGAGGGGCAGCGCGTCCGCGCCGGGGACCTCCTCCTTGAGGTGGAATCACGCGTGGTCGCCGACCCGCCGCCCCGACTCTCCTTCCGCGCGCCGCGGGACGGCGTGGTCCTCGAGACCCAAGTGCTCCCGGGAGGCGCGGTGGAACCCGATCGGTCGCTCCTCTTGGTCGCCGATCTTTCCACGGTGGAGGTCGTCGCTCAGGTCCCCGAGGCCCGGCTCGCGGCCGTGCGACCCGGACAAGCGGTGCGCATCCGCCCCGTCGCCTATCCGGAAGCGAACCTCGCGGGCACCGTCCATTCGACGGCCGCACGCTTGAGCCGCGAGCAGGGGACGCTGCGAGTCTTTGTCCGGGCCGCGAATCCCGACGGACGGCTCCTGCCGGGGATGCGGGCGCAACTGGCGTTCGTGGTCGGGCAATCCGAGACGGCGGTCGTGGTGCCCCGTGCCGCGGTGCTGGGCGAAAACGGCGACCTCTTCGTCTTCCGGCAACTGCCGACCGCCCCCTTCGCCTATGAGCGCACCCAGGTGGTGCTGGGGTGGCGCGACGATCCGTGGGTGGAGTTGGTGGACGGCATCTTGCCCGGAGACCGCGTCGTGACCCGCGGCAACTACCAGTTGCAGTACGTGGGCGGCGGGGCGGCCCGGATCGAGGACGACCACGGCCACAGCCACGGCCCGGGCGGCCACCAGCACTGAGCCGCAGCACGCTCCCCATGCTGACGCGGCTCATCGAATTCTCCCTGCGGCACCGCCTGTCCGTGCTGGCGGCGGCGGCGCTGGTCCTAGCCTACGGTGGCTACGTCCTGCTTCGCCTGCCGATCGACGTGTTTCCTGACCTAAACCGTCCGACCGTCACCCTGATGACGGAGGCGCCGGGGCTGGCCCCGGAAGAGGTGGAGACGCTGGTCTCGGTGCCTCTCGAGACGGCGCTCAACGGGGCGCCCGGGGTGCGGCGCGTGCGGGCAAACTGCGGGGTCGGCCTGTCGGTCATCCAAGTGGAATTCGACTGGGGGCAGGACATCCACCGCGCCCGCCAATTGGTGCAGGAACGCATCGCCCTCGCCCAGGGCCGGTTGCCGGCCGGCACGGAAGTGCATCTGGGCCCGATCTCCTCGCTGATGGGGGAGATCCTCTTGATCGGCCTCTCGGCCCCGGAGGGCCGACCCAGCCCGCCGGAGCTGCGGACCCTCGCCGACTGGCAAGTCAGCCCGCGGCTGCTCACGCTCCCGGGCATCTCGCAGGTGATCGTCATCGGCGGCGGCCGGCGGCAATTGCACGTGAATGCGCTCCCCGAGCGGATGGCTGCGCACGGGGTGACCCTCGCGGAGGTCACCGCGGCCGCGGAACGGGCGCAGGGCGGCAGCGGAGGCGGCTTCGTCAGCGACGGCCCCCGGGAACGGCTGGTGCGGAACCTCGCGCGCACCGCGGATGCCGCGGAGCTCGGCGCGACCGTGGTCCGGGCAGAGGGCAACGGGGTGATTCTCCTGCGGGACGTCGCGGAGATCGGCCCGGGCGTGCAGACGCTGCGGGGCCAAGCGGGCGTGGCCGGTAAGCCCGCGGTCATCCTCGGGGTGCAGAAGCAGCCGGGGGCGGACACCACGGAGCTGACCCGGCGCGTCGAGGCGGCGCTGGCCGAGCTCGCGCCGTCGCTGCCCACAGGGGTGCGCGTGGACGTCCTCTTCCGGCAGGCTGACTTCATCCAACGGGCGGTCGCCAACGTACAGGAAGCAATCCGGGACGGCGCCCTGATGGTGGTGTTCGTGCTGCTGCTGTTCCTGCTCAATCTCCGCACCACCCTCATCACCCTGACGGCGATTCCGCTGAGTTTCGCGGTGGCCGCGCTAGTCTTCCACTGGCTGGGCATCAGCCTGAACACAATGACCCTCGGCGGCCTCGCGGTCGCCGTGGGGATGGTGGTAGACGATGCGATTGTGGACGTGGAGAACGTGTTCCGCCGCCTACGCGAGAACCGGCGCGCGGCGACGCCCCGGCCCGTGCTGCGGGTGATCGCGGACGCCTCTGGGGAAGTGCGCCAGTCGATCCTACTCGCCACGCTGGTCATCGTGCTGGCGTTCCTACCCCTCTTCGCGCTGGGCGGGATCGAGGGCCGGCTCTTTGCCCCCATCGGCATCGCCACCATCGTTGCGATGCTGGCCTCGTTCGTGGTCTCGCTGACGGTCATCCCGGTGCTCTGTTCCTACCTACTGCCGCGCCGGGCGGGCGGCGCCGCGGAGCGCGACGGCTGGATCGTACGGACCCTCAAGGGGCTCGACGAACGGTTCATTCTGGGCCCGGCCCTCCGGCACCCGCGCCTCGTGCTCGGCGCGGCAGTGGCGCTCGTGGCCGGTTCTGCGCTGCTGGTGCCTCGCCTGGGGCGCACGTTTCTCCCGGAGTTCAACGAAGGCACGGCCGTCATCTCCCTCACCCTCGCCCCGGGCACCTCGCTCGCCGAAAGCGACCGGATGGGGCGCATCGCCGAACAGCTGCTCCTCACCGTCCCCGAGATCAAGCTCACCGGACGCCGCACCGGCCGGGCCGAACTGGACGAGCACGCCGAGGGGGTCCATCGCTCAGAGATCGACGTCGATCTCGCCCCGTCCAGCCGGGGCCGGGCGGCAGTGCTGCAGGACATCCGCGCCAAACTCGGGGAGTTACCGGGCGTGCTGGTCAGCGTGGGCCAGCCGATCTCGCACCGCTTGGACCATATGCTCTCGGGCGTGCAGGCGGCGATCGCGGTGAAAATCCACGGCCCCGACCTCGCAACGCTGCGCGCCCACGCAGCCCGCGCGGAAGCGGCGATGCGACGGGTGCCCGGCATCGTGGACCTGCAGGTCGAGAAGCAGGTCCTGATCCCGCAGGTGCGGATCGAGGTCGACCGTGAACGCGCCGCCCTCCACGGGCTGCCGCCCGGCGAGATCACCGCGCGCCTCGAAGCGGGCCTCAACGGCCGGGTGGTCGCTCAGGTCCTCGAGGGCACGCGATCGATCGACCTGGTAGTGCGGTTCGCCGAAGCGGCCCGCGCGGACCCCGCGGCGCTGCGGGAACTGCCGCTCGATACCCCGCTGGGCGGCCGCGTGCCCCTCGGGCTGCTCGCCGAGGTGCGTGAGGGCCAGGGGCCCAACGCGATCAATCGGGAGGACGCGATGCGCCGCATCGTGGTCTCGGCCAACGTCGCCGGCCGCGACCTCGGCTCCGTCGTGGCGCAGCTCCAAGCGGAACTCCCCGCGGCGGTGCCGCTGACCGGCGGCTACTTCCTCACCTACGAGGGCCAGTTCCAGAGCCAGCAGGAGGCGACCCGGCTGATCGGCCTCCTCGCGCTGGTCACCCTCGTCGTCATTTTCCTGCTGCTCCACGCCTCCTTCCACTCGGCGATGATCGCGGGGCAAATCCTGCTGAACGTCCCCCTGGCGTTCGTCGGTGCCCTCGCGCTGACCGCCGCCACCGTGGGCACGCTCTCGGTCGCGACACTGGTCGGCCTGATCACCCTCGCGGGGATCGCGACGCGCAACACCATTATGATGATCTCGCATTACCTCCACCTGATGGAGCACGAGGGCGAGGTCTTCGGTCCGAAAATGGTCATCCGCGGGTCGCTCGAACGGCTGGTGCCGGTAACGATGACGGCCCTGACCGCCGGGTTGGCGCTGGTCCCGCTCGCGCTGGCCGCGCAGGAGCCGGGCAAGGAGATCCTCTACCCAGTGGCGATCGTCATCTTGGGCGGACTCCTCAGCTCCACCCTGCTCGACCTCGCCGTGACGCCGGCGGTGTTCCTCTTCTTCGGCCGCCGCGCCGCGGAACGCTACCTCGCCCGCGCTCAGCGGGATCCGCTGGACGCCCCAGCGCCACTACCCACCCCGCCGCCAGCGCCCAGTCCGTGAACCTCTTCCCCGCTATGAAGCTTTGTCTGCTCCTCGTTTCCCTCGCCGCCAGCCTCGCCCTCGCCGCTCCGCCGCCACCCACCCCACCCGCGCCGGCGGCCGCCCCCGAATGGGCGGAGCTGTTCGGGGGAGCGTCGCAACCGGCCATCTGGCAGAGCATCGAGGCCGCGGCCGCCAAAGTGACCGCGGCGCTCGCGGGCGGTCAGACCACGGGTGTGGCCGCGTGGGCGGAGACCGTTCACCTCGGGGCCCACGCGCTGGTCGATCAGGTCAAGCCGGAGGATCCCGAACGGGCCCAGCGGTTGCACGCGGTGCTGGAGCACGCCGCGCGCTTGGCGGACGAGGTGATCGCCACCGCGGGCCGCAAGGAGATCGATCTGGCCGCCGCCGCGCACCGACGCCTGCAGTCCGCCCTCGCCCTCGCGCGCCTACGCCTCCCGCCAGCCATCACCAACGCCCCGCCAGCCACCGTCCGAGAAGCCAAGCCGGCGGCGCCTAAACCTTAGCCGGAATGATTCAATTGGAGGCGGAGCAGCGGGGTGAGATGGCGAGCGCATTTCAGCGGCGAAAGACCGAGGAATACCCGGAG
>CAIOTK010000442.1 GCA_903861185.1 uncultured Opitutia bacterium | reverse complement strand
GGCGTTCCTCGGGCGCGAAGACCTCCGGGGTCAGCAGCCAGTCGCCGGCCCCCGGCTCGGCCCCCTCGGCGGATCGGAAAGTCCCGCTCCCGGGGAGCCACCTCACGGGCGTCGCGGCCGGTCCGAGCGCGGTCAGCAGTTGCCGGCTCACCCGCTGCAGGCCGGAGGCGTGCCGGCCCTCGGCTGCCTTGGTGACGTCAAAGTGGATCATCGTTCCGGGGCCGGCGCGGCGGCCAGCACGGCCTGGAATCGCTGCAGCAGCACTGCCGCGTTGCGGTGGGCGTCGAAGTGCTCCTCCACCCAGGCGCGCGCGGCCGTGCGGAGGCGTTCGGCGAAGGCGTCGTCGCGGGAGAGGCGGTCGAGCCAGCCGACCCAGTCCGCCGGGGCGGTGACCTCGGCGACCAGGCCGGAGACGCCGTGGGTGACGGCCTCGGTGGTAGCGGCGGCGGGAGAGGTCACGACGAGGACCCCGGCGGCCATCGCCTCGGGGATCACGTTGGGCAGGCCGTCGCGGTCGCCGCTGGCGGCGATTACACCTGTGTGGAGCAGGACGTCGGCCCAGGCCAGTTGGCTCCAGACCTCGTGCTGGGGCAGGTGGCCGGTGAAGGTGACCTCGGCGGCCACGCCCAATTGGCCCGCGAGCCGCTCGAGTTCCGCGCGCAGGGGCCCTTCACCGATGATGTGGGCGGAAAAGGGCACCCCGGCCGCCTTGAGCGCGGCGTAAATGCGGAGCTGGTGGTCGAGGCCCTTCTTGCCCACGAGGCGGGCGACGCAGACCAGCCGGAGGGGCGTGCGCAGGGCGCGGAGCGGTTTCCGCGGCGGCAACTGGTCGAGGCCGCGGCGGATGCAGGCGATGCGGGCGGGATCGAGGCCGCGGGCGAGGAGGGCGCGACGCCCCATCTCGGTCGAGGTGTGGACAAAGGCGGCGGGCTCGAGCTTCTCCCGCAGCCACCAGTCGCCGCCGTGTTCGTAGAGGTCGTAGGCGTGGGCGGCCGCGCTGTAGCGGTGGCCGTTGATGCGCCAAAGGATCCAGGCGGCGGTGGCCGGGGCGCCGCCCCACGCGGCGTGGACGAGGGCGGGCGGGTCGCGGCGGAAGGCCCCGGCGAAGAGGCAGGCGAAGCCGGCGCCGAGCATATTCTCCCAGAAGTTCAGCCAGGAGGGGGCGCGGCGGGAGGCGAGGCCGCGGAGCAGCTGAGCGAGCACCTCGGGCCGGCGCCACGCCTCACGGGGCAGGACCCACGGCAGCAGCAGCAGGCGCCATTTCGGGAACCGGTGCACGGGCAGGCCGCGAAAGGTGCCCCCGCCGCCCCAGAGCGAATAGAGCCGGAGTGGGACCCCGCGCCGGTGCAGGGCGATGATCTCGCGCTGGAGGAAGGTCTCCGTGCCGAGCGGAAAGGTCGTGAAGAGGTAGGCGATGAAGGGCGTCGGCGCGGGCAAGTTCCGGCGAGGCTAGAACGGACCTCGGCGCGCGGCCAAGCGCATTGCGGCTAAACGGCAGGCCGGCGCTCGATCCGGGATGGCCACAAAGGGCGCAAAGGGGTGCAAGGCGCGGACCGGGCTGAAATGGGCGTCCATAGACGCCGCGTGAACGTTGCGGCGAGCGCTCGGAGGGGAGGGATCCGAGCCCAGGGGGTGCGGCCGTCGTTGCCGCAGTGCCTCGCCGGCGGAGGCCGCCAACCACCCGAGTCCGGCTCAGGCCACGCTGCCGTCCGCGGGCGGGAAGGGCTGGCGCCGCAGCTCGGCGCGCGCGACCTCGTTGCCCAGGGCCACCAGTTCGTCGATCACGGTCGTCGGATCCTCTTCGTAGCGGAGGCGCAGAAAGTTCTCCCGGACGGCCGCGTAGGTGGCCGGCTCTTCGAGCCAGCGGCCCAGCACCCGGGCGAAGTCCCCCGCGTCCTCGATCTTCTCCGAGGCCGCTCCGTTGCGGAAGAATTTCCAGGTCAGGCTCTCCTGGGGCATAATCCCGCCGAAGGCATTGAAGACGATCGGG
>CAIOTK010000441.1 GCA_903861185.1 uncultured Opitutia bacterium | reverse complement strand
CTACGAGCTGAGCAGCGCTCGCGTTGACAGCGCCGGCCTCTACTCAGTCCGCGTTTCCAACAGCGCCGGCTCCATCACCTCCGCCCCCGCCGCCCTCACCGTGAACGGCGCCGCCACCATCACCACGCCGCCCGCCACCCACGTGGTCAACTCGGGCACCGACGCCACCTTCACCGTCGCCGCCACCGGCACGGACCTGACCTACGCTTGGAAATTCAACGGCCGCACCCTGCGCGGCGCCACCAGCGCCACCCTCAAGGTCACGAATCCTGGCGTCCTCTCCGAGGGGATCTATACCGTGACCGTCTCTGCCCGAGGCAGCAGCGCGGCCGCCGCCTCCGCCGCCCGCCTGTCCGTCACCACCGACGCCCGGCTGGTCAACATCGCTACCCGCGGCCAGGTGGGCGAGGGCGACGACGTCCTCATCAGCGGCTTCGTCACCCGTGGCGCCACCGACAAGAAGATCCTCGTCCGCGCCGTGGGCCCGACGCTCGGCACGGCCTTCGGCGTGACCGGCGCCCTCGCGGCCCCGCGCCTGACGCTCTCCAGCACCGGCCGCGGCGGCGGCGTGCTCAAGACAAACGCGGGCTGGGCCGGCGCGGCCGAGCTGGCCGCCGTCTTCCCGCAGGTCGGGGCCTTCCCTCTGGCCGACAACGCGCTCGACGCCGCCATCCTCAGCTCCCTCGGCGCCGGCACCTACACGGGCGCGGTGTCCGCCCCCGCGGGCGCCAAGGGCGTCGCGCTACTCGAGGTCTACGACGCCGACTCCGGATCACCCGCCGCGGAGATCGTGAATCTCTCCACCCGCGCCCTCGTTGGCGCTGAGGCCGCCGGTACACTGATCGCAGGCTTCGCAATCCGCGGCACGACCTCCGACACGGTCCTGGTCCGCGGCGTCGGCCCCAGCCTCGGCCGCGTCTTCGGCCTCAGCCGCGCCATCGGCGCCACCCAAGTCACCGTGTATGACGCCCGCGGCCAACGCGTCGCCGGTAACAGCGTCTGGACGCGGAATGACGACGATGACGACGACGATAAGGACGACGACGACAAGAGCTCGGACATTGAAGAGGCCAGCGATCGTTCAGGCGCCTGGCGTCTGCCCCGCGGCACGAGCGACTCAGCCCTGCTCCTGACCCTCGCCCCCGGTGTCTACACCGTACACGTGACCGGCGTCCGCGGCGCCTCGGGCATCGGCCTCGTGGAAGTCTTCGAAGTCCGCTGAGCGGACTGCCCCGCGGCGGGCCTACCGGCGGCCGCGGTCCCGGCGGGGGCTACCGGCTTAGCCGCGGAGTGACCGCAGGTAGTAAGTGAGCGCCTGCGTCATACTGTTCACGCGCAGTTTTCGGTAGATGGAGACCATATAGCGCCGGCTGGTCTCGTAGGTAATCCCGGCGGCGGCGGCGGCCTGCTTGAGGCTCTGGCCCTCGCTCAGGAGCATCAGCAGGCGGTTCTCTTGCGGGCTTAGATTGGGCAGCAGGGAGGCCGTCTGGCGGCGCTTGCGGAACTGCTGCAGGAGCTCACGCGCCACGGAATCGCTGAGCGCCACCCCGCCGGCGGCCACCTTGCGCACCGCGGCGACGATCTCCACCAATCCGCCGCGCTTGAGCACGAAGCCGCTCGCCCCGTGCTCTACGGCCACCGCGATGGTACCGGGATCCTCGAAGGTGGTCAGCACTAGGGTCTCGGACCCGGGCGCGAGCTCCGGCAGCTGGGGGAGCAGCGAGAGCCCGGATTCCCCGGGCAGCCCGATATCGAGCAGAATGACATTCGGGCGCGCCGCAGTGATCGAGGGGCGAACGTCATCGGCGGTCCGGAAGATCCCGCACACCTCCAAGTCCGGCTGCGAGTTCAGGAATGCCGCCAGACCGGCGGCATAGTCCGTGGAATCCTCGATCAAGGCGACGCGGATCCGGGCCGGCACAGGTTTGTCAGACGCGGCGGTGACCGCCACGGGGGTGGGCTCCAAGGACATA
The DNA here is from genome assembly GCA_903861185.1 of uncultured Opitutia bacterium. GTDB lineage: Bacteria > Verrucomicrobiota > Verrucomicrobiia > Opitutales > Opitutaceae > ER46. The sequence continues at coordinate 21,904 of CAIOTK010000441.1, read as the reverse complement.
AGGGGGTAAGCAGGTGAAGCGTAAACGCCAACCACCCGGTTAACCTATGGGCTCTAATCCTTAGCCGTAAACGTTAGTTTTCGCCCGCGGCTACTGACACTTGTGTGGCTCTGCGGTGCCGACGCTTCGATTCTCCGCTTTCCCCGCGGCGTAGTTCCCCCTCTCCTACCCGCACCCCGATGATGCGCCTCCCGCTCCTGCCCCTCCTGCTCCTTACCACCCTAAGCTCTGTGGCTGCTCCCCTGCGCGTGCTGTACCTCGGGACGCCCGCGGCAGAGCCCCGGACGCGCTGCCAGCTCTTAATGCGGGAACTGGGCCGGGATGCGCTTTGGTTTGATTACCTTTCCGAGCCGGCGGACGCCACGCCTGATCTGCTCCGCCGCTTCGATGCGGTGATTCTGGATGCTCCCGTCGAGCGGTTTCCCACCCTCGCGGCGGTACCCGGGGACCGCCGGCTGGAGGCCGCGAGCCTGGGCGCAACGGACGCGGTGGGATTCGCCGCCGGCGCACGGGAGCGGCTACTTGGGCTGGTGGGCGCGGAACGGGCGGCGAAGTGGCGCCGTTTCCTCGCGGCGCGGGAGGCGGAGCAGCGGGAGACGCGCCCGACCATCGCCAACTACGAGAAGCGCGCGGAGCCGGTGACGTTCCAGCTGCCCCTCTCGACGCAGGGCAGCCGGGAACGCATCCAGGTCGCCCCCGATTTGCGCGTGGAGCTGTTCGCGGCCGAACCCGACATCGCCAAGCCGATCTTTCTCGCTTGGGACGAGCGCGGCCGCCTTTGGGTCGCCGAGACCCAAGATTATCCCCACGACGTGCGTCCGGACGGCCGGGGCAACGACCGCATCCGGATTTGCGAGGACACCGACGGCGATGGGCGCGCGGACCGGTTCACGGTCTTCGCCGAGAACCTGAACATCCCCACCGGCTTCGTTTTCACCAACGGCGGGATCGTCGTGGCCCAGCCGCCGCGATTCCTCTTCCTCCGCGACACCAACGGCGATGACCGCGCCGACGAGCGCCGCGAGGTGATGACCGGCTGGGGCGTGGGCGACACCCACGCGCAGGCCAACAACCTGCACTACGGCCTCGATAACTGGCTCTACGGCTGCGTCGGGTACTCCGGTTTCCGCGGCGTGGTCGGCGGCGAGGAGCGGCAGTTCGCCATGGGCACCTTCCGGTTTCGCGCTGACGGCTCGGCGCTCGAGTTCCTGCACCAGTTCACGAACAACTCCTGGGGCCACTCCATCAACGAGGCTGGGGACCAGTTCGGCGGTACCGCCAACAACGCGCCGCTCTTCTTCGGCGGCATCCCGGCCACGATCGTCCCCCGCGGGATGCGAGCGCAGACGGCCAAGCGCATCAACACCGAGGACCGCGCCCGGCCCATCACGCCGAACTTCCGCCAAGTTGACGTCTTCGGCGGCTACACCGCAGCCGCCGGCAGCGCCTTCATCCACTCGGCCCAGCTGCCCCCGCGCCTGCACGGCAAGGCGATGGTGTGCGAACCCACGCTGAAGGTCATCGCGCTCTTCTCGGTCCGGCGCGACGGCGCGGGCTACGCGGCAGACGACGCCTTCAACCTCGTCGCCAGCACCGACGAATGGATGTCCCCGGTCTTCGCCGAAGTCGGCCCCGACGGCGCCGTGTGGTTCGCCGACTGGCAAAACTACATCATCCAGCACAACCCAACCCCGAGTCCGGAACGCGGCGGTTACGCGGCGCGCACCGGAGTCGGCGGCGCCCACGAAAACCCACTCCGCGATCATCGCCGCGGCCGGATCTACCGGGTGGTCTGGGACGGACCGGCGCCCGCGCCCCGGCGCAGCCTGCAAGGGGCCGACGAGGCGCAACTGACGGCGGCGCTGGCCGACCCAAACCCTTTCTGGCGCCTCACCGCGCAACGCCTGCTGGTGGAGGGTCAGCGGCAGGAAGCCGTGCCCGCGCTGCGCCGCCTCACCGCCGACCCGCGGCCCCTCCCCGCGCTTCATGCGCTGTGGACGCTCCACGGGCTCGGCGCGCTCGACCCCGCTACCCACCGCGCGGCCCTTGCGCACGCCGAGCCCGAGGTGCGCCGCAACGCCCTCCGCGCCCTCGGCCGCGACGAAGCGGCGATGACCCTGTTCTTCGGCTCCGCCGTCGTGAACGACGCGGACCTCCTCACCAGGCTGGCGGCCGCGGTGAAGCTGGCCGAGTTCCCCGCCTCTCCCGCGATCCGCACGGTGACCGCCAACTTCATCCGCGAGCCCGCGCACCAAAAGGACGAATGGCTCCGCGAGGCGGGCCGCATCCTCGGCCGCGTCCACGGCGTCGCCTCCCACCGCGAGGGCCCGAACCTGCTGCCGAATCCCGGTTTCGAGATGGTGGGCGACGACGGCCTGCCGGCCGGCTGGCGGCGACGCGATTACGGCACCCGCGCCGGCAACCGCGATGCCGCCTGGACCTCCTCAGCGGAACCGGGCGACGCGCGCGGCGGACGCCGCGGGATCCGCGTGGTCACCACCGCGGACGCCGACACCAGCCTGCACGCGGACGTAGCGTTGCGCCCGCACACCCGTTACCGCCTAGTCGGCTGGATCCGCACCGGGACCGCCTTCGGCGGCAAGGCCAGCTTCAATCTTCACGGCGCTCGACTCGAGACCGAGACCATCCGGCGCCGCGAAACGGGCTGGACCGAGGTCGAGCTGGAGTTCGACAGCGGCGAACGCACCACCGCGAGCGTGAACGTGCTCCACGTGGCACGTGGGGAAGCGGCGTTCGACGACCTGCGCCTCGTGGAACTGACGCCGATCGAGGAGAGCGCCGTCGCCGGGCCAGGGGATCCAGCGCGCGGCGCGGAGCTCTTCCACCGGCACCCGGCGGCCTGCGTGTTGTGCCACGCGTTGGGCGGCAAGGGCAGCACGGTGGGGCCGGCGCTCGACGGCCTAGCGGCGCGCGCCACCCCCGCGCACATCCGTGAGAGCCTGCTCGAGCCCAGCAAGGGGATGGCCCGCGGCTTCGAGCACTACGCCGTCTCGCCGATGCCGCCGATGGGGACAATCTTCAGCCCGCAGGAGATCTCAGACCTCGAGGCCTACCTGCAGACGCTGCACTGAACTCCGGGGCAGCCAGCCGCCCGCTGAAAGCGGGATTTGCGCGGGCCCGCCTTTCCCTCAACCTCGCTTGATGTCCGGCGATCTCACCGAGCTCTATCAGCAGGTCATTCTCGACCACAACAAGCGTCCCCGGAATCGGGGCCGCCTGCCGACCGCCACCCGGGTCGCCCACGGGGACAATCCCACCTGCGGCGACCAGTGCAGTGTTTATGTGCGGCTCGACGGGGATCGCATCGCCGAGATCGGCTTCGACGGCGCGGGCTGCGCCATCTCGCAGGCGAGCGCCTCGCTGATGACCACTCAAGTGAAGGGCAAGACGGCGGCCGAGGTGCGGGGGCTCTACGACGCCTTCCACCACATCGTGACGACGGGCGAAGCGCCCGCGGAGATCAGCGACCTTGCCGCCTTCGCGGGCGTCCACGCCTTCCCCGCCCGCATCAAGTGCGCCACCCTCGGGTGGCATGCGGTCCTAAACGCCCTCAACGGCGACGCGGTTCCCGCCACCACCGAGACCCGCGCCGACTGACGCCGGGCGAAAAATCCGGGGGTGACTCCCGGCGTTTCCCCGCGTTGCCTGACCCGATGCCCTCCGTCCAGGACCTCCGCCGCGACTTTCCCGCGCTGCACCAGCAGGTGAACGGCCGGCCGCTCGCCTACCTCGACAACGCCGCAACCACGCAGAAGCCCCGCGCCGTGATCGATGCGATCGTGCGCTTCTACGAACAGGACAACAGCAACGTCCACCGCGGCCTGCACGCGCTCTCGATGCGCGCTACCCAAGCCTACGAGGGCGCGCGGGAACGCGTCGCCCGCTTCATCGGCGCGGCGGACGCGGCCGAAGTCGTGTTCACCCGGGGCACCACCGAGTCCATCAACCTTGTCGCCCGGGGCCTCGGGGCCACGCTGAAGCCCGGCGACGTGATCCTCGCGACGGAGATGGAGCACCACTCCAACCTCCTGCCCTGGCAACAGGCGGCCCGCCGCAGCGGCGCCGAACTGCGGCTAGTGCCGGTAACGGGGGCCGACGCCGAGGGCGGGCTGGACGCCGCGGCGCTAGACGCGCTGCTGACGCCGGCGGTCAAGGTCTTCGCCTTCACCCACGGCTCCAACACCCTCGGCACCGTGAATCCCGCGGCGGAACTGTGCGCGCGGGCCCGCGCGGTGGGGGCCGTGACGGTGCTGGATGCCGCCCAGACCGTGGGTCACGGGGCGTTCGACGTGCAGCGGCTGGGGGCGGACTTCACGGCCTTCTCAGGCCACAAGATGTGTGGCCCGACCGGGATCGGCGTCCTGTACGGTCGGCGCGCGCTGCTCGACCGGCTGGAGCCGGACGAGACCGGCGGCGGGATGGTGGCGCAGGCGGGTTTCACCGAGTCGCGCTGGAAATCGGCCCCCGAGCGGCACGAGGCAGGCACGCCGCACGTCGCGGGGGCGATCGGCCTCGCGGCGGCTTGCGACTACCTTGAGGCGGCCGGCCGCGAGGCGATCGCGGCGCACGACGCGGCGCTCGCGCGGCTCGCCTACGACCGTCTGGCGGAACTGCCCGGCATCCGGCTGCTCGGCACCCGGGGCGCACGGGGCGGGCTGGTGAGCTTCGCCTTCGCCGACGTCCACGCGCACGACGTCGTCACCCTCGCAGACGAGGACGGCATCGCCCTGCGGGGCGGCCACCACTGCAACCAGCCGCTGATGCGGAAGCTCGGTCTCGCGAGCACGACGCGGGCGAGTTTTTACCTCTACAACACCGAGGAGGAGGTGGAGCGGATGGTCGCCTCCCTGCGCCGCGTGCTGAAGTTCTTCGGCGCGGCCTGAGCCGGGAGCCCGGCCGCACCGCCCTCAGCGGCCCGGGGTCAGCACGCCGACGAACGCCTTCGGTACGACCTCGGCGGCGCGGCACCGGGCGGCGGGCAACACCTGCGCCGCCCAGCGGTTGACCTCCTCCCGGGTGATCTCCCCGGCAAGGCCCGCGTGCAGCGCCACGGCGGCCGCGGCCTCCTCGGGGCGTTCTTGGGCACGCATCAGGAGCGAAACGAGAAACGCCGGGCGGCGGAACGCGTCGCCCACCCGCGCCTGCACGATGCCCCGGGCGCCCTCGAATTCTCCCTCGTCCGCCCCGCCCCGCGCCAGCTCGGCGGCAACTGCGACGACCCGGGGCGTGACGCGGGGCGCGTCGGCGGGCGCGCAATCGACCTGAGCGCGCAGCAGCGCGAAGCCGGGCAGCCCAGTGAAGGGCTCGAACTCAGCCGTGGGCGAATAAGCGAACCCAAGGCGCTCGCGCACCTCCGCGCGGACCCTCATCTCGAGCACCTTCGCCAACACCTCGAGCGCCAGCCGGTCGCGAGGGCCCGCGGCGCCCTCGACCGGCCAGGTGCCGACGACCAGTGCGGAGTGCTGTTCGCCCACGAACTCAACCCGGTGCTGTCCCGGGCTCGCGCCGAGGCGCACCGGGCGGGGCGCGGCCGCCGGCTGCTTGAGCGCCGTCCGTGGGGCCAGCGTGCCGAGGGTACGCACCGCGGTCGCGATCACGGCGGCCGCCTCCGCATCGCCCACCACCGTCGCTTCCACGTAGCCCCGCGTGAGGGAAGGTTCCATCCAGCGGCGGACGTCGAGCACGCTGAGCGACACGTAGTCGAGCGGGGAGCCGCCGGTGAAGCGGGCGTCGCCCCGGAAGAGGTGATCGTGCAGTTCGCGCAGACCCTCGCCCACCCCGGAACCGGCCGCGGCGCGCCCGAGAGCGGCCTGCAGGCGCTGGTCTCGGTGCGTGAAGCTGTTGAAGCGCGGGGCGCGCAGGATGTCGGTGACCAGCGCCAGAAACACCTCGAGCTGGTCCGGGGGCATCACCCCGCGGAAGGTGAACGCGTCGCGGTCGGCGACGTCGAAGCTGAAGTCCAGCAGGCGTTCCTCGACGAGGGCGCGGAGCACCTCCGGGCGGAAGTGCACGCCGCCGCCGGCCAGCACGGTGTTCAATCCGAACTCCTTCAGCGCGGGTTTCTGGCCCGGTAATTCGAGCAGGCCGGTGCCGACGCGGACGACCGCGTGCACCAGCCCAGGTTCGCTTCGGCCAGGCAGGACGTTGAGGCGCACCTCGTTGCCGAGGCGCACTAGGCGCGCGCCCAGACCGGGCAGCTCGCGTTCCTCGACCGGGCCCGCGCCCGCGCCCCAGCGGGGCAGCGCAAACGGAGTTTCGCGCACCGTCGCGGCCAGCACTTGGCCGGTCCCACCGCGGCGCGACCGCCGCAGTTCCTGCAGCACCTTGTCGGGCGTGAGTTCCAAGGGCACCCCGCCCGCCAGTTGGATCGCGAGTTCATCGGGTCGCCACAAAGCGCGCAGGATGCGCAGGGCCTCCGCCGCGGTAAACTTCTCCAGCCATTCCCGGCGCAGGCGCTCCTCCTCCTCCGCGCCGAGGAAGACCCGGTGGTCCGCGATCGCATCGACTAGGCCAGTGGCGAAGAGGGCGGGGTCGGCCGCGGCGAGTTGCTCCGCGGCCAGGATCGCCGCCCGCAGGTGGCGGCGCCGCAGGGCCTCCACCTCGGCGGCGTCAAAGCCCCGCTCCAACGTCAGCCGCACGAGGCGGTCGAGGCTGGCCAGTCCGTCGGCCCAGGTCTCGGCCGGCACGGAGAGTGCCGCGGAGGCAACGCCGTGGCCTAAGATCTCGTCGTAGCCGGCATCGCCGCCGGGGACCTCGCGCCGGAGGCGGGTGCCGAGGAGCTCCAGCACGAAGGCGCGGCGCTGGCGTTCCGCAGCGGCGGCCCGGGGATCCGCCGGTGGCGACGGCGCAACGCAGGCGGCCTCAAGTTGCACGGAGCCGAGGCCGGGCACCGGAAATAGGCCGGCGCGGAGCGCGCGGGCGTCGAGGCGGCCCTCCGGACGGGGCGGCACGGGCCGGGCGGGCGCGGGCAGGTCGCCGAATTCCTCCCGCAGGGCCGCGGCGAGGGCGGCGGGATCGAGGTCGCCGGCCGCCACGAGGACCATCAGGTCGGGCCGGTACTGGCGGGCGTGGAAGGCGAGGAACTGCTCGCGGCGCAAGCGCGCGACCTGCTCCTCTCCGCCGCCCGGGGAGCGCTCCGGGAAGGCCAGCCCGCGGAAGACCAACGGGAGGGAGGCCTCCTGGCGCAGGCCGGCGAGGCTGGCGCGGCCGCGGAGCTCGGCGCGCACGATGCGGCGCTCGCGCTCGATGACCTCGGGCGCGAACGTGATCCCGTCGGCGAAGTCGCGGAAGAGCCGGAGCCCCTCGCGGAGCAGCGCGGGGTCGGCGCGGCGGAACTCCAGCCGGTAAGCGGTATGGCCAAAGGCCGTCTCCGCGTTGATGTCGCTGCCGTACTCGAGGCCGAGGCGCTGGAAGAGGCGCAGCATCGCGCCCGGCGGGAAACGTCGCGTACCGCCGAACGCCAAGTGCTCCGTAAAGTGGGCCAACCCGCGCTCGTCCGGTCCCTCGTCCAGCGAGCCCGCCAGCACCACCCACTGGAGCGTCACCCGCCCCGGCGCTCCGGCGTGGGGCCGCAGGGCGTACCGAAAGCCGTTGTCGAGGCGGCCCCAGATGACCCGGGGGTCGGGGGCGGCGCCCTTGACCTCCTCGTGGGCCCAGCGGCCCGACCGTGGCCCCGCGGGCACAGCGGCGGCGAACAGGGGGGCGGCGAGGAGCAACAGGAGGAGCGCGCGCGCGAACACGCCGCCACCGTGCGGGTTCACGGCGCGGATTCAACCCCGGTCCGCGCGCGCCGGTAACGCTTGCGGACGGGCCGCGGCTGCGTCCTGCTCCTCCGGTTCACTCGCCCCCCAAATGCGGGACTACTTTCTCCGCCGCTTCCTGCTGATTCCCCCGACCCTCTTGGGCATCACGCTGATCGTCTTCCTGATCACCCGGGTGGTGCCGGGCGGGCCGATCGAGCGGGCCCTGATGGAAGCGCGGATGGGCGACGCGGGCGGGGCGCAGACCAACCAGATCGGGAGCGGCGCGATCTCCGAGGAGCAGATGGCCCAGCTCAAGGCCTACTACGGCTTCGACCGGCCGCCCCTCGAGGCCTACCTGCTCTGGCTGGGTAAGGTCGTGCGCGGCGACCTCGGCAACTCCTACCGCTACAACGAGCCCGTCCTCCACATCATCGCCGACCGCCTGCCCGTCTCCCTGCTCTACGGGCTCGTCACCACCCTTCTCGTCTACGGCGTCTGCATTCCCCTCGGCATCGTCAAGGCGGTGCGGCACCGGACGTGGATCGACAACGTCTCGTCGGCGGTGGTGTTCACCGGCTACGCCATCCCGGGCTACGCGCTCGGGGCGCTACTGGTCGTGTACCTCTCGGCCCGCCTCGGCTGGTTCCCGATGGGCGGCTTCGTCAGCCGCGGCTTCGCCGACCTGAGCCTCGCGGGCAAGGCGGCGGACCTGTTCCACCACGCCGTCCTCCCGCTGGTCTGCTACACCGTGGGGAGCTTCGCCTTCGTCACCCTGCTGATGAAGAACCACCTGATGGACAACCTGGCGGCGGATTTCGTGCGCACGGCGATGGCCAAGGGGGTGACGTTCCGCCGGGCCGTGCTGGGACACGCGCTCCCCAACTCGCTCATCCCGATCGCCACGCACTTCGGCCAACACCTCAGCGTGCTGGTCACGGGCTCGTTCCTGATCGAGTTCATCTTCGATATCAACGGGATGGGGCTGCTCGGGTACACGTCGGTGGTGGATCGCGACTACCCGACGGTGATGGGCGTGCTGCTGCTGTCGTCGGTGCTGATTTTGCTCGGGCACATTTTGGCGGACGTGCTGGTGGCGCTGATCGATCCGCGGATCCGGTTCAAGTGAGGCGCCCCCGATGAACCTGCCCCGCCTCCGCCTCGATCCGCTGACGCGCAAGAAGCTGCAGCGCTTCCGCTCGATTCGGCGCGGTTACGTGTCGTTCCTGATTTTGGCCACGGCGGTCGTGCTCTCGCTCGCGGCGGAGCTGCTGGTGAACAGCCGGGCGCTGGTGGTACGGCACGAGGGCCGGTGGCACTTCCCGACCTACGGGCGCATCCACACCGGGAAGGAGTTCGGCCTCGATTACGCCTACGAGGTGAATTACCGCGAGCTGCGGCGGAAATTTGCCGCGGACCCCGCGGGGAAAAACTGGGTGCTGCTGCCGCCCGTGCCCTACAACCCCTTGGAGAACTGCCATCCGGGGGAGACCTTCCGCCCGCGGCCGCCCGACTGGGCGCGCCAGAACTTTCTCGGTACCGACCAGATCAACCGGGATATCCTCGCCCGACTGGTCTACGGGTTCCGCAACGCGCTGGTGTTCGCCGCCGCGTTTTTGGTCCTCACCTACGTCGTTGGCATCGGCCTCGGCTGCCTGATGGGTTACTTCGGCGGCTGGTTCGATCTGCTCGTCCAGCGGTTGATCGAGATCTGGTCCAACATCCCGTTCCTCTTTGTCGTCATCATCGTGGCCTCAATCGTACCCGCCGGGATCGGGATGAACCTCGGCGTGCTCCTGGCCATCGTGGTACTGTTCTCTTGGACGGGGATGACCTACTATATGCGCTCGGCGACCTACCGGGAGAAGGCGCGCGACTACGTGCACGCCGCACAGGTGCTCGGGGCCTCGACGCCGCGGATCCTCTTCCGCCACATCCTCCCGAACGTTCTCTCGACGATCGTCACCTTCATCCCCTTCACCATCGCGAGCTCCATCAGCGCCCTGACTGCGCTCGATTTTCTCGGCTTCGGGCTGCCGCCGCCCACGCCGAGTTGGGGGGAGCTACTCCGCCAAGGCACCTCCAACCTGCAGTCCCCCTGGATTGTGGCCTCTGCCTTCTCCGCCCTCGTGCTGGTGCTCGTGCTCGTGACGTTTATCGGCGAGGCGATCCGCGAGGCCTTCGACCCGAAGAAGTTCACCCTTTACCAGTAAGCCTATGCGCCCGTCGTCCCTCGCCACCCCATTCCTCGCCGCCGTCCTGCTGCTCACCGCCGGCTGCGGACCCTCCGCGCCCAAGGATGGGGCCGCCCCCGCGGCCGCGGTCGCGCCCACCGCCGCGGCGATGGAGGCCGACCTCAAAGCCACGCTCACCGCCGAGCCCGATTTCTACGTATTCAAACCGCTGGCGGAGCTGCCAGCGAACCTCACCTGGCAGGACGGCGCCGCGCTGCCAGAGTTCGCCGACCCGAAGGCCCGCAAGGGCGGCACCTTAAACTACTACATCCCCGACTTTCCGCGGACGCTCCGTACCATCGGCCCCGACGCCACCGGCGGCATCCGGCCCTACCTGTTGGACTACGTGGAGCCGCCGTTCATCGCCCCGCACCCCAACGAGGCCGGCGGTGCCTACGCCGGTCTGGTTTCCAGCTGGGCCGTCGGCTCCGACGGGAAAACCATTTATTACCGCATCGATCCCAAGGCGCGCTGGTCCGACGGGCGCCCGCTCACCACCGACGACGTCGTCTTCACGCTCTACTTCATGCGCAGCCCGCACCTGAACGAGCCGTGGTACAACGACTACTACAAAAAGTACTACCGTCAGCTCATCGTCTACGACCGCCTCACCTTCGCCACCGTCCACCCCGAGCGGAAACCCGACCTCGCGGTCCGCTTCGGCAACTGGGTCCCCTACCCCCGCCACGCTTACGGCGACTTCGGCCCCGGCTGGATCGAGCGCTTCCAGTGGCGCGAGACGCCGAAGCTCGGCGCGTACGAACTCAAGGCAAAGGACATCGACAAGGGCCGCGCCGTCACCCTAAGCCGCGTCCAGGACTGGTGGGCCGCCGACAAGCGTTTCTGGCGCGGGCGCTACAACCCCGACCGCTACCGGCTCGAGGTGATCCGCGATCCAGACAAGGCCGTCGAGGCGTTCGCCCGCGGGGATCTCGACCTGATGCCCCTCGGCCAGCCCAAGTACTGGTACGAGACGCTGCCCGAAACGCACCCAGAGGTCGCCGCGGGGCGCATCCTCCGTTACAAGTTCTTCAACCGCACGCCCCGACCCGACTGGGGCCTCTGGATCAATCGTTCCAAGCCGCCGCTCGACAACCGCGACGTCCGCCTCGGCATCCAGCACGCGAGCAACATCGCCCTCGTCTGCGCGCAGTTCTTCCGCGGCGACGCCGAACAGATGCAAACCCGCTCGGACGGCTACGGCTGGCGGATGCACCCGACGATCACCGCCCGGCCCTTCGACCCGGTCGCCGCCCGCGCCGCGTTCGCCCGCGCCGGCTACACCACGCAGGGAGAGGACGGCGTCCTGCGCAACGCCGCCGGCCAGCGCCTCTCCCTTACGATCACCGCCTACGGCCAAGCGCAGCGCGACCTGCTGCCGGTGCTCAAGCAGGAGGCGCTCAAGGCCGGCCTCGAGTTTAAGCTCGAGATCCTCGACACCACCACGGGCTGGAAAAAGATGCAGGAGAAGAACCACGAGATCGCCCTCGCCGCCCTCTCCCGCTCCGTCGAGCTCTACCCGCGCTACTGGGAGATGTATCACGGCACCAACGCCTACGCGGACGCCTACACCAAGGACGGCCAGCCCTCCAAGGTCGCTACTGGCGCTGAGCCCAACCCGAAGCCCGCCCAAGTCGTCGTCCAGACCAACAATATGACGATGACCTTCCTGCCGGAGCTCGACCGTCTGATCGAGGCCTACGACCGGGCGGAGACCCTCGACGAGATCAAGCGGCTCGCGGCCGCCATCGAACAGCTCATCCACGACGACGCCGCGTGGGTAAACGGCTGGCAGCGCCCCTTCCTCCGCGGCGCGGCGTGGCGCCACGTCCAGTGGCCGGCCGGCTTCAACGTCGCCCAGGCCCGCGACCTCGAGGAGTTCTTTGTCCACTGGATCGACCCTGACCTGCAGAAAGAGACCACCGAGGCGCGCCGCAGCGGCCGCCAGTTCCCCGGCGGCTTGCGCACGTTCGACCAGTTCAAGCAGCAGTAACGCCCGTGGAAGCCCCCGCCGCCAACGACGTCGTCCTCTCCGTCCGGGACCTCGTCACGACGTTCGACACCGACGCCGGCCGCCTGACCGCGGTCGACGGGGTGAGCTTCGACGTCCGCCGCGGTCGCACGCTGGGGATCGTGGGGGAATCGGGCTGCGGGAAGAGCGTCACCGCGCTATCGATTATGCGCCTGCTGCCGCAGCCGATGGGGCAGATCCGCGGCGGGCGAATTCTGTTCGAGGGCCGCGATCTCGCCACCCTGCCGCCGGCCGAGCTGCATCGGATCCGGGGCGGGCGGATCGGGATGATTTTCCAAGAGCCGATGACCGCGCTCAACCCAGTGCAGCCGATCGGCCGCCAGCTCAGTGAGGTGTTCCTGCTGCACCGCACTAAAGATGCGGCGGACGCCTGGCGCCGGGGCACGGAGATGCTGCGCAAGGTCGGCATCCCCGCGCCGGAGATCCGGATGCACGAGTACCCGCACCAGCTCTCGGGCGGAATGCGGCAGCGGGTGGTCATCGCGATGGCGCTGGCCTGCGAGCCCGCGGTCGTCATCGCGGACGAGCCGACGACCGCGCTCGACGTCACGATTCAGGCGCAAATCCTGGAGCTGATGCAGGCGCTGCAGCGCGACCTCGGTCTGGCCGTGGTGCTGATCACGCACGACCTCGGCGTGATCGCCGAGACCTGCGACGACGTGATCGTGATGTACGCGGGCCGCGTCGCGGAGTCCGGTCCAGTGGAGGCGATCTTCGATCGCCCGGCGCACCCCTACACCCGCGGTCTGCTCGACTCGATCCCGCGACTCGAGGGTACGCGCAAAGCGCGCCTGCGCGTAATCGAGGGGATGGTCCCGAGCCTGCGGGACCTACCCGCCGGCTGCCGCTTCCAGAACCGTTGCCCGCACCGAATCGATCGCTGCGCCACGGCCCCGGCCCTCGAGGCGGTCGGTCCCGATCACGCCGCGGCCTGCCACCGTTGGCGCGAACTGCCCCCCCGTTGACCGTGGACACCCCCGCCGCCCCCGCCCCACTGCTCCAGCTGGAGAACGTGCAGATGCACTTTCCCGTCCGGGAGGGGCTGTTCCTCCGTTCGCAACGTTCCTGCCGCGCGGTGGACGGCGTGTCGCTCCAACTCCGGGCGGGCGAGACGCTCGGCCTCGTGGGGGAGTCGGGCTGCGGCAAGTCAACCCTCGGTAAATGCATCGTGCGGCTGCACCAGCCGACGGCGGGACGGATCCTCTTTGCAGGCACGGACCTTGCGACGCTGGGCCAGACGGCACTGAAGCCTTGGCGGCGCCACCTGCAGATGGTGTTTCAGGACCCGGTCGAGTCGTTGAACGCCCGCCACACGGTCGGCGAGATCGTGGCGGAACCATTTGTGATCCACGGGGAGGGCGACGCCCGGGAGCGGCGGGAGCGAGTGCTGGGGCTGCTGGACAAGGTGGGCCTACCGGCCGCGGCGGCAGACCGTTACCCGTTCGAGTTTTCCGGCGGCCAGCGCCAGCGCATCGGCATCGCGCGGGCGCTCGCGCTGCGGCCGCGGCTGCTGGTCTGCGACGAGCCGGTGTCGGCGCTCGACGTCTCCATTCAAAGTCAGGTCCTGAATCTGCTGCTCGACCTGCAGCGGGAGCTCGGGCTGAGCTACCTGTTCATCGCGCACAACCTGGCGGTGGTGAAACACGTCTCCGACCGCATCGCGATTATGTACCTCGGGCGGATCGTGGAGCTGGCGCCGGCCGACGAGCTCTACGCCTCGCCGCGGCACCCTTACACGCGGGCGCTGCTCTCGGCGATCCCGCGGCCTGACCCACGCGGGACCCGCGAACGGATCGTGCTGCAGGGGGACGTCCCCTCACCGATCAACCCGCCCGCGGGATGCCCGTTCCACCCTCGTTGCCCGCACGCCACGGACCGGTGCCGCGTCGAGGCACCCGCTCTGCGCCCGGCCCCGGGCCACGCGGACCACACCGTCTCCTGCCATCTCGACCTCTGAGGCCGCCCGCGGGCGCCGTCCCCGCCTCCCCTTTCCGATGCCCCGCCCCACCCCAACCCTCGCCGCCGTTCTCGCCTGCCTGCTGCTGACTGCGTGCGGTCGCGATCCGGCACCACCCGCGTCGAGCGCCACCGCCACCGGCAACGCGGCAACGGCGGCCAACGCCCCAATGGAAGCGGACCTAGCGCGCACCCTGCGGGAACAGGCGGACTTCTACACGTTTCGGCCGCTGGCCGAGCTGCCGGCGAACCTCGCTTGGCGGGACGGCGCGGACCTCCCGGAGTTCGCGGATCCGGCGGCCAAGAAGGGTGGAACCTACACCACCTTCATCCCTGACTTCCCGCGCACCCTGCGGACCATCGGGCCGGACGCCACCGGGGGCATCCGCCCCTTCCTGCTCGATTACGTCGAGCCCCGCTTCATCGAGCGGCACCCCAACCTGCCCGACGCCGGCTATCCCGGCCTCACGCGCCAGTGGGCCGTCGACGCGGCGAGCGCGACCACCTACTACCGCATTGATCCCGCGGCGCGCTGGTCCGACGGGCGGTCGCTGACCACCGACGATGTTGTCTTCACCTTTTATTTCCTGCGCAGCCCGCACCTCGGCCAGCCCTGGTACAACGACTTCTACACGAAGAATTTCACCAAGCTGATCGTCTACGATCGGCTGACGTTCGCCTTGGTGCACCCAGAGCGGAAGCCGGACCTCGCGACGCGCTTCGGCAACTTCTCGCCCTACCCGCGCCACGCCTACGCGGACTTCGGCGCCGGCTGGATCGAGCGCTTCCAATGGCGCGAGACCCCGAAGGTCGGCGCGTATGAGCTGCGCGACCGCGACGTGGAGAAGGGCCGCGCCGTCACGCTCACGCGGGTCAAAGACTGGTGGGCGGCAGACAAGCGCTTCTTCCGCGGGCGGTACAATTTCGACCGCTTCCGCCTCGAGGTCGTACGCGACCCGGACAAGGCCGTGGAGGCGTTCGCCCGCGGCAACCTCGACGCCATCACCCTCGGCACGCCGAAGCATTGGTACGAGACCTTGCCCGAGACGCACCCCGAGGTGGCCGCCGGCCGCATCTTGCGCTTCCAATTTTTTAACCGCGTGCCCCAGCCGGACTGGGGCCTCTGGATCAACCGCGCCCGTGCGCCGCTGGACCAAGCGGACGTCCGGATCGGCCTACACCACGCGGTGAACTTCGACCTCGTCTGCCAGCAGTTCTTCCGCGGCGACGCCGTGCGCCTGCAGACCCGCTCGGACGGCTACGGCTGGCGGATGCACCCGACGCTGCGGCCGCGACCGTTCGATCCCGGGGCAGCCCGCGCCGCCTTCGCGCGGGCCGGCTTCACCCAGCAGGGCGCGGACGGCATCCTCGCCGATGCCTCGGGCCGGCGCCTGTCGTTCACGGTCACCACCGGGCGCCAAGACCTGCGCGACCTGCTGCCGATCCTGAAGCAGGAGGCGCTCAAGGCCGGCGTGGAACTCAAACTCGAGGTGCTCGACCGCACCACGGGCTTCAAGAAGACGCAGGAGAAGAACCACGAGATCGCGCTCGTCGCCCTCAGCCGCTCGGTCGAGCTCTACCCGCGCTACTGGGAGCTCTACCACGGCAGCAATGCGTACCACGACGCCTACACCCGCGACGGCCGGCCCACCCCCGTCGCCACGGGGTCAGTGCCGAACCCCGCGCCCAGCCAGATCCGGGCCCAGACGAACAATATGACGATGACGTTCGTCCCGGAGCTCGACCGGCTGATCGAGGCCTACGACCGCGCCGAGACGCTCGACGAGGTGAAGCGGCTAGCGGCACAAATCGAGGAGCAGATCTTTGCGGACGCCACTTGGATCAACGGTTGGTCGACGCCTTTCTACCGCGGCGCGTACTGGCGCCACGTGAAGTGGCCCCCGGGCTTCAACCCGATGCAGAGCCGCAACCTCGAGGAATTCTTCGTCCACTGGATCGACCCGCAGGAGCAGGCGGAAGTCGAAGCCGCCCGGCGCACCGGGCGCACGTTCCCCGGCGGCCTCCAACGCTTCGATCAGTTCCGCGAACCCTGATTTTTCCCCGTGCCCCTCCTGCCCTTCCTCCTCGCCCTGCTCGCCGTCCTCCCGCGCGCTATCGCGGCCGATCCAGTCCCCGCCGTACCCCGCGGCGAGGTCCGCACCGGCACCTTCGCCGCCAGCCGCATTTACCCCGGGACCACCCGCGAGTACCAAGTCTACGTGCCCGCCCAGTACGACCCGGCGCGGCCCGCCTGCCTGCTGGTGTGCTTCGACGGCGCCGGCTTCTTCAACCCCAAGGGCGCCTTGAAGCTACCCGCTGTGCTCGACGAGCTCATCGCCCGCCGGGAGATCCCAGTGCTGATCGCGGTCGGCGTGAACCCCGGGGTCGTCCCCTCCGCCGAGCCAGGGGCGCCACCGCGCAACCACCGGAGCCTCGAATACGACTCCCTCGGCGACACCAACGCCCGATTCTTGCTGGAGGAGCTGCTGCCCGCCGCCAC
The DNA here is from genome assembly GCA_903861185.1 of uncultured Opitutia bacterium. Classification (GTDB taxonomy): domain Bacteria; phylum Verrucomicrobiota; class Verrucomicrobiia; order Opitutales; family Opitutaceae; genus ER46. Next base: position 5,422 of record CAIOTK010000441.1, on the reverse strand, counting down.
GCGCGGCCTGAACGTCACCGCCGATCCCGCCGGCCGCGCCGTCGCCGGCAACAGCTCGGGCGCGATCGCAGCCTTCACCGTGGCGTGGGAGCGGCCCGACCAGTTCCGCAAAGTCATCAGCCACATCGGCAGCTACACCAACATTCGCGGCGGTTACGCCTACCCGGGGATCATCCGGCAGACCAAGCCAGCGAAACCCCTCCGCGTCTTCCTCCAGGAGGGCGTGAACGACCTCGATAACCTCCACGGCAACTGGCCGCTCGCCAACCGCGAGCTCGCCGCCGCCCTCGCCTTCGCCGGCTACGACCACCGCCTCGTCCTCGGCGACGGCGGCCACAGCGCCCAGCACGGCGGCAGCATCCTTGCCGACACCCTGCGCTGGCTGTGGCGCGATTGGCCCCAACCCTGAAGCTCCGCCCCGATGTCCCACATCCTCCGCTCCCCGTTCTTCGCCGCCCTCCTCCTCGCGGCCGCACCCCTGCCCGCCGCCGCGCCCTCCGCGTTCCGTCCCACGCCGGATCACGAGCCCCGCGCCGGCGTCCCCACGGGAACCGTCCTGCCCCAGCCCGCCTGGTCGTCGCAGGTCTTCCCCGGCACCACCCGCGACTGGTGGCTCTACGTGCCCGCACAGTACAAACCAGACGGCACCGCCGCCGTGATGATCTTCCAGGACGGCGCGAATTACCTCCGCCCCACCGGCCAGTGGCGGGCGCCCGTCGTCCTCGACAACCTCATCGCCCGCGGCGAAATGCCCGTCACCCTCGCCATCTTCATCAATCCTGGGCACGACCCGTCTAAGGGTGCGCCCAAGCGCCCGGGGAGCCCCAGCAACCGCAGCCTCGAGTACAACTCCCTCGGCGACCGCTACGCCCGGTTCCTGCTGGAGGAAATCCTGCCCGCGGTCGCCAAGACCCATCCGTTCTCCGCCGACCCCGAGCGCCGCGCGCTCGTCGGCTCGAGCAGCGGCGGCATCGCGGCCTTCACCGCCGCCTGGGAGCGGCCCGATCAGTTCCGCAAGGTGCTCTCGACCATCGGCAGCTTCGTCCACCTCGCCGGCGGCGACGCCTACCCGTCCCTCATCCGCAAGACCGAGCGCAAGCCCCTGCGCGTCTACCTCGAAGACGCGTCGGGCGACCTCGACAACCCTTACGGCAACTGGCCCCTCGCCAACCAGCAGATGCACGCCGCCCTCCGCTATATGGGCTACGACGTCCGCTTCGACTACGCCGAAGGCTACGGCCACAACGCCGACCACGGGGGCAGCCTCTTCCCCGACGCCCTGCGTTGGCTCTGGCGCGCGGAGACCCACCGGCCGGAAATCGTCACGAAGGGCGACCTCGCCAGCGACTTCACCCTCCACCGCCTCTTAGTCGAGGGCGAGGGCTGGACCAAGGTCGTCGACGGCCTCGCGTTCGCGGACGCCCCCTGCACCGACGCCGCGGGCAATTTCTACTACTCGGATATGCGCCCGCCCGCGGCCGGCGTGTACCGCCTCGCCCCCGACGGCACCCGGACCCGACTCAGCGAGGAGGGCGTCAGCGGAATGAAGTTCGGGCCCGACGGCCGGCTCTACGCCTGTCAGGGCGCCAAACGCCGCCTGATCGCGCTTACCCCCGCCACCGGCGCGATCGAGGTCCTCGCCGAGGACGTCCAGCCCAACGACCTCGCCGTGACCCGCCGCGGGCACATCTTCTTCACGGAAACCGGCAAGAAGCAGGTGACCTTCGTCGATCCGAAGACGCGGGAGAAACGCGCGGCCGACACGGGACTGGCCAACCCCAACGGCATCACGCTCTCGCCGCGCCACGACACCCTCGCCGTGAGCGAGGCGGGCGGTGAGTACGTGCAGGTTTACCGCGTGCAGCCGGACGGCACGCTCGACGCGCGGGCGCCGTATATGACCCTGCGCCGCCCGATCGACCCGAAGGGTGAGTTCAAATTCAACCAGCCTCCGCCGTACCGGAAGGCCTCCGGCGGCGACGGGATGACCAGCGACACCGTGGGCCGCTGGTACGTCGCGAGCCCCTTGGGCGTGCAGGTCTTCGACCCCACCGGCCGCCTCTGCGGCGTGCTCACCAAGCCGCAGCCCGACCAGCCGCTCACCAGCTGCGCTCTGTCCGGCCCCGGCCTCGGCTACCTCTACGTCACCAACGGCAACGCCATCTTCCGCCGCAAGGTGCAGGCCACCGGCAACCCTCCCCCCGCCGGCTGAAGCCGCTCAGGGCGTCAGCACCGCCCGCGCCACCACCTCGGCGACGGCGGCGAGGAACGGCCAGGCCAGCGTCTCGTAGGCGTACTGGTCATCGTTCATCACGCCGTCGGGATTGGTGTACACCACCGCGGCGAGGGCGAAGCCCCGGCCCGTACGGGTGTCCTCGATCCACGTGTTCTCGATCGAGTTGCCGTAGGCGCAGCCGACCTTGGAGTAGATCCGGAGGTGGGCGGCGGGGATGACCCGCGCGAGCCCGGGCAGCAGGAACTTCACGTAGTCATTTGGGTATTTGGCGGGGTCGTAGACCGGGTTGGCCGACTCGCGCGGGTACTCGCCCAGCGCGCGCACGAGGAAGGCGCGCTGCTCCACGGTCAACCCCGGGAACCCCTGGCGTCCAGTGCGCAACTCCGGCTTCACCACCGCGAGCAGCAGGTCCTGCAAATCCTGCAGGCGCACGGCGTTCTTGGTTTCGAAGGCTAGCGGTTCCTCGATCCGGCGGTCGCCTTCCATCCGCGCCACCCCGAGGCGCTGGTCCGTCCAGAGATCGTTCACCAGCCCGAGCGTGCTGTCGGGGTGCGCGATCCGGACCGTAGAGCCGCCGCCCTCGAGGACGACCGGCCGGTGCTGGCGTTGCTCGGCCGGGGGACGCGCCTCGGCCAGCCGATGGTGGAGCCGAAGGGAGGTGAACCCGGCCTCCCACATCAGCTCGTTGAGGCGGCGGTGACCGACCAGTTCGTAAAGGTGGTTAAACGTGGTGTTGTCGCTGACGAGGCAGATGCGGCGGATGCAGTGCCCGACCGTGAGCGCGCCGCCCTCGCGATTGGTCTCGTCCGCCTCGATCAGCCGGTCCCCCGGGAAACGGGGCTCGACGCGGAGCCGCGTCGCGAGGCCCCACGCGGTGCCGTCGCGGGCGTTGCGGGCGTTGAGCTCGAGCAGGGCGGCGACCGCGGCGCAGAGCTTCACCGTGCTGGCCGGATAAAAGTACTGCGCGGGATCCCCGAAGGCGCTGCGGCGCACGCCGAGCGTGCCGTCGGGCAGCAGCACCGGCTCGGTGAGGAGCACCTGCACGCGGTGCGCGGCGGGGTCGCGCAGAACGGGCCCGAGTCGTTCCGCATTCGCCGCGAACAGACCCGCGAGGTCGCGCGGGGGCGGCACGGGAGCGCCGGCGAGTAGGGTAGCGGCGGTGAGTAGGAACAGAGCGAGCTGGGCCATCGCGCGAAGCTTTTGCGGCCGTCCCGGAGACGGCAACGTCGGAGGAAGGCGGACCACCGCGGGCATCCACCGGCGAGCGGAACGGCGGCGTTCGTCCCGCTAGCCGCGCCGCGGGAGCAGGCCGCGCCAGGCCGCGCGAGCGAGGCCGAAGGCATCCCACGGCAGCGAGCGGTAGAGCGGGAAATACCTCCGGCGCACCGCAACCTCCTCCCGCCAGCTGGGCCAGGGACCGGCCGCGGGCCGGTGCGTACCGCAGGCTGCGACGCGGATCGGGAGCGGCTTGAAGCGCACCCGGCCCTTCCACAACCGCAGCTGGAACTCGTAGTCCGCGGCCGTCAGCAAATCCGGTTCGAACGGCCCGTTCTCGGCAAACAGCGAGCGGCGGTAAAAGGTGCCGGCCGGCGGCGCGAATTCCCCCGCGAGCGCATTCACGCGCGCGGGCAAGCGTCGCAACTCGCCCTCGTCGGAAGCCGTCTCGCCCACCACGACTCCCGCCTCGGTCTTGCGGGCCCAGACGAGCACTTCGGCCACCACCCCATCCCCGGCTAGGCGATCACCCGGGCGCAGGAAATGGACCCAATCGCCCCGCGCCCGCTCGACGCCGGCGTTCGCCGCGGCAACACGACTCGCACCAGGCAGGGAGAGCACCGCCGCGAACTCACCCCGCCGCGCCTCCAAACCAGCGGACGTGCCGTCCGTCGAACCCTGGTCCACCACGATCACCTCGACCACCGCGCGCCGCTGCTCGAGGGCGCTGGCCAGCGTGGGACCGAGCCGCGCGCCGGGGTTGCGGCAGGTCACGATGAGGCTGCAGGCGGGGCTCGCGGACATACGGGGTGAACGGAGCCTCGCAGGCCGGAGCCGGGAGTCGAACCCGGAAACCGGGCCGCGCGGCGCGGCGCTTGACCGCCCGCGGCGGCCGCAGGCACGCTCGGTCTGATGACTGAAACTGCGTCCGCCTCCGCCCGTCCTCGCCCGCGCTGGTTGCCGGCGCTCGTCGTGGCGGCGGTGCTGGGCGCGGCCTTGGCGGCAGCGGGTATCTATTTTCTCGGCGGGGCGCGCCTGCTCGAAGAAGCGCGGCAGGCTTGGGCGACGGCATTCGCCGCGTTCGGCGCGGCGGGTCCCACGGCGTTCTTCGGGGCGATGGCCGTGCTGCCGCTGTTCGGATTTCCCATTTCTCCGTTCAGCCTCGCGGCCGGCCCGCTCTTCGGCGCGAGTCTCGGCACCCCGTTGGTCCTCCTCTGCGGCATCACCGCCATCACGGCCAATCTGACCCTTTCCTACTGGCTCGCGCGCCGCGCCCTCCGCCCCCTGCTCGCCCGCCTCGTGGAGCGGCTCGGCTATCGCCTGCCCGCCGCCTCGGGCGAGGACGCAACCGGCCTGATCATCCTCGTACGCGTGACCCCCGGCCCGCCCTTCTTTGTCCAAAACTACCTGCTGGGCCTAGCCGATGTGCCCTTCGGGCGCTACCTCGGGTGGTCCGTGTTGGTGCAGGGCGCCTTCGGCACGGGAGTGATGCTCTTCGGCGACGCCCTCGCGCAGGGACGCGGGCGGGTCGCGTTCCTCGCTGCCGGGCTCCTGTTCGGCCTCGTGTTCGCCACCCGGATGGTGCGCCGCCACCTCGCCCGCGGGAAGGCCACCCCGTGACCAGCCGCGGCGCCACAGCCCCGACCGAGGCCGCTGAACCCACTGGGGCAGCGCGCCCGGAGAGCGTCAGCGCGTTCACCCGCCGGGTGAAACAGCTGTTGGAAGGGACGCTCGGCAGCGTCTGGATCCGCGGCGAGATCTCCAACCTGCGGGCACAGGCTAGCGGCCATACCTACTTTTCGCTCAAGGACGCGGGCGCCCAACTCTCCGCGGTGCTGTTCCGCGGAGACGCCGCCCGCCAAACCGTGCGCCTGCGGGACGGACTGCAGGTGATCGTGCAAGGGGACGTCTCGGTCTACGAAGCGCGCGGCCAGCACCAGCTCATCGTGCGCGTGGTGGTGGACGACGGCG
>CAIOTK010000440.1 GCA_903861185.1 uncultured Opitutia bacterium | reverse complement strand
GCGTCGGGGCGGTGGTGCACCCCGTGGATACCGTCGTGGGCGCAGCAGCGGGCGTCGACGCCGGCCCCGAGGTGTGCGGCCAGCTCCCGGGCCATCCGGGCCGAGGAGACCAACCACAGGGTCCGGTCCGGCCCGATGGCTGGATCGACCATCCCAAGGTGGGCGGCGAGCAGCCGGAGCCAGGGATGCACGACAAAGCGCGGGTAGCCCGAAGTGAGCTGGCTCAGCGTGGCCGGGTCCTTCTCCTCGTAGCCGCGCACGTCGCGCATCGTCGGGAGACTGCACGATACCGCGTGGGGGCGGTCGGGGATGCGCTGGCCGAGTGGCAGGTGGGTGAAGGCGGAGCTCACGGGCGGCCGCGGAGCTTTGCGGCGCCGCCGCCGCTGGCAATACCGGCTTGTGGCGTGCCGGGATGGAAACGGGTTGCCGGACCGCCGCCCGCGGCCTCTAGGTTGACCGCGATGAAGCTCCTCTCCTGGAACGTGAACGGCGTGCGCGCCGCCCTCGGTAAGGGCCTGCTCGATTGGATGCAGGCCGCGCGGGCCGACGTCATCTGCCTCCAAGAGGTCAAGGCCGTGGCGGGCGACGTCCAGCACGTCGAGTGGCCCGCCGGCTACGAGGTCGTCTGGAACGCCGCCGAGAAGAAGGGTTACAGCGGCACGGCCGTCCTCACGCGCCGGCCGCCCTTGTCCGTCGCCCTCGGCATCGGCTCAGCGGAGCACGACCGGGAGGGGCGGGCGGTGACGGTGGAGCTGGAGGAGTGCTTCGTGGTGGGCGTTTACACCCCGAACGCGCAGCCGGAGCTCGCGCGGCTGGCCTTCCGCCAAGCTTGGGACCGGGCCCTGCTGGCGCACGTGCGTCGCTTGGAGCGGCGCAAGCCGGTGATTTTCTGCGGCGACCTCAATGTGGCGCACGAGGAGATCGACCTCGCGCGGCCGAAGGAGAACGTGGGCAACCCGGGCTTTTCCGAGGAGGAGCGCGCGGGCTTCCGGGACTTCCTCGCGGCCGGCTTCATCGACACCTTCCGGGAATTCGAGCGGGGTCCGGGCCACTACAGCTGGTGGACCTACCGAGCGGGCGCGCGCGAGCGGAACATTGGGTGGCGAATCGACTACTGCCTCGCCAGCGCCGCCCTGCGCCCGCGGCTCCGGCGCGCGTGGATCGAGCCGCACGTCACCGGCAGCGACCATTGCCCCGTCGGGGTGGAGCTCAAATGAGCGCCGCGGCCCTCGAACTGCGGGCCCGCCTGCTGGGCCCCCCCGGCCGCACCTTGGCGGTCGCCGAAAGCCTGACCGGCGGCCGCCTGCAGGCGCTGATCACCGGAGTTTCTGGCGCCTCGGGCTACTTTCTGGGCGGGGTGACCGCCTACACCATCCCCCAAAAGGCGCGCCTGCTGGGGGTCGATGCCGCGCACGCCGCGGAAGTCGACGCCTTCTCGGCGCGGGTAGCGGCGGAGATGGCCTGCGGGGCGTGCCGGCTATTCGGCGCGGACTTCGGCGTGGCGACGACGGGTTACGCGGAACCGGCGCCGGGGCGGGGCATCCCGCACCCGGGTGCTTGGGTGGCGGTGGCAGCGGGCGGTCCCGCAGGGCCAACGGTGCTTGGGCAGCGCCGCGTCGAGTTTCCCGGCCGAGGCCGGCAGGAAGTGCAGCAGGCGGTGGCGGAGGCCGCCCTCGACCTGCTGCTGGAGTTGCTCAGGGCGCCAGCGACTGCACCAGCGCCATAATCGGCTGCACCTCGGCGGGGGGCGTCACCCAGTCGCTGT
>CAIOTK010000439.1 GCA_903861185.1 uncultured Opitutia bacterium | reverse complement strand
GCGACTGCGCTCCGCTTCCTCCGCGCGGCCGGGGTGCCGTTCTTACCGCTGGGGCGCGGATCGAACCTGCTGGTGCCGGACGAGGGGGTCGACGGGGTCGTGATCGCGCTCGAGGGTCCGGCTTGGTCTGCCTTCACCCCGAGCGGAGACGGCACGGTCTGGACCGGCGCCGGCCTGCGCCTCAAACATCTCTGCGGCCTCGCGACGAAGGCCGGGCTGGTGGGCTTCGAATTCCTCGAGGGCATTCCGGGCACCGTCGGCGGCGCCCTCCGGATGAATGCCGGCGCGATGGGCGGCTGGATGTTCGACCGGGTCGAGGAGGTGGAACTGATGTCCCTGGAAGGCGAAATCGCCCGCCTGCCGCGCGCGGCCTTCCACGTCGACTACCGGCAATGCCGCGAATTGCGGGATGCCATCGCCCTCGGAGCCCGCTTGCGCGCTGGCGCCACGGCGGCCGCGCCGGCAGAGGACATCGCCCGTCAAATCGACGTCTACCGCCGTAAGCGGCAAGAGTCCCAGCCCCGGGAGGCGAGCGCGGGCTGTATGTTCAAGAACCCGCCCGGCGACTCCGCGGGGCGCCTGATCGACCAGTGCGGCCTGAAGGGACTCCGCGAAGGCGCCGCCGAGGTGTCGCCGGTCCACGCGAACTTCATTGTGAACCACGGGGGCGCGACCGCCACCGAGGTGCTGGCCCTAGTCCGGCGGGTGCGCGCCGCGGTGCGCGCGCAAAAGGGGGTTGAACTGCAGCCCGAGGTGCTGCTTTTCGGTCAGCGGTGGGAGGAATACCTGTGAATGTGCCGATCATCACCGTCCTCGCCGGCGGGGTCTCCGCTGAGCGCGAGGTCTCTCTCGGCTCCGGCCGCGCCAGCGCCCTTGCGCTCGCCCGCGCCTTTCCCACGCGCCTAGTCGAAGTCACCAGCGACGCCCTACCGCCGGGGATCGATCCGGCCCGCGACGTGGTCTTTTCCACGCTCCACGGTACCTTTGGAGAGGACGGCGGGATGCAGCGGCTGCTGGACGCGGCCGGGATCGAGTACGCCGGCTGCGATGCCGCGGCCAGCGCGCTCACCATGGATAAGTCCGGCACCAAGGCCCGCGCCGCCGCGGCTGGGGTAAGGGTGGCGGAGGGGGTCACCTTCTCGGCGGCTGCGCGCCCCTCGGCCGCGGAACTGGTCGCCCGACTCGGTCCGCGCGTGGTACTCAAGCCGAACGCCGAGGGCAGCAGCGTGGGGCTCAGCCTCCCTGAGGGCCCGGAGGCGATCGCCGCGGCCCTTGCCGGAATCAGCGCAGGAGATTGGCTAGCGGAGCGACGCCTCTCGGGCCGCGAACTTTCCGTCGGCGTCCTCGAGGGTCGCGCGCTCGGAGTGGTCGAGATCCGGCCGAAGTCGGGGGTATATGACTTCACGAGCAAGTACACGCGCGGGATGACCGAGTACTTTGCACCCGCCCCCCTCACGGCGGACGAAACGGCCGCCGTCCAGCGGGCCGCCGAGACGGCCTTTGCGGCCTGCGGCTGTCGTGATTATGCGCGGGTAGATTTCATTTTGGAACCTGCCGGCGCCTGTTTGCTCGAAATCAACACGCTGCCCGGGATGAAGGAGACGAGCCTCCTTCCGATGAGCGCCCGCTGCACGGGCCTCGACTTCACCGCGCTGGTTCGGGCCCTC
>CAIOTK010000438.1 GCA_903861185.1 uncultured Opitutia bacterium | reverse complement strand
GCGGGCTTGAGCACTCCGGAAGGCATCGACGGAAGCCGGGCGGCCGAGCGTCGCCGGCTCGGACTACGCCGCGATCGACACCGCCGTCCCCGGGGTCCGCTTCACGGAGCACCTTGCCCAATCCGCACGGCTGGCGGACCGGATCACCGCCGTGCGCACCGTGAACCACCGCCTCGGCATCGAGCACGCCCTCGCGCCGAATTTTGTCCACACCGGGCGCGCGGTTTCCGGCAGCACCATTTACCCCTCCATCGGGTCGGTGGTCGCCCACGAGCGCGGCGCGGCCGACGACCAGGTCCCGGCCTACCTGCTGATCGGCTACCCCAGCGTCAGCCGTGGCCCGGGTTTCCTCGGCGCCAGGCACGGCTACATTTACCTTGTCGATACGGAGACGGGTCCCGCGGGCTTGAGCACTCCGGAAGGCATCGACGGAAGCCGGGCGGCCGAGCGTCGCCGGCTGCTCGCGCCGCTCCAGGGGAACGGCGCCCCGGACTCCTCCGCCGCGGAATATGCGATCGCCCAGCGCGAGGCCCTCCGTCTCGCGGGTCCAGGTTTTATGCGGAACTTCCGGCTCGACGAGGAACCCAGTTCCCTTCGCCAGCGCTACGGGGGGGAGTTCGGCCAGCGCTGCCTGCTTTCACGCCGCCTCGTCCAAGCCGGCGTGCGCTTCATCGAGGTTTCCCACAACCTCAACTTCATCAACGGCGCAGGTTGGGATACCCACAACGCCGGCCAGCTCGAGCAGCATACCCTAATCCGTGAGCTCGACACCGCGCTTTCCGCGCTGATCACCGATCTCGAGGCCAAGGGCCTGCTCGATAAGACGCTGATCGCCATTGGCACCGAATTCGGTCGCCCCGGACAATTCGATAGCGGCGGCGGCCGAGGCCACCAGTCCGCCGCTTTCTCGTTGGTGCTCGCAGGCGGCGGCCTCAGGCACCGGGGCGCCTACGGCATCACCGACACCTACTCCAACAAGATCGTCGAGCATCCCGTTTCCGTGCCCGACTTCCACGCCACGATCTACGCGGCCCTCGGCATCAATCCCGCCAAGGAACTCGTCAACGCCTCCCGCCCCGTCCCTATCACCGATGGGGGCAAGCCCATCGCCGCCCTCTTTGGCTGAACGCCTGCGCGCCCCTCCTCGTGCTCTCTGCGGGCGGGCAGCCGGGGGGCCAAGTAGCGGCGCGCTGGCTCTAACCAAGTTCGCCCTTCGCCCTCGGCAATCGCACCCCGCAGTTTCCGGTTTCCGCAGTCCGGTTTCCGGTTTTGCCTCTCCCGCGTGCCCCTCCCCAGTCCGTTCCGCCTGCTGACGTTGCTGTTTGGGCTCGGTTGCGTTCCGGTTCCCGCTCAAGAGCCGACTCGCGTCCTCACCACCGCCCTTGAGATCCGCTCGCTCAGCCCCGCCGAGGCCGATCGCGGCATACCGGTCCGTCTCCGCGGCGTCGTAGTTTTCGTCGAAGGCGTCTCCGCCCTGTTCCTCCAGGATGAAACGTCGACGACCTTCTTCCGCCTTGAGAAGGCCCCGATACCTCGAGTCGGGGACGAGATCGAGCTCACCGCGAAGACGCGGATGGGCCTGTATCTGCCGGGGGTCGACTACGCCGCGTACCGCATCCTTGGGCGTCGAGCTTTGCCACCCGGAAGTCCGGTCCAGTACGACGATCTCCACTTCAGCCGCTACCACTACCAGCGCGTCTCCGTCGAAGGCATCGTGCGCTCCGTGCTCCCGCTGAGCGCCAACCGCAGCGTGATTCGCCTCGCGATGGGCTCCCGGGTAATCGAGGTCCGCATCGAAGCGCCGCCGCGCGCCGGCCCTCCGCTGATCGACTCCCGCATCCGTATCACTGGGTTAGCCGTCGGCCTAATCAACTCCCCGCGCCGCCAACTCGTCCAACCCTACGTCCACGCTGAAAGCTGGGATGAACTCGAAGTCGTCACTGCCGCGCCCCCCGCGAGCGCGGTTCCCGCCGTGTCGGCCGAGGAACTTCTGGCCTTCCGAATCGATGGTCTCGGCGAGCGTCGGGTCCGGATCGATGGCGTCGTGGCCGCCGACTTCGGCAAGGAAGGTACCTTTCTGCGGCAGGGCACTAACGCCTTCGCCGTGCGTTTCGCCAGTCCAACGCCGGTTGCTCCGGGCGAGATCGTCACGATTGCCGGATTCCCTTCGATGGAGCAATTCAGCGCCTCGGTCGTCGACGCTGAGCTCATTTCGCGCCAAGCGGGTCCGGCCCCCGCACCCACTGTCGTGCCAGCGCTCGACGAGCTCTATTCGCAATCCGACAGCCTGCAGAATGGCCACTACGACGGGCACCTAGTGAGCGTCACCGGCACCTTGCGCGACTCGTTTAAAGGCCCCGCCGGAACCACGCTCCTGATGCAAGGCGCGCAGCGAACCGTGCAGGTCCGCGTCACCGAAGAGTTCGAAGCCCCCACAGTCGGCTCCGTACTGCGGGTCGCGGGTATCTGCCAGGTCGAGACCAACCTAATGGCCGCCGGTTTCCGCACCTATCCCGGCCTCATCAGTTTACGCCCCACCGCCGCCGGTGCCATCGAGGTGCTCCGCCGGCCCTCTTGGTGGACGCCCCGACGACTCACCGCAGTGCTGGCTGCGCTGGCGGGGCTGACCTTGGTCGCCGGCCTTTGGATCACCCTTCTCCGCCGCCAGGTCCGTCGCCAGACCGAGGCGCTCCGCCAACGCATCGCGCTCACCGCCGCCCACGAAGAGCGCCAACGCATCGCCCGCGAGTTCCACGACACGCTAGAACAGGAACTGGCTGGCGTAAGCCTTCGGCTAGACGGCCTCGCCACCCGCGTCTCGGACGAGAAGGCCCGGACTCTGGTCGCAGCCTCCCGCAACTTGATTTCGCGCATCCAGACCGAAACCCGCGATCTCATCTCTGATCTGCGCGATCCCGCCGAGACGGCCGGGGACCTCCTCGCCGCCCTCGCTAATGTTGCCCAGCGGTTCCGGAGCGAAAGCGAAACCGAAATCCGCGTCGACGCCCTCACCCAGATACCAGCCTTACCGGCTGCCACGGTGCACGATCTGCGCATGATCGCCCGAGAGTCGGTCAGCAACGCGTTGCGCCACGGACGCGCCGCCTGCATCTCAATTGAGGTCTCCGCCACGCCGACGCAGCTTTGCCTCCGCGTGATCGACAACGGCTGCGGCTACGATCCCGCCGCCAGCCCGCTCGGCCGCCGAGGCCACTTCGGGTGTGCCGGCATTCGCGAACGCAGCCGCAAAATTGGCGCCGAGGTCGTCTGGCAAAGCGTCCTCCAGCGCGGCACCACCGTCGAAGTGATGCTTCCCCTCGCACCCGAGCCCCACTCATCTGCCCCCTCCGTTCCATAGCGCCGATCCGCCTCATCCGACCCTTCCGGACTCTATGCCAGCCCTCTCCCTCCTCATTGTCGACGATCACTTTGTCGTGCGCAGCGGTCTCGCCGCGTCCCTAGAGCTCGACGACACCGTCGAAGTCGTCGGGGAGGTCGAGCGGGGTGAAGATGTGCTCGCCGCTTACCGGGAACTCAAACCACGCGTTGTCCTGATGGACCTCCAGTTGCCCGGCCTAGGCGGGATCGCCGCCACCGCCGCCCTGCGAGCCTACGACCCTTCCGCCCGCGTGCTGATTTTCTCGACGTTTGCCCGCGACGACGAGATCCAGGCGGCACTCGACGCCGGCGCACTCGGTTACCTGCAAAAGTCCGCTTCTCGGGAGGCTCTGCTTGAGGCCCTGCGTCTCGTCGGCCAGGACCGACGCGCCCTTGAGTCCGAACTCGCCCGTCGCCTCAGCGCCCGCCGCCTAGGCCCCGCCATCACGCCGCGCGAACGCGAAATCCTAGTCCTGATCGCCGCGGGCCGAGCCAATAAGGAAATCGCATCCGCTTTGGCGGTCTCCGAGGACACCGTGAAACGCCACGTCTCCAACATCCTCGAGAAGCTAGCGGTTAACGACCGGGCCCAGGCCACCGCCGAAGCCATCCGCCGCGGCATAATCCCCGTCTGAATAGCGCTCCCCGCGGCCCCCTCCACACCCTCGGTCGCCTAGGGGATCGCAACTCCCTCCAGCGCCCCCGCACGAAAGTGTGATATCCCTGAGCGTGTCACGGACTGCGCCGCCGACTGGGTTGACCGTATCCCCTACGGTGTTCCGCACCGCGTCTCCCCACCGACCCTCATTCGTCTCTTTTCCATGCCCACCCTGCCCTCTCGTTGTGCGCCCCCGCTTAGCTCCCCCGCGGTTTTCCTCCGCGTCGCGTTCCTTTGCGCTCTGCTACCGGCGCTAGCCGTCGCCCAATCCGCCGTGGGCACGGTGGCGGGACGCATCTTAAACCCGGCCACGGGAGAGTATGTGCGCAATGCTCAGATCCGCGTCGAAGGCACCAACCTCCTCGCCGTATCCGAGAATGGGGGTCTCTACTCTCTACCCGGAGTTCCCGTCGGCACCGTTCGCCTCTCCGTCACTTACACCGGCTACCGCACCGAAACCGCCAGCGTCCAGATCCCCGCCGGTGGCGTGGCCGTTAAAGACTTCGAACTCGTGTCCTCGCTCGCTGCCGCTTCCGCCAAGGACGACTCCGGCACGGTTAAACTGGAAAAGTTTGTGATCTCCACCGACCGCGAGGGCAACGCGAAGGCGATCATGGAACAACGCAGTTCGATGAACATCACCAACAGCGTTGCCTCCGATGTCTTCGGCGATGTCGCAGAGGGCAATGTCGGCGAATTCCTCAAGCATATGCCCGGCGTCGAACTCGACCTCGTCCAGGGCGAAATCCGCACCATCCGCCTCCGCGGCCTCGATTCCGAATACACTCAGGTTTCTCTCGACGGCGTTTCCCTTGCCTCTGCCGATGCCAACCAGGGTGCCTCGGGCAACGCCCGCGCCTTTTCCTTCGAGCAGGTTTCACTCGCCTCGATGGAGTCCATTGAGGTTTCCAAAACCATTTCCGCCGATGTCGATGCCAACGCTCCCGCCGGCACCATCAATCTGAAGTCTAAGCGCGCCTTCAACATCGCCGGCCGCCGGATGTCCGCCCAGGCCAACCTCACCGCCTTCTCCGCCCGCTTCAATCTCGACGACTCCTACGGCCCCGACGATCGCCAGTCCCGGAAAATCCATCCAGGTGGCATTTTCGATTACTCCGACGTGTTTTTTAACAAGCGCCTCGGCATCAATCTCAACATCAGCGAGTCGATGGCCTACTCGGCCAACGCCCGCACGACGGTGACCTACAACTATACGCCGACGGCGACCGACCCGCGGCCCGTCGTCCCCACGTCCCTCGCGTTCATCCACGCTCCGCGCACGAATCGTCGCTCCACCGTCAATTTCACCTCTGATTTCAAAGCGTCCGAACGTCTCGTCCTCTCCCTCGGTCTCCTTTACAACTACGCCGACCTAAACAACCCCCAGCGGGCCCTCACTTTCAACACCGGTGCCCGTAATCTCGTGTCGGGGGCCGACCCGCTCGTCAGTTTCACCTCCTCTGCGGTTGGTTCGGTCAACAGCAATCCCGCCGCGATCGTTAAGCAGGGCCAGACCCTCACCGTACTCCCCAAGTTCGAGTATCGCAGCGGTACCTTCATCCTTGAGGGCAAGTTCGCGGGCTCCAACTCCATCTCTTGGTACGACCCCCGCGGCCGGCGCGGCGCCATCCGCGACGCCGGCGGCCCGAGCGTCACCAATGTCGCTTTCACCGCCCGGCGCTCCGCCTACAACAGCGCCG
>CAIOTK010000437.1 GCA_903861185.1 uncultured Opitutia bacterium | reverse complement strand
CGCCTTTTGCGGCTAACTGGCCAAGGCCATCGAGCCGAGGATGGCGACAAAAGGCTCAAAGGGCGCTGGGCGTGGACCGGACTGAGCTGGGCGTCTATAGACGCCGCGGGCGCTCTAGGGCGAGCGCTCGGACGAGAGGGATCCGAGCCGAGGTGATTCAGCCATATTTGGCGTTTTACCTTGGAGCCCGAAGCTAAGCGGCTCGAGCCCTGGCCTGAGCTCGCATGCGCTCTGCACTCCCAAGGCGTCTATGGACGCCACGCACAGCTCCGACCGGGGATAGAGCCCTTTGCGCCTTTTGCGGCCCTCCTTAGCCAAGACTGCGGAGGGCGAGCGCCTTACCGGCTCAGTCCGCCTTGCGGGGACGGGAGCGGGGGCGGCGACCGCGGGTCAAACGGGGCGCGGGGGAACCGTCGGCGGAGGCGGGCGCGGCGCCTTCCTCGGCCGCATCGTCCTCGGCCGCAGCACCGGCCACGGGGGCCTCAGCGGCCGCGGGCGCCGGGGCCGGGGCCGCCGCAGGCGCGGGGCTGGCGACGGGGGCGGCCTCTGCGGGGGCGGAAGCGGAGAGGAGCGGCGGTTCGGTCAGGAGGGGCGGCTCGGCCAAAGCGGGCGCAGGCGCGGCGCCTTCGACCGGGGCGGCGACGGGCGCGGCCTCGGCGGGAGCAGCGGCGGCCGGGGCCTCCCCTTCGGCAGGAGCAGGCGTACCGGCGGGGGCGTCACCCTCGCGGCGTTCCGTGGCGTTGATCCAAAGGCCGCCGCGGGAATCGAGGTTGAGCCACCAAGAGAGGCCACCGAGTTCGATCGGGGCGGGCGTCTCGCCGCCAGCGACGGGGTGCGGGAGGCCGAGGCGGCCGAAGGCGGCCTTCAGTTCGGCCTCGTTGGTGCGGAAGGCGCGGCAGAGGAAGCTGGCGCTGCCGGAGGCACCGGGGCCGCGGCGGTTGCGGCGCATCTGCGGGCGGATCTTCTCGAGCAGTTCGAGGCCCTCGGGCAGCGGGACAGGGGTGCGGTCGGGCGCGGGGGCGGCGGTCGCAGGGGCGTTCTCGCCAGCCGGAGTATCGCCGGCGGGCGCGCCCTCGGGACGGGGAGCCTCAACCTCGACGCGGGTGCCCTTGACCGAGCGGAACACCGGGCGGGGCTTTTCCTTGGTGTTGATCCAAAGTTCGCCGCGGCGGTTGATGTTCACCCAGAACAAGTCGCCGTCGTACTCCAGGTACGCCACGGGCGTGTCCTCGTCCTCGGGCATGGCGAAGCCGCACTCCGCGAGGGCAGCCTTGATATCCTCCTCGGGCAGGTCCCATTTCTTGGCGAGGTAGTCGACGCCGACGGACATTCCGGCGCCGCGCTGGTTGCGGCGCATATGGGGGCGCATCGCCTCGAAGAAGGTGGGCAGTTCGTCCTCGGAGGAGAGTTTGTCCCAGGCGTCGGCCTTCTCGTCCTCAGCGGCGTCGGGGTCATCGTCGCGGGAGGTATCGACGAGCTTACGGAAGCCGTCCTCGGGGGCGGATTTCTCCTCGAGGAAGGAGGCGCCGGCTTCCTCGGTGGGGGCGGCGGCCGGGGCGGTGGAGGTGGCCGCCTTGAACTTGGCCTCGAATTCGGCGCGGAGGCGGTCGGCCTCGACCTTGGCGGCGGCGGCGGCGGCGTCCTCGAGGGTCCAGTCGCGCTGGGTGGAGCGGCGGGCGAGGCCGGTGAAGGCGAGGAAGTTATCCGGGTGGGAGTGGAAGCTGACGATCTCCCAATCCTCGCGGCCGAGATCGTTCAGAAATTTCTCCATCATGTCGGGCCGGGCGAATCCGCCCTTCCCGCTCGTGATTACCTTGTATTCCCAGAGTGGCATAAGTTACCCCGCGCCGAGCACGGGAGCCGCACCCTCCCAAAACACCCCGGGGAAGCCGAGCACGAAATGCGCTGGCGGGGG
>CAIOTK010000436.1 GCA_903861185.1 uncultured Opitutia bacterium | reverse complement strand
CGCGTCTCCGCGTGATACGGCTGGCCCGGATAAGGCGTGGGATCCACCGGCCGGAGCGTCGCGACGGCCAGCGCCGCGACGAGGGTCAGGCCGGCCAGCAGGGTGCGGGTCAGGGCGCGCCGCCAGTTCATCGTCGCAGGCGAGGCCAGCGGCCCGCCCGAGGCAACGGCAATCCGGCCCGCGGCCGTTGTGGTCTTGCGCCCCGGCGCCGGCCCGCCACATCAGGTCCGCCCCCGATGACCACCCCGCCCGCCCGCCGCTCCTGGATCGTGCGCCTCCTCCGCGGCCTCGGCGCCCTCTTGTTGCTGCTCGCCCTCGCCCTCGTCCTGCGGGCCGCCTACGCCTTCCGCGACCGCTCGCCGGGCTACGCCGTGCGGATCGCGGTCGATGGCGCGGCCGCCCGCGCGGAACCCCGCCCCCTGCGGGCCGGGTTCGCCCGCGAGAAGATCAACCCCGACCTCGCCGACCCCGCGCGCCCGGTCTACCTCGCCGGGTTTAGCCAGAACCGCCGCGCGACCGCGATCCACGACGACCTTCAGGCCATCGCCTGGGTGGTCGACGACGGCCACACCCGCGTCGGCTGCGTGGTGCTCGACGCGATCGGGCTGTTCCACGACGACGTGGTCGCGATCCGCCGCCGACTCGCGCCGGAGCTGGGCCTCACCTACGCCATCGTCGCGACGACCCACAACCACTCGACGCCCGACCTGATGGGCCTTTGGGGCCCGCATCCGCTGCGCAGCGGGGTCGATCCGGCCTACCGGGAACAGGTCCTCGCCACCGCCGCGCGGGTGCTCGCCGCCGCGGTCGCCGCCCTCCAGCCGGCGCGCCTCGCCGTCCACGAGATCCCGGTCGCCCCAGAGGGCCTCGTCGCCGATACCCGGCCGCCGCTGGTGTACGACAACGACCTGCGGGCACTCCACTTCACCGCGGCCGACAGCGGGCGCACGCTCGGGACGGTCGTCTCGTGGGGCAACCACCCGGAGACCCCTTGGTCGCGTAGCACCGAGATCACGGCCGACTTCTGCGGCTTCCTGCGCACCGCTCTAGAGGAGGGCCTCGTCGAGGGCGGCGAGGTCCTCGCGCCGGGCGTGGGCGGCATCGCGTGTTTCGTCAACGGGGCGGTCGGCGGCCTGATGACCACCCACCCGAGCGTCACCGTGCGGGACCCGCTCAACGATCGCCTGCTGCGCACGCCCTCCCACGAGAAGAGCCGCGCCGTCGGCCGGCAGCTCACCGCGCGCCTCCTCCCGCGGCTGCGCCGGCCCGCCGAGGCCCCGGTCGCGCACGCGCCCCTCGCGGTCCACGCCCGCACGGTGGAACTGCCGGTCGACAACTTCAATTTCCTGCTCGCCCCCGTGCTGGGGCTGATGGACCGCGGCCACAGCCGCTGGGGCCACGTGCGCTCCGAGGTCGCCGCCCTGCGCCTCGGGGACGCGGTGCTCCTCTGCGTCCCGGGCGAGGTTTACCCGGAGATCGTCAACGGTGGCGTGGAAAACGTCCCCGGCGCCGATTTCCCCGGGGCGCCGGTGGAAGTGCCGCCCTGGCGCGACCTGCTGCCGGGGCGGGTCAAGTTCGTCCTCGGCCTAGCCAACGACGAGGTGGGCTACATCATCCCGCGAACGCAGTGGGACCGCCGGCCGCCGTACGTGCGCGGCGCGGCGAAGCCGGAGTACGGCGAGGTTAACTCGCTCGGCCCGGAGACGGCGCCGCGCCTGCACGCCGCGGTGCGCGAGCTGGCGGTGGCGCCGGGGATCGCGGACCGCTAGGCGGCGGGGATTCGTCGCGGGTCGCACCGGGTGCGCCGGGGTCCGGGCGCAAAAAGACCCGGGGGGAACGGGTCCCGCCCGGGTCTGGAAGGTCGCGGCCGCGGGGCGGCTCAGCGGAACTTGTAGTCGACGCGCAGCGTGAACGAGCGGCCGCGGGGGTCGGCCACCCGGGGTTCCCAGCTGCTGCCGGCGCCCGTGTTCGTGTCGTAGACGGCCGAGAACGGCGGGTCGGTGTTGAACAGGTTGCGGATGCCGGCGGTGATCGTGGTGTTGCTCAGCCCGCGGTAGGCGAGCGAGAGGCCGTAGAGGTTGTAGGCCTTCACCCGCTCCTGCCAGTTGGCGGGCTTGACCGTGCCGTTGGCGACCCCGGGCAGCACCGCGTCGATGTAGCCGCCGCGGTACAGATTGTTCACCTGGGCGGTCCAGGAGCCGATGCGGTAGGAGACGAACGCGGTGTGCTTCCACTTGATGCCGATCTCCGTGGAGCGGGTGAAGCGGCCGATCTCGCTCTGGCTCCAAGGAGCGGAGGCGAGGAGCTTGGACTGCTTGCCGAGGAGGTAGGAGAGGTCGAAGCCGGCGGTGAGCTTACCGCGGCCGACGTCCGCGTTGCCGCGCAGGCCGAAGTCGACGCCCTTGGTGGAGGTCTTCCCGGCGTTCACCCAGCGCGAGTCGACGCGCGAGATGGCGCCAGCGGCGTTGCGGGTGAAGCGGTCCTTGAACAGGTCATAGTTGGCGAGCAGCACGGTGGTGCCGAAGCTCTGGATCGTGCCGGTACGGTCGACCTCCCACCAGTCGATGTTACCGCTGAGGTGGCGGCCGGCCTGCACCACGATACCGGCGGAGTACATCT
This sequence comes from uncultured Opitutia bacterium, assembly GCA_903861185.1. Taxonomy (GTDB): domain Bacteria; phylum Verrucomicrobiota; class Verrucomicrobiia; order Opitutales; family Opitutaceae; genus ER46. Next base: position 2,170 of record CAIOTK010000436.1, on the reverse strand, counting down.
TGGCTTCCTCGGGCTGGAGGTCGCTCTTGCCGCCGAAGAGCACGGTGGCCGTGTTCGGGGCGATCTGCTGGCCGGTGCCCGGGTCAATCAGGCCGGTCGCGGCGAGCGGGCTCTCCGTCACCGGGTCGAACATCTGCTTGAAGCTCGGGACGCGGAAGCCGGTGCTATAAGAGCTGCGGACGAGGAACGCGTCGGACGGCGCCCAGCGCAGGGTGAACTTCGGGTTCGTGGAGGCGCCGAAGCCGGTGTACTCGTCGATGCGTCCGGCGGCGTTGAAGTCGAGCCCGCGGAGCAGCGGGATCTGGAGCTCCGCGTAGGCGGCCTTGATCGTGCGCTTGAGCGTGCCCGCGGTGGCGAGGCTGTTGTCGAAGGGCGCGTTGAAGATCAGCGCGTCGGACGAGCTCAGGTTCTGCCGGTTGTCCCCGGAGAAGAAGAAGCTCTCCTCGCGCCAGTCGACGCCCACGGCGCCCTGGAGGGTGCCGGCCGGCAGCTTGAGCACGGGGCCCGAGGCGGCGAAGTCGGCGTTATCGGTGCGGTAGGTGCCGCCGTAGAGGCGCACGCCGTTGGCGCGGGTCTTGTCGATCGCGGCCATCGCCTCCGGGGTCTGGGTGTAGGAGAAGACGTCGACCACGCCGGTGTTGATCAGGTTCACAAACGGCACGGTGTAGACGTAGCCGCTGGTCAGCAGGGAGTTGCCCTTGCTCTCCGCGCGCGAGGCACCGAAGCGGTAATCCCACTGCGAGAGGAAGCCCAGCGGACCTTCCGCGCCCACCATGCCGCGGTAGGTGTCGGTGGTGGTGGTGAAGCCGCGGTTGCCCAGCGGCAGCGAGCGCCAGCGGAACGCCATCGGCAGGCCACGGTTCGCCGCCAGCGCCGGGAAGTACCCCGCAAGGGTGTTGAACACCTTGTTGTAGCTCGCCCCCGTCGCCGGGTACGCGAGGTTGTACAGCGGGTTCGGCACCTGCGTCCGGCCGTCCAACGCGGTCGTCGTCAGGCCCGTACCGCTCGACCACTGGTTGGGCGAGAAGTTCTTGATCGACTCGGACCGGCCCACGACCGCCTCGACAAACAGGCGGTGGCGCTCGGCCACCTTGAAGGTCGCGCGCGTCACGAGGTTCATATTCTTCACCGGCTGCTGCAGCACGGCCGCGCGGCCGGTGTCCCAGGCCGAGCCGTACTTCGAGGCGGGGGAGGCCCAGAGGACCTCGTCGTAGGGCCCCATCCCGTCGAGCCCGCCGTAGCCGGGGCCGTTGGGCAGGTCGACGTAGTTGATGCCGTTCACGCGCAGGGCCGGGTTCTGCGGATCCGCCGGGCCAGTGGAGCGGCCGGCGTTGTCCACGTTGTCCCGGCTCAGCACCGAGTTCAGGGTGCCGATGGCGAAGAGGGTCGCGACCGGGGTGCCGCGGGTGTCGGGCGAGAGGCCGCGGTTCACCTGGAAGGTGTTCACGAAGTCCCGCTGGTCGCCGCGGAGCTGCTTGGAGTCCGAGAGCGAGAGGGACGTCATCAGGTTAAACTTGTCGCGGTCGAGGTCACCCCAGCCGCCCACGAGGCTGTAGCGGAAGATATTGCCGCCGCCGTCCTGGGTCACGTCCGCTGCCGCGCTCGCCGCGAGGCCTTGATAATTGGTCTTCAGGATGAAGTTGATCACCCCGCCCACGGCGTCCGTGCCGTAGATGGCCGAGGCGCCGTCCTTGAGGACCTCGACGCGCTCGATGGCCGCGAACGGGATCTGGTTCAGGTCGACCACGCCACCGTTGAGGCCGTGCGAGGAGACGCGGCGGCCGTTGAGGAGGACCAGCGTCGCGCCGGCACCCTGCATGCGCAGGTTGGCCGAGGTGGCACCGTTGTTGCCGCGCTGCTGGCCGGCCACGACGTCGGCGTTCGACGCTAGGTTGTCGAGGCCGTTACTGTTGATGTTCAACTCCATCAGCATCTGCTCCGCCGAAGCGATGCCGCGCAGCTCCAACTCGTCGGGCGTCAGAGTCACGACGGGGAGCGCGCCTTCGCCCTCGAGCCGCTTGATGAGCGACCCGGTGACGACGTACTTCTCGAGCTTCACGGAATCCTCCTTGCGGGCGGGGGCCGCCGGCGCCGGGGCAACGCTCTGGGCGCAGAGGGCCGGCGCCAAGGCGGCGGCGGTGATCAGGGAAAGCCACCGGGAACGGCGGCG
>CAIOTK010000435.1 GCA_903861185.1 uncultured Opitutia bacterium | reverse complement strand
TCGCCCTTGTGTGCGAGGGCGATCTCCCGCAGCGCGGTCTTGAGGCGATAGCCCGGCTCGTCCTTCACGCGGCCGCTCAAAATGAACAGGGTGAAGTGGCTCCGGCCGTCCTCGCCCGCCACCCAGCCGTAGCGATCGCCGGTATGGGTGAACTGCCAGGGGCGCGGCGCGCCGAGCCGTTCACCTAGCCGGGCTTCCACCTGCGTCCGGAACCAATCGAGCCCACGGTCGGCGATCGTGTACTTCAGCCGCGCGTGCTTGCGGTCGGTGCGGTCGCCAAAGTCGCGCTGCACGGTAACGACGTGCTCCGCCACCGCGATGGCCTGCTCGGGGGTGCAGAAGCCAAGGACGTCCGCTAGGCGCGGGAAGGTCTCCAGCTGGTTGTGCGACATTCCGAGGCCGCCGCCCACGGTCACATTGAAGCCGGCTAGGCGGCCGTCCGCTCCCGTGATGGCGATATAGCCTAGATCTTGGGAGAATATATCGACGTCGTTGCTGGGTGGGACGGCGACCCCGATCTTGAACTTTCGGGGGAGGTAGGTGCGGCCGTAGATGGGTTCCGCCTCGGGCTCACCTCCGCCGACCAGATCATCGCCTACCCAAAGCTCGTGGTAGGCGCGGGAGCGGGGCAGGAGGTGCTCGCTGATCGCGTTGGCGATCCGGTAGACGTCCGCGTGCAGGCCGGATTGCTCCGGGTTGGGATTGCACATCACGTTGCGGTTGACGTCGCCGCAGGCAGCGAGCGTATCGAGCAACGAGCGGTTCATCCCGTTGATCGCGCGCCAGAGATCGCCCTTGAGGATACCGTGGAACTGGAACGCTTGGCGGGTAGTGAGTTTCAGGGTCCCGTTGGCGCGCTCGTCGGCCAGGGTATCGAGGGCGAGCCACTGGGCGGGAGTGCAGACGCCGCCCGGCAGCCGCACGCGAGCCATAAACGAAAACGCCTTCTCGCGGCCTTCGCGACGGCGAGCATTGCGCTGGTCGCGGTCGTCTTGGGCGTAGATGCCGTGGAACTTGGTGAGTTGCGCGCTCTCCTCGGTGATCCCACCCGTGGAGTGGTCTGCGAGATCGCGCAGGATGTTGCCGCGGAGGAAATTGCTCTCGGCCTTCAGGTGCTCGTTCTTATGCAGCGGGGCGGTGGCGGGGGCGGAGGGAGTGCTCATAGGCGGATTCAGGAAAGGGAGGAGGTTAGGGGAGGGGGGAGGGTGCCGGAAAGCGCGGCGAGCGCGAGCGGGTGGGTGCCGATCAAGCCGGTACAGTGGGTCCGAGCGGGGGCGGCGGCGCAGATTTCCGCGATATCCCCGCCCGGGCCGGCGTGCCGTCCCGGCGAGAGGAACAGCAGGGCAACGACGACGTCCCGGCCGGCGTGTGTCGGCTGGGCGAGGATGTCCGCCAGCAGCGGGGGATGGTCGCCCTCCATCGAGGCTGCGACGGGCGGCGGAAAATCCGGGCCTAGTTCGGTCGCCACCGCCGCGGCGAGGCGGTCCCGCAGGGCTGCGGATGCCGGGGAAGGTCCGCCGTGGTCGACGAGCACCACTGGAGGCGAGACGAGGCCCGCGGCCTGCGCGGTCTCACGCACCCGGGCGGCCAAGATCCGGGGAATCACCCCCGCATCGGCCAAGCCTGAGCCGAAGGTGAACGTGAAGGGTCCAAGTTCCGCCTGCAGCTGTTCCAGATCGCGGCGCAACGCGGAACCGATCGCCCCCTGCGGACTGATGAAGAAAGGCACCAGATGGAACGCGCGCTGGCCGCGGGCGAACTGCTCCCGAACGAAGGGAGCGAGCGTGCTCGCCGGCTGGCCCTCGAGCCTTTCCGGCGGGATGCGATCGCTGTGCTTCCACGAAACCGGTGTCACCGCACGCCCGGCCGCTGTCTCGAGTGCGGCGGCTACCCGGCGCAGGTTGAGCGTCGCGGCGGGCTCCAGCGAGCCGTTATCCACCAAGAGCATCACGGGAGGGCGAGTTCCGCGGCGGTGCGTTGCTGTAGCACTTCCGCTAGGCCGACAACCTCCCCGATGATGACAATGGCCGGCGCCGTGAACCCGCCCTCCTCCGCCTCACGGGCGATCCGGCCCAGCGAGGAGACCCAGAGCCGCTGGCTGGCCGTGGTCGCTGCCTGCACGACGGCAGCCGGGGTTTCCGCCGCCAAGCCCCCCGCCAGCAAGCGGCCGGTAATGGACTCGAGATTCTTCATCCCCATATAGACGCACAGCGTAGCGCCCAGCCGCGCGTAGTCCTCCCACGGAACCGCGGACTCTGTCTTGCCGGGTTCTTCATGGCCCGTGAGAAACACCACTCCAGAGGCAAGGCGACGGTGCGTCAGCGGGATACCCGCCTCCGCGGCGGCGCCGAAGGCGGACGTGACTCCGGACACAATCGAGCACGGAATGCCCGCGGCGGCTAAGGCTTCCAGCTCCTCCCCGCCACGGCCGAAGATGAATGGATCTCCGCCTTTGAGCCGGACCACGTTCAATCCCTGGCGAGCGAGATCGACTAGGGTCTCCTCGATCCGGTGCTGTGGGCAGCAAAAGCCACCGCCCTTCTTGCCCACAAAGACCCGCCGGGTGGCGGCAGGAATTAGAGCGAGAATTCCCTCTGCCACCAGATGGTCGTGCACGACCACATCGGCCGCTTGCAGCAGCCGCAACGCCTTAACCGTAAGCAGGTCGGGATCGCCAGGGCCCGCGCCGACAAGGTGCACATGACCGCCGGAGGGGCGCGGCGGGGCGAGGGGTATGGCGGGAGGATTCACGGAGCGGGATAAGCGCGTTAGACTGGAGCGGATCGGAGGATCGAAGGAAGTTAAAACGACGAAAGCAGATAAAATGACTAAAGTACTAATATTTCGCTTTACGAAGCTGTGGCCCCCCGCCTTTCCTCACCGCTTCACGCGATGAACCCGTCCGAACTGGAACGCTGGAACCAGGAACTCCGCTCGCAATCCCCGAGCGCCATTGCGCGCTGGGCGCTCGCGCGGGCGGACGGCAGGGCCGTGGTCTCTACCAACTTTCGCCCCTACGAGGCGGCGCTCCTCCATCTCGTGGTCCGCGAGCAGCCGGATCTACCCGTGCTGTGGGTGGACCACGGCTACAACCGGCCGGCGACCTACCGTCACGCCGAGGACCTGCGCCTCCGCCTCAATCTGAACCTCAAAGCGTACCTGCCGCGGATGACGGCCGCGCACCGCGATGCGGTCCACGGGCCGGTGCCCACCCCGGAGGACGAGCCCGGGCTGAAGCGTTTCAGCGCGGTGATGAAGCTGGAGCCCTTTCAGCGCGGGATGCGGGAGCTGGCCCCAACGGTCTGGTTGACGGCCCTGCGCAAGGTGCAGAACCCGGGGCGGGCGGAGCTCGAGATTGTTTCGCGGGACGGGAACTTCGGGACCTTGAAGGTCAGTCCGTTCTTTCACGCCACCGATGCGGAAATGGAATCCTACCTTAAGGAGTTCGGGCTCCCCAACGAATGGGATTACTTCGACCCGGCCAAGGCGGACGAAAAACGGGAATGCGGCCTGCACGCGGCGTGGGGTCGCAACGCCGTTTCCACCTGAACCCGAGGGCCGACCATGCCGAGTTACCATCTGGACCATTTGCAGCACCTCGAGACGGAGGCGATCCACATCCTGCGGGAAGTCGCCGGAGAGTTCGAGCGGCCTGCGCTGCTGTTTTCCGGCGGCAAGGATTCAATCTGCCTCCTGCGCTTGGCGGAAAAGGCCTTCCGGCCGGCCGATCTACCGCTGCCCTTCCTGAACGTTGATACGGGACATCATTTCCCAGAACTGAACGAGTTCCGTGACCGGCGCGCCGGGGAGCTCGGCGCCCGACTGATTGTACGCACCGTGGAGGATGCCCTCGCGCGCGGGATCGCGCAGGCGGCGCCGGGGGAAATCAGCCGTAATCGGCTGCAGATTCCGACGTTGTTAGCGGCCATCGAGGAATTCCGTTTCGATTGTTGCATCGGTGGTGCCCGCCGCGACGAGGAGAAAGCTCGCGCCAAGGAGCGCTTCTTCAGTTTCCGCGACGCCTTCGGCCAATGGGACCCCAAGAACCAGCGTCCGGAAATCTGGAACCTCTACAACGCCCGGCTGAACCCCGGGGAGAACATGCGGGTCTTTCCGCTCAGCAACTGGACCGAGATGGATGTCTGGGAGTACATCCGGCGCGAGCGGCTGGAGGTGCCCTCGATCTACTTCAGCCATCGCCGCCGTTGCGTCCGGCGTGGCGGGCAGTGGTTGCCGGTGAATGATCTGGTACCGCCCAAGCCCGGCGAGGACGTGCGGGAGCTCACGGTACGCGTGCGCACCATCGGCGACATCATCAGCACGGGATGTGTGGAGTCCCCAGCCACCACGGTGGATGATATTATCGCAGAAATCGCGGCGGCGCGCGTCACCGAGCGAGGTTCGCGGGCGGACGACAAGGCGTCAGAGGCCGCGATGGAGGACCGCAAGAAGGCGGGTTATTTTTAAGCGATGCCGTCGATGAATGATTCCCCCACCGCGCCCGTGCCGGTCGATATCCTGCGCTTCAACACGTGCGGTAGCGTCGACGATGGAAAATCTACCCTGATCGGCCGCCTCCTGTACGACTCGAAGTCGCTCATGGAGGACCAGATCGAAGCCTTGGAGCGCTCCGCCGACATCACCGGCGGAGGGCAAATCAACCTGGCGAATCTCACCGACGGTCTGCGGGCCGAGCGCGAGCAGGGCATCACGATCGACGTGGCTTACCGCTACTTTGCGACCCCGCGGCGGAAATTCATCATCGCCGATACTCCGGGACACGTGCAGTACACCCGCAATATGGTCACGGGGGCCTCGACGGCCAACCTGTCCATCGTGTTGGTGGACGCGCGCGCCGGGGTCATCGAGCAAAGCCGGAGGCACACGGCCATCGCCTCCCTGTTGCGCATCCCGCACTTGGTCGTGGCCGTCAACAAGATGGATCTCGTGGGCTGGAGTGAGCAGCGTTTCCTCGAGATTCGCGCGCAGTTTGAGGAATTTCTCCCCCGGCTCGCGATTCAGGATGTGAAGTTCATCCCCCTCAGTGCGCTCAACGGGGACAACGTGGTCGACGCCTCGCCGCATACCCCTTGGTACGTCGGCCCGACCTTGCTCGGCCACTTGGAGACGGTACACATCGCGAGCGATTGGAATCTCCGAGGCTTCCGGCTGCCGGTGCAATGGGTCAACCGGCCGAATGCGCCCAAGGATCCCGCGCTGCACGATTTCCGGGGCTTCAGCGGTCAGATCGCTGGTGGGGTGGTGCGTCGCGGTCAGCGCGTGCTCGCCCTGCCCGCCGGCATCCCGTCCACGGTGAAGCAGATTTGGACCTACGATGGCCCGGTCGAGGAGGCTTTCTGCCCGCAGTCGGTGACGGTGGTCCTAGAGGACGACATCGACGTGAGCCGCGGGAGCATGTTGGTTGGGCTCGAGGAGCGACCCGGTTTCGGGACCGATTTGCGGGCCAACATCTGCTGGATGCACGCGCGTCCGCTGCAGGCTGGCCGCAAGTACCTGCTGAAGCATACGAGTCATACCGTGCAGGCGGTGGTCACCGACATCGTT
>CAIOTK010000434.1 GCA_903861185.1 uncultured Opitutia bacterium | reverse complement strand
GTTCGATGAGATCTATCAGTTCAAGTCCCACACGCCGGAGCGCGTGCATAGCCTACTTCGGTTGGACCGGCTGATGCTCACGGCGGAGGACGTCAAGGCGGGCCGGGCGACTCCGGGTCATTACCCGCTGGCGTGGGCGCGGCGTCACGGGACGGGCCGCGTCTTCTACACGGCCTTGGGCCACCGAGAGGACCTCTGGGATCCCGGTCGCGAGGAAAAGGGCGGGCGCCGCAACCCGCCGGAAGCGGCCCGGCTTTTCCAAGAACACCTCCGCGGCGGCATCCTTTGGGCCCTTGGGTTGGAACCGGGCCGGCCGTAGGCTTCAGGGCGGGGGGCGCTGCGTTGGCAGCCTATTGGGCCAATTGGCTCAGGCCAGGATTCCCTTCACGAGGTGGCCGTGCACGTCGGTGAGGCGGTAGCGGCGGCCCTGGAACTTGTAGGTCAACTGCTCGTGGTCGACCCCGCAGAGGTGCAGCAGGGTCGCGTGCAGGTCGTGGATGTGCACCGGGTCGCGGACGACGTTGTAGCCGTACTCGTCGGTCTCGCCGTGGGTGATGCCGGCCTTCACGCCGCCGCCGGCCAGCCACACCGAGAAACAGCGCGGGTGGTGGTCGCGGCCGAAGTTGGTCGCGGTCATCGGGCCCTGGCAGTAGTTGGTCCGCCCGAATTCGCCGCCCCAGATTACGAGGGTATCGTCGAGCATCCCGCGCTGCTTTAGGTCCGCGACGAGCGCCGCGCTGGGCTGGTCGGTCTGGAGGCACTCGCGGCGGATCCCCCCGGGCAGGCCCGCGTGGTGGTCCCAGTCCTGATGATACAGCTGGATGAACCGCACCCCGCGCTCGGCTAGGCGCCGGGCGAGGAGGCAGTTGGCCGCGAAGGTCCCCGGCGTCCGCGCGTCCGGGCCGTAGGCGTCGACCACCGCATCGGGTTCGCCGCGCAGGTCGGTGACCTCGGGGACGCTGCTCTGCATCCGGAAGGCGAGCTCGTAGTTGGCGATGCGGGCGCCGATCTCGGCGTCCGGGGTGCCAGCAAATTGGTGCTCGTGGAGCTCGCGCAGGCGGTCGAGGGCGAGGCGGCGGTTAGCCGGGGAGACGCCGGCGGGATTGCCGAGGTAGAGGACGGGGTCGCCGCCGGAGCGGAAGCGCACGCCTTGATGCTTCGCCGGGAGGAAGCCGGCGCCCCAGAGGTGCGACATCAGCGGCTGGCCCTTCTTGTCCTTGGTGAGGAGGACGACGAAGGACGGCAGGTTGTCGTTGGTGCTGCCGAGCCCGTAGTCGAGCCAGGCGCCGAAGCTGGGCCGGCCGGGGATCTGCGCGCCCGTCTGCATAAAGGTCACGCCGGGCCCGTGGTTGATGGCCTCCGTGTGCAGGGAGCGGATCACGCAGAGCTCGTCCGCGACCTTCGCCGTCCAAGGTAGCAGTTCGCTGAAGGCGTTGCCGCTCTTGCCGTGGCGCTGGAACGCGAAAGGCGACCCGGCGATCGGGATCGAGCTCTGGTTGCCCGACATCCCGGTCAGGCGCTGGCCCCCACGCACGGAGTCCGGCAACTGCTGCCCGTGGCGCTGGTTGAGGAGGGGTTTCGGGTCGAGGAGGTCGAGCTGCGAAGGGCCGCCCGACTGGAACAGGTAAATGATCCGCTTGGCCTTTGGGGCGAAGTGGAGGCCGCCGCCGGCCGGGACGTTAGCGGCGGGGGCCGCGTGGGCGGGGCGCCCGAGGAGCTGCGCCAAGGCGAGGCCGCCTAGGCCGAGGCCGAGGCGGTTGAGGCATTCGCGGCGGCTGAGCCGGAACCAGGGCTCGGCGCCGGTGCAGAGGGCGGCGGGATCGGGGAGGCTCATCGTTTCTGCACGAACAAGTCGTGGTTCATCAGGGTATTCACCAGCGTGGCCGCGGCGGCGAGAGCCACGGGCGGCAGCGCGGGATCGGCCGGGCGCGAGCCGTGGGTGAGGTAACAGTCGGCGTCGCCCGGCTCCCGGGCATAGTGTGCCAACTGCTCGCGGTGCAGGCGGAGCAAAATCCCCGCTTCGGCGGCGTCCGGTTCGCGACCGAGCACGCGGCGGAAGGCGAGGGCGGGCAGCGCGTCCGGGCGCCCCGCCGTCTCGCGCAGCAGGTTTTCCGCGAGGCCCCGCGCGGCCTCCACAAATTGGGTGCCGTTGAGGAGCACGAAGGCGTGCAGGGCGGTGTTGGTGGTATCGCGGCGCGCGACGCAGACCACGCGCTTCGGGACATCGAAGGCCTCCAGCACCGGGGCAGGGCCGTTGCGCCGCCAGAACGTGTACAGGCTGCGCCGGAACAACGCGTCGCCGGTGCCCGCCGGCGCTGGCTTGAACGACTCCGGCAGGTCGTACGGATGCACGGGTGGTCCGCCGACCCGCTCGACCAGCAGGCCGCTGATCGCGAGCGCCTGGTCGCGGATCATCTCGGCCGGGAGGCGGTGTCGTGGGCCGCGGGCGAGGAACGTGTTCTCCGGATCGTCGGCCGCGAGCGCCGGGGTCGCGGCGCTACGCTGGCGGTAGGTGTGGGACAGGACGATGGTGCGCAGCAGCGCCTTCACGTCCCAGCCGCCGCGGACAAATTCAACGGCGAGCCAGTCCAGCAACTCCGGGTGCAGAGGGCGCTCGCCTTGCAGACCGAAGTCCTCGGCGGTCTTCACCAGCCCGCGGCCGAAGAGGGCCTGCCAGAACCGGTTGACGGTGACGCGGGCCAACAGCGGATGATTCGGGGCGGTGAGCCAGCGCGCGAGCCCGAGCCGGTTGCGTGGGGCGTCGGCGGGGAACGGGGGCAGCCATCCGGGCGTGTCAGCCCGCACCTCCTCGCCGCGCTGGTCGTACTCACCGCGACGGAGGATGTAGGCGGACTTCGGCGCGGGCAGCTCGCGCATCACCATAATTTCCCGAGCCTCCTCGGCGAGGCGCGTTTGCCGGGCGCGGGCGGCGCGGAGCGTCTCAGCCGCGGCTCGGTACTCGGGGTCGTGCGCTGCAAGGTAATGAGCGTGCAGCGCCGCGTCCTCTCGGGCCCCCGGGGCGCGGACGGCCCGCGCAAGGGCGCCGGGCGCGGCGACCTCTGCGGCCTCGAGCGGGGTGAGGGCCCGGTCGAAGACGCGCAGTTCGTCTACTAGGCCGCCCTGGAAGCCGCGGTCGCGGAAGCGTTCCCCGAGGGTGATCGTGTCGCCGCCGCCCCCGGTGATGTTGCGCGTGAGGTGGTCGCGGACGACCTCGAGGGGCGCCGCCACCCCGTCGACGTACACCCGGAGGCCGGCGGCTCGGCTGGAGCCGTCGCTCGTCACGGTGACGTGAACCCAGCGACCGAGCGGCAACGCGTCACGCGTGCGCACGGCGATGGCGTCGCCGGGCCAGAAATGGATCAGCGACCATTGTAGCCGGCCGTCGGCCATCAGCAGCTCATAGCCGCGGCTAGCCGCGTCGGTCCACGCCCGCGAGCGGTGCATCAGCACGGCCCGTTCCCGCGCCGCGGGGGCTTGCAGCCAGAGGGCGACGGAGAAGGGTTCGTGCCGCTGAAAGTTGCCGAGGGTGGTGTTGACCGGATGGTCGCCGGAGAGGCGGAGGCCTTGGCCGTGACGGCCGGGGGCGGCGGTATTTTCCGCGGGGGTGTTGGCGGCGTGGCGCTCCTCGAGCGCGCTGGCGAAGTGGCCGAGCTTGGCGGCCTCCATTGCCTTGGTCACGGGCGCCTTGGCGCCGGGCGGCGCGTCGAGGCGTTCTTCGAAGTCGAAGCGGGCGAGTTCCCCGGGCAGGCCCGCGCCGTCCGGGTGGGCGGCGAGCCAGGCGGTGAACGCGTCTGGGCGGCGCGCCGCGACTGCGGCGAGTGCCGCTTCCGCCTCGGCGACGGCGGCGGTGGCGGCGGCGTAGGTCTCCTTTTCCCCGGTGTCCTGCAGCCACATCGCGGGGGTCGGCATCGACGGCGTGAAGAATGAGTACAGCCCCGCCTCGTCGATATCGTCGAAGAAGGCGAAGAGTTGGTAGTAGTCCTTTTGCGTGACCGGGTCGAACTTGTGGTCGTGGCAGCGGGCGCAGTCGAGGGTCAGGCCGAGGAACGCAGTGCCAAAGGTGGCGGTGCGGTCGTTGATGTAGTTCACCCGGTACTCTTCCTCGACCGATCCGCCCTCGCTCTCCTGAGGATTGAGGCGGTTAAAGGCGGTGGCGAGGCGCTGCTCCTCCGTGGCCCCGGGCAGCAGATCGCCGGCGAGCTGCCAGGTCACAAACTGGTCCCAGGGCAGGTTGCGGTTGAAGGCCTGGATCACCCAGTCGCGCCAGGGCCACATCGCCCACTCGCGGTCGACCTGGAAGCCGAAGCTGTCGGCGTAGCGGGCGAGATCGAGCCAGTCGGCGGCCATCCGCTCGCCGTAGCGCGGGGAGGCGAGGAGTCGGTCGACGGCGCGCGCGTAGGCGTCGGGCGCGGGATCCGCGAGGAACGCGGCGAGTTCCGCGGGGGCGGGGGGCAGGCCGGTGAGGTCAAAGGTGACGCGGCGCAGCAGGGTGGCGCGGTCGGCCTCGGGTTGGGGGGCGAGGTTCCGCTGGCGCAGCGCGGCGAACACGAGCTGATCGATGCCGTTGCGCGGGGTGGATCCGTCGAGCCGGTCCGTCGCGGGTAGCACGGGAGCCGCGGGGGGCACGAAGGCCCAGTGTTCTTGGTAGGCGGCGCCCGCGTCGATCCAGCGGCGGAGCGTATCGATTTCGGCCGGGGTGAGGCGGCCGATCTTGGCCTCCGGGGGCGGCATTACCTCGTCCGCGTGGGGGCTGAGGACGCGGAGGAGCAGTTCGCTCTCGGCGCCGCGCCCCGGGACGATCGCGCGCTGGCCGTCGCGCTCGCGCAGCGCGCCCTCGCGGGTGTCGAGGCGGAGCTTGGCCTTGCGGCCCTGCTCATCCGGGCCGTGGCAGTGGAAGCACTTGTCGGAGAGGATCGGGCGGACGTCGCGGTTGAAGTCCACCTCCGCTGCGCCGGCGCTGGCCACCGTGAGGGTGGCGAGCAGGAGGCGGGCGCGGGATGCGAGGAGGTAGGTGGCGGGAAGCACGGGGCGGACGGGGCGACGGCGAGAACCAAACGAAGGTTGGCGCGCACGTAAAGCCCGCCCGGCGGTTGGCCTTCGGGACCGTGCCTCAGCGGGATCGCTTTTCCTCGAACCAGGCCAGCCACTCCTTGGCCGCGCGGGCGTAGGTGATGCGGTGGTTCGCGTCAGGGCCGGCCGAGATCGCCGTTACCCGGTCATTGCCGATCGCGCGCTGGTACTCCATCGGCAGCCGCGCCAAACCGACGGTGAGGCACTCGTCGATCTCGCCGTAATACATCCGCACGGGCGTGCGGATGACCCACCGGTAGGGCTGCATCGCGGCGGCGAGCCGTCCGTAGGCGGAGCTGCGGTAGCGGGCCGGATCGAAGAACTCCGGCCGGATGAGTTTGCGCAGGTCGCGCGGGAAGTCCTCCAGCTTTACCGCCGGATCCTTCAGGTAGATGGCGCGCGCGAGCGGGTACTGCTCGGGGGTGAACAGGCCCTGCGCGAGGCCGGGGACGTCGTAGTACTCCTCGAAGGAGAAGGCGGTGAGGATGAACATCGTCGTCACCCACCACGCCTCGATCGGGCGGGGGAAGTTGAGGAAGCCGCTGGTCATTACGTAGCCGTCGCATTGCGCCGCGGCGGTCCCGACGGCGCGGAGCGGCAGGCCCTGCTGCTCCATCCGCTCGAGCAACGCCATCGTGACGACGCCGCCCTGGGACCAGCCCGCGAGGAATTCGTCCGACGGCGTGATGCTCTCCCGGGCCAGCAGCGCACGCGCCGGCCCGCGCAGGTCGAGGCAGGCCTGCGATTGGCTCCCCAGCACGATGTAGCTGTCCTTCTCCTGGGAGAGCCCAAGGCCGAAGTAATCGGCACCGGTCACGACGTACCCTCCGGCTGCGAAGAGCGCGATCATCAAGCGGGTCTCGAAAGACTCCTCCGGGAACGACGGCACCTCCCGCTGCCCAAAAACCGTGCCGTGCTGGTAGGAGACCAGCGGAAGGCGGCCGACGCGGCCCTCGGGGATGGCGACAAGGCCCGAGGCGAGCGTCGGCCGGTTCGCCTTCTCCGGGATCACCGAAGGGTAGGTTACCCGGAACAGGCGGACCGCGTGCCGGGGCTCCGGGTAGTCCACGCGCGCGCCCACGGCGGCCGGGATCTCTTCGCGCAAAATGCGCTGGAGGCGGGGCAGGTCGTAACGGCCGATTAGCTCGACTGCGGGAGCCGGGGTGGCCGGCGCCGTCGCGCCGTGCGCGCCGGCAAACGCGAGGGCGAGGAGTGCGCCGACAAGGCGGGCGGGAGGAAGGAGGCGGGCGGGGTGCATCGGCCCACGACGGGGCGCGGCCCGCCCGCGCGGGTCAAGCGCGGAGGCGCCCGCGCCTTAGAACGAGCCCTTCACGCCGAGGGTGAGCTGCACCCCGTGCGTCATCTCCTGGTAGCGGCGGGCGTAGGCCGGGGTGACAGAGCCGCGGCGCTCCAGGATTTCCGGGCGGTCGAACACGTTCTGCGCATTGAGGTAGACGAACAACTCGCGCCGCAGCTGCCAGTCGAGGTTCAGGTCGACGGTCACCTTGCGCCGCACGTACTCGTAGCCGTCGGGGCCGAAGGTGGGCTGGGCGCCGCGGCGCTGGGTGCCGCGGTAGTTCCACTTGAGCATCACGGTGACCGGCCGTCGCGCGTAGGTGAGGCCCCAGTTGGCGCTCTCGGGTACAAAGTTGCCGAACTCGGCGTCCTTCCCGCCCTCGAGCTTGAGCTTGGTCCCGTTGGCGAAGGCCTGGAGGGGCCGGCCCCAGGCGCCGAGGGGCGCGAGCGAGTGGCGAACGTTGAACTCGATGCCGGAAACGCGCGCGGCGTCCGGCAGGTTGTAGGTCGTGGTGAGGCGCCAGCCGCGGTAGCGCGGGTCGAGGTCCAGCTGCGTGAGGTCGGCCTCGGTCGCCAGCTTCACCACGTTGCCGAAGAAGTCGGCGATGTCCTTGCGGAAGGCGCCCGCGCTGAACAGGCCGCCCTGCGGGGTGTAGTACTCGAGCGACAGATCGAAGTTGTCGGCCGTCCACGGACGGAGGCCGGTGTTGCGGATGTTGATCGTGCCCGGGATGCCCTCGGGGTCGGGCGTGATGTCGTTGAGCTCGTTCTCGTCGATCGTGGCGTTCGGAATGATGTTGGTGAAGTCGGGCCGGCCGTAGGTGCGGGCGTAGGCCGCGCGCAGCAGCAGGTCCTCGCGTAGGCTCCAGGTGAGGTGCAGGCTCGGGTAAGTGCCGGCGTAGGTGCGGTCGGCCTTCAGGCCGCGGTCGGTGCGCGTCAGACGGAGCTCCTCCAGGGAACCGGTCGCACCGGCCTCCGGGCGGCGGAGGAGGGCGCCGTTCGCGGCGCGGGCGTACGCGCCCGTCGCGGTGCGCTGCCAGACCGCGTCCGGCGTGAAGAGCGGGCCCTCGCCCTGGGCGCGTGTCCGCTCGCGCCGCACGCCGGTTACGACCCGCAGCTGGTTGTGGAAGAGGCCGAACTCGGCCTGCACGTAGCCGGCCTGCACGCCTTCCTCGAGGCGCTCCGAGTTATTGATCCGGAATTGCTCCTCGGCCACGACCTGGGCGGGCGTCTTCGTCCACAGGTTGGGGTTGGCCGCGAGGCCGTCCCAAGCGCGGTAGAGCGAAACGAACGGCAAGGACGAGAGCCCGAAGAACTCGGGCTGGTTGACGTAGTTGCGCATCCCGTACGGGGCGGGCGAGTCGGGGGTGTTCGCGTTCCCGTCCGGGCCGAGGTAGGTCCAGTTGATGCTCTGGCGGCGCACGTCGCGCACCTTCACGCGCGAGAGCGCGCCCACCTGCACCGCGGCGGGGAAGGGGAGCGCCGTCAGCGCGCGGCGTACGTCCACCTTCGCGTTGGAGAGGCTGTCGCTGATCGGCCGCGGCGTGGATTGCGCGGTATTGAGCCGGTACTGGCTGAGGTCGCGCCAGTCGACCTCGCGGTTGGCGTTATCGAGCACCTGGAAGCCGTAGGGCCGAAGGGTGTTGATGCCGGTGAGGTTCACGCGCACGGGGTTGGTGAGCGCGATCCCGAGGGTGCGGAAGCGGCCCTCTGAGGTGTCAAAGTAGCCGCCCCCGGCGTTGGACTGCCCGGCGCCGGCCACGACGCGCCACGTGCCGTCGTCGTACCGGTAGCGCAGCGTGGCGGCCTTGGTGTCGAGGCGCTGCACCACCGAGGCGCCGAGGCCCATCAGGGAGACGCCGCCGCGGCCGGTGGCTCCGTGGGTAAAGTCGGGTCCGAAGGTCAGCGGGACGCCGCCCGCGACCGAGGGCGCGCCGTTCGTACCGGTGGTGAAGTTCACCGAGGCGTTCGAGCGGTCGGCGATGAAGCGGCTGCGTTCGAGGCTGAGCGAGAGCACGCCGTTCGGGTGCGGGCGCCAGTCGGCCTTGAGCGCGGCGGACTGGCGGGCGGTGAGGCGGGGGACGCTGATCACTTGGTAGGACTGCAGGTACGGGCGCTCCAAGGTGCCGCCGGTGCCGGTGCCGCTGGTGGCGTAGCCCTTGGTCGAGCGCTGTTGCTCGACGAAGCGGTCCTGCACCTGCCCGGTGACGACGAGGCCGAAGTTGCGGTTGACGGGCAGCGTGTAGTCGAAGCTGGCGCTCGGGCGCACCTTGTAAATGCGCTCGTCGGAGACGTGCGGCTCCTTCTTTAGGCCGAGGCGGTTGTGGATGCCGGCGAGGCTCACGCTCCAGCGCAGCTGGGCGCTCTTCCGCTCGAAGGCGCTCTTGCTCACCATATCGATCGAGCCGGACATCGAATCGGCGGGCGTCGCAGGCGTGGGCACCTTGGTCACCTCGAGGCGGGAGATGTTGTTGATCGAGACCTCCTTGAACTGGAACACGCGCGAGGCGCCCTGGGGGTTGCCGGTGTTGGCCATCTCGAGGCCGTCCGTCGAGAGCACGGCCATCGAGGAGGGGAAGCCGCGCACGGCGACGGAGGCGACGGAGCCGCCGGATTCGGTGTCGTACTCGGCGGTGATGCCCGGGAGGTACTTCAGGAATTCGCCTACGTTGCCGTCCATCACATCGCCGAGCGAGTCGGCTGCGACGACCGTCTTGATGTTCGCGGCGAAGCGCTGCTCGTTGATGGCGATGGCGGCGCCGTCGGTCTCGCGTTCGGTGGCCACGGTGAAGGCGTCGAGGCGGACCACGCCCGCGCCGCCGTAGCGCGCGGCGCTGGTGAGGGCGAAGTCCTGCTCGACGACCTCGCCGGCGCGCACGGTCACGGTCACGCGCTGCGCGTCGAGGCCGGTGTAGAAGGCCTCAAGCGTCACGGTTCCCGGCGGCAGCGCGGCGAGGCGGTAGCTGCCGGTCTGGTCGGTGAAGGCGGCGCGCTCGGTGCCGGCGACGGTGATGCGGACGTTGTTGAGGTACTGCCCGGTGACGACGTTCTGCACGCGACCGGAGATGCCGCCCGGGGCGGGCGCGGCGGCGGGTAGCAGGGACGCGAGGGGCAGTAGCAGCAGGAGCAGGCGCAGGCGGGGGTGGTGCATGGTCGAAAAAGGGGGAAGCTCAGGGGCGCTGGCGGTTCAGCTCCGCGCGGAAGTCGCCCAGACTGTTCCAGTGGAGTGGCGCGCCGAGGTCGACCTCGGCCACGACCACCGTGCCCCAGTCGCGGGCCTCGGCGAGGCGGCGGCCGTCGCGGCCGAAGACGGCCGAGACCATCCAGTCCTGCGCGGCGTCGGTGTGGGTGCTGCTGACCACGAAGACGTGGTTTTCCGCGGCGCGGGCGGCGGCAGCGAGCAGGAGGAGGGCGGGGAGGAGCCGGCTCATCGGGAGGGGTGCGCCGATGCAAGGCCGCGGCCCGGCCGAGGCAATGGTTTCCGGCGCGGGCGCGGCGCCCCGCAGCGCGGGGCTCAGAACGCGAGGGTGTTCGTCCAGACGTAGAGGCGGGGCTGGCCGTAGAAGGTGACCGCGAGGTTGGCGGGCACCGTGAAGCCGCTGCCGTTGTTGGGCAGCGTGCCGAGGACGTAGTGGTTGAACGCGTTCTCGACGTTCACCTGGCTGGTCCAGAGGAAGCGCTGGCCCACCTTGCGGCGGTAGGAGGCGAGGAGGTTGACCTGCCAAGTGTCGGGCGAGGCGAAGAGTTCCCGCCCGCCGCCGGGCGTGTTGTAGTAGAACGTGCGGTTGCGCAGGCCGAGCGCGACCGTGCCGCCGACGCTGAAGCCGCGCAGGAGATGGTCGCCCGTGAAGGTGTAATTATTGGTCAGCACGAGGCGGTACTGGGCGTAGCCGACGGTGTACTCGCCCTTCCGCGCGACCACGGTCTCGCCCTTGGCGCCGAACGGGTCGGACCAAGCGTAGGGAATCCGCGAGACCGGCAGGCCGGTGACGCCCGTGAGAGCGGTTCCGTTGGCGCCGACAAAGTACTGCAGCACCCGGCGCACGTTACTCGCCTGCAACCGGCCGTTGTCGTCGGCGGGCTGGGCCCAGTAGGGGCCGGTGCGGTCGTTCATCATTGCGAGCGTGAGCGGCTGCCACTCGCCCTGATTCTGGAGCGTGGCGGGGTCGACCTGTCGGTTGAGCGTGGCGATGTTGGCGGCGATGACCGACGGGGTGACGGGCACGGTGAAGGGGGTGCCGTTCTGGTAGGTCACCCCGCCGTTGCGGAGGTGGAAGTCGTCGTTCCAGAGCAGCGGGTACTTCTTGTCGGAAAGGTTGCGGCCGTCGGCGGTGGTGGCGGCGAGGCGCAGGCGCCAGTTCGGCGTCGGGCTGGCGGTGAGGATGAGTTCAAGCCCGCGAGTGGTGCGGTCGAGGTTCGTCCATTGGTTCTTGGCGCCGGCCGGTCCGTTGTAGGCGCCATTGAGGCCGGTGGGGTTGATTAGGTCGCGCACGCCCCCGCCCGCGTTGATCATCTCGTCTTTGGAGTTCGTGCGGAAGGCCTGCAGCGAGCCGGAGAAACGCTGGTCGCGCGTGGTGAACTTGACGCCGGCCTCGTGGCCGGTCCCGCTCGAGGTGCGGGGTGCGTTGCCGAGCGGGTCGTTGGCGTTGACGAGCGGGATGTTATAGGTGCTCGAGAAGCTGTAGTAGGGTCGGAGCGCCTCGGTGAGGCGGGCGTTCAGGCCGAGGTTGTAGCTGCGGTTGCCGGCGGAGGACTCGGCCCACGGCGTGGTGACGGTGGAGGTGATGTTGGGCGTGCGCTTGAAGTTCTCGTTCGAACGCACGCCGACCAGCGTGGCGAAGCGGTCGCCCCACCAGCTCGTGTAGTTGGAGGCGTAGAAGCCGGCCGTGCGGTTCTCCCAGTGGTGGCCGTCGTTGTTCTGGCCGCTGACGCCCGGCAACCCGGCGAGGCTGGCGAGGCCGAGGGGGTTGTTCGGCCGCACCCACGCGGGGTCGCGGGGGTTGTTGGGCATCCGCACGTAATTCGCGCCGCCCCAGGTGAGCCGCGGGGTGAGCCAGCCGCCACGGGGCAGCGGCTTCTTCTGCGGGCCGTCTGCGACGGACCACCAGAGGCGCGGCATCGGGGTGCGGCCGAGGTTCGTCGGGAGGCGCGGGTCCTGGACGACGTTGAAGTTCGCGTCGGCGAGGTAGTACCCGAAGTCCGTCGGCCCGGAGTCGGCCCACTCGATGTCGTAGCCGAGGAGCGTCTGCGTCGCCGCGCGGCCGCCGAGCAGGTCGCGAGTGATCATCGCGGCGCCGCGGGCGGCCCAGCGCCGCGTGGGCTGCTCGGCGTCGGCTAGGGTCGCGCCGTTGGCCCACTCGTTGAGCGGCTTCCCGTTCAGCAGCGGGGCGCTGAGGTTGGCGATGCCGCCGTTCGCACGGTCGGACTGGTAGTCGTTGTAGAGGACGTTGAACTGGGTGGACAGCCAGCGCGTCCACACCGTCTCGGTCAGGACCGCGTAGGTCTTGTTGGTGACGTACTCCGAGGCGGTCCAGCCGGCCCAAGCATTGAGGTTGTCCCAAGTGAGCTGGCCGTTGGCGATGGCGCCGCGGGGCCAAGGCTGGCCCGTGACGGGGTTGATCGCCCCGGCGAGTCCGTTCCGCAGTATGTACCCGAGGCCGAAGTTGTGGCGCGGGTCGGTGGCGGCGTTGGTGAACGCGATGTTCTCCTGGTTGGTGTTGAGGATGCGCTGGTTGACGGTCTGCTGGGCTTGCGCGCGGACGACGGTGCGGAGTGCGTCGAGCTTCAGCGCGACCTGCCCGTAGAGCCCCTGCGTCTCGTAGCCGATGAAGAGCCGGCGGTAGCGCTGGTTGTCGTCGAGCAGAGCGAGCCGGAAGGCGATCCAGTCGCGGCCCAGGTTGTGGTCGAGCTGGCCTTGTTGGGAGCCGTGTTGGTCGAGGCGCCAGGAGAACGAGGTGGTGTGCCGGTTGAACTGGGCGCGCTTGGAGACAGTGTTGACGGTGCCGCCGGCCCCGCCCGCACCATAGAGGAGGCCCTGGGGGCCGCGCACGACGTCGGCGCGCTCCACGTCGAACGTGCTGGTGATGCCCACGGCGGTGGAGCCGAAGTTGTTGGCCGCGCCCGTGGCGGCGAAGCCGTCGCGCCGGATCGCGCCGCCGCCGGTGCCGCGGATACCGATGGTCTGGTTACCCACTCGGTCCCCGGGCTGCTGCGAGAGCGCGTCGCTGTCAGGGTTAGACATCACCGTGCCGGCGCCGGCGCCGTAGCCGTTGAGCATCTCCTCGACGGAGGTGACGGCGATATCGCGCATAAACTCCGCGGTGAAGATGTCGGCGGAGACGGGCGTGCGATCGAGGGCGGTGTTGAACTGGGTGAGCGAGTTTGAGTTGAGCGCCCCGTAACTATTGTCCGCCTCGGCTTTCACCTCGAAGGGGTTCAGCGCGACGAGGCCGCCGGCGGGCCGGGCGACCGGGGTGGGCGCAGGGGCGGGGGCGACTTGGGCGCGGAGGCCCGGGGCGAGCAGCGCGGCGAGCGGGAACAGCGCGCGGAGCGCGCGCGGGAGCGGACGGGGGTTCATGGGAGGATGGGGTGGGGCAGCGCGCGACGGACAAGCCGGCGGCGGCGGGTCAAGGCAAGCAGTGGACGGCCCTAAAGGAAGCCTGAAGACGCCGCCTCAGGCTGGGGCCAGCGCGCGGGCGAGGAACTCGCGGTTGGCGCGGGCGTTTTGCGTGGTGGCCTCGGCGGTCTCGCCGACCGCGCCGCCCTCGAGCATCACCGGCCCCGCAAAACCAGCCCGGCGGAGGCGGCGGAACAGCGCCGCGAAGTCCACCGCGCCCGCGCCCAGCTGGATCATCACCTCGCCGCCCTTCGCCGCGCAGTCCTTTGCGGTGAAGGCTGCGAGGTGCGGCAGCAACGGCTCCAGCTCAGCGACCGGGTCGAGGCCAGTGTAGTGGATGATGTTACCCGGGTCGTACCAGATCCCGAAGTTCGGGTGGTTCACGCGCTCGACGCAGCGCAGCAGGTCGGTCGCGGCCGCGGTCACCCCGCCGTGTGGCTTGGTCACCATCCGCACGCCGAGCTCAGCCCCTTGGGCGGCGGCGTACGCCATCGCCCGGTACCACGTCTCGTATTGAGCGGCTTTGCCGACGCCCGTGTTGATTAGGGTGGTGAGCCCCAGCGTGCGCGCGTTCGCGAGCTGGCGGCGGATTTCCGCGCGCGCGGCCTCGTCGAACGGACCGTCGTCCCGGGTGCGCAGGCGCCCCATCGTGGCGCGCAGGCCCCGCGCGGCGATCTTGCGGGCCAGTTCGGCCAGGTAGTCGGCCGACGTGGCGGCGACGAACGGATCCTCCTTCGTCGGGGTCTGCAGCCCCAGCTCGGTGAACCCCGCTGCCTTCACGCCGTCGAGCATCGCGTCGCAGCTCCACTTGGTCCACGGCCGGTTCAAGCAGCCAATGGTCCAC
Source organism: uncultured Opitutia bacterium (assembly GCA_903861185.1). Classification (GTDB taxonomy): domain Bacteria; phylum Verrucomicrobiota; class Verrucomicrobiia; order Opitutales; family Opitutaceae; genus ER46. Next base: position 1,795 of record CAIOTK010000434.1, on the reverse strand, counting down.
GTCGGCGCGGACGCCGCGCGCAGCGCCGGACGGAAAACGGCGGTGGCGCCGGCGGCGGCGAGAGTCTGGCTGAGGAACGCGCGGCGGGAGCGGGGGGCGGGGTGCATTCGGGGCAAAGTAGGCGGGCCGCCGCGCGCGCGTCCACCTTTTCGACCTCGCTCCCGGGGCAGCGCGCGCCGGCGAGGCCTAGGGGCGCGGCAGGGGAGCGGCGAGCGCGTGCAGGTCCGCCAGTTCCCCCGCGGTGAGCGCGCGATTGAATACGGCGACGCCGCCGATCCAGCCGGTGAAGCCCACGCTGCGGCTGCTGTGGATGACCCGCCCGATGGTGAACGGGCCGCCCGTCCCGTCCGCCGGCGGCGTATAGAGGTCGTGCGGATACCACCAAGGGTTGAGCCGCAGCGCGACCAGCTCGCGGTCGGTCTCCCGGCCGGCTTCCAAGGTGACTCGCACCCGCGTGTACCGGTACTCGCGGAGCTCGACCTGCCGCCCACCCTCGGCGGCCAGCGGGGTGACGCGCAGCGGTTCCTCTTCGGGCGGGTTGTAATGTTGATCGGCGGGAAAGGCGGGATCCTCGCCCTCCTGGAGGCCCGGAATTCGGGCGAGACGGCCCTGCCGCCAAGCGTTGGCGGCGGAGGAAATCAGCCGGTCGCGCTGCGGGTTTTCCAGCCAGCGGTCGCCCCCGCGGCCGTCGAGCCAGCCGGTCAGTTCCTGCGTGCCGCTGTCGAACGTCATCGCGAAGGTGCGCCACGCGCGCGCCAGCACCTCGGCGGGAGCGTCGTGGGGCACCCGGGGCGATTGGGCGGGCGAGTTGCACTTGTGGAGCGCGTACCGGTTCAGGAACGAGCTGGCGCCGTTCTCCGAGACGTGGCCGCAGGCCGCCCCCTCGTGGTTGAGGCCCGCGAACAGGGCGTACTGGCGCTGCCCCCGCTCGACCCGCACGATGGTCTCGGTGGACGCCTGTCGGAGGTCGGTCCCCTCGTGCCAGATGCCCGCGAGCGCGTGGTTGCCGCTTTCGCGGATGGCCCAGACAACCACGGTGACGGCCCGGCCTGCTCCCTTGATGTCCAACGGGGTGTCGTGCAGGCGAGCGCGTGGAACCAGCAAAAGCGGGCGGAAGTCCGGGTTCGTCTCCGCGCGGATCCGGATCGCCTCGCCGAAAGGGCCGGAACCGAGCAACGGGAAGTCCGCGTAGGTCGCGGCAGGACCGGCGTGCCACAACTCGCGCACGTAGTTACTGGCGTCGAGCGGGTAGTCAGTCACCGCCCCCGGCGGCACGTGCGCCGTGAAGCGACCCCCGGGCGCCTCGCGCCGCGTGAAATCCCAGAAGGCCACGAGTCCGGGGACGCGCGTTACCCGGGCGACCTTCTCGCCGTAAGGATTGGCGCTGGCGGGGCCGGCGAGCAGGCAGGCGAGGCAGAGGCGCCGCAGCGCGGTAACGAGGGTGACCGGGATGGACATCGGTGAAGCGGCAGATTCCACGCGCGGCCACTCAGGGTGCAAGCGCGGCGAGCGCCACGACCAGCTCAGCGACCGCCGTGCCCCCGGCCTCCGCGGCCGGGTCCGTCAGCGCCGCCCAGTCAGTTCCGAGGCGGACGCCCCGGCGGGCGAGTAGCCCGAGCGCCGCGCCCGGTTCGGTCACCTCCGGTGCGGCGCGCGCGGCGACCGACACGAGTAGGGCGCGCGCCCGGGCCGCCTCGATTGTGGCGCCGGGACGGACTGCGTTGCGCCAGGCGTTCAGCGAGGCCTCGGCCGGCGCGAAATGCCCGCGCGCGTGCAGCGCGTCGACGGCCGCCAG